>CABSFY010000096.1 GCA_902477055.1 uncultured Eubacteriales bacterium
TTGCTGGAGGAGCTGTGGTGCAAGGCGTTTTCCTATCGTGAGCCGCTGGACGGTATCGAATACCGCGACGGGAAATACCCCGCAGACGACCACGGCGGCGACTGGAAACCCTATGACCGCGAAAAGCAGTACTGGGGCGGCCGGGATACCTATATCTGGTTTCGCCACCGCTTTACCGTCCCGCAGGAGCTGGACGGGAAAATTTTGTGGTATTCCGTTGAGGCGGGGGACAGCGGATACTGGCAGTGGGCCAATCCGCAGATGTGCCTGTACTTAAACGGACAGTGCATCGCGGGCATGGACTCGAACCACCGCGATGTGGAATTCACCCAATGTGCCGAGTGCGGCAAGGAATATGAGGTCTATATCAGCGGCTACACCGACACGGTGTATTATGAGCGCCCGGTTTGCTTCCGACCGTTTCTGGCGGCAGTTGACAGCGAGGTGCTGGCGCTGTATTATGATCTTAAAGTGGCCTATGACGCGGCGCATGAGATGGATACGGACGATATGGCGCGGGTCGATCTGATCGGCCATGTGAACGCCGCGTGTAATCTGCTCGATCTGACGGGGGACCGCGAAAGCCTGCTGCGCTCCGTGCAGACGGCCTCGGCCTATGTGCAGGAGCATATTTATACCGGCAATTCCGGCGGGAAAAAGCCCGTCATCGCTGCCGTCGGCAGCACGCACATTGATGTTGCGTGGCTCTGGCGCTATGAGCAGACACGCGAAAAGGTTATCCGCTCCTTCGCTACGGCCATCCGCCTGATCGACAAATATCCGGAATATATTTTTATGTGTTCGCAGCCGCAGTTGTACGAATTCGTCAAACAGGACGACCCGGCGCTCTACGCGGAGATCAAAAAACGCATCGCACAAGGCCGCTGGGAGGTCGAGGGCGCGATGTGGATTGAGGCCGACACGAATCTGACCGGCGGCGAGTCGCTGGTGCGCCAGCTCCTGTTCGGCAAGCGGTTTTTCCGCGACGAATTCGGCAAAAACTGCGAGGTGCTGTGGCTGCCGGACGTGTTCGGCTACAGCGCGGCCCTGCCGCAGATTCTCAAAAAAAGCGGCGTGCCGTATTTTATGACAACGAAGATCTCCTGGAACGAGTTTAACAAGCTGCCCTACGACACCTTCTACTGGCGCGGCATCGACGGCTCCGAGGTCCTGTCGCATTTTATCGCGACGAAGGAAAAGGTGCAGGCCGAAAAGGACTGGATGACGACCTACAACGGTCAGCTCAACCCCAGCAGCGTCATGGGTGCGTGGCAGCGCTATCAGCAGAAGGACCTGAACCGCGAAATTCTCTGCTCCTTCGGCCACGGCGACGGCGGCGGCGGAACCTCGATGCAGATGGTCGAAAACGGCCGCCGCATTGCCAAGGGCCTGCCCGGCGTGCCGGACCTCAAATTCTCCGGCGTGCAGGAATATTACCACCGGCTGGAGCGCGACCTCGACGGAAAGACGCGCGTGCCGCACTGGGACGGCGAGCTGTATTTTGAATACCATCGCGGCACATATACCTCCGTTGCCGGTATTAAGCGCCGAAACCGGAAAAACGAGATTCGGATGCACGACGCAGAGAATCTCTCCGTCCTGTCCGGGCAGCTGCTGCACGACCTCGGTCCGGCCTACCCGGCGCAGCCGCTGCATGAGGCGTGGAAGCTGCTGCTGCTGAATCAGTTCCACGATGTTATCCCCGGCTCGTCCATTGCGCCGGTCTATGAGGACGCGTATGCGCACCATGCCGTCGTCGAGCAGACGGCGCAGACGGCGATTGAGGCGGCAGTGGCCGCACTGGCTGCAAGGCTGGACACGACGGGTATCGCGGTGTTCAATACGCTGTCGTTTCCGCGCGGCGGCGAGGTTTCCGTTCCTTGGAACGGAGCGGAGAACGTTGCCGTGCAGACCGGCGAACGGCTGTTGCCCGCCGTGGTCGCGGACGGAACGCTTACCTTCCATGCCGAGGACGTCCCGGCCAAGGGCTACGCCGTTTTCAAGGTCATTCCTGCCGAACCGGTGCGTTTGCCGGAATACACGGAAACGCATTGCCTCGAAAATGCGGCCTATCGCATTGAATTCGACGAAAACTACAACATTTCCCGCGTTTTCTGCAAGAAAGCCGGACGGGAGATGCTTTCCCCCGGTACGCTGGCGGCGCGGCTGGTCGCCTTTGAGGACCGGCCTCGCGTGGACGACGCGTGGAACCTGATGGCGTACTATGAGGAAAAATTTGAGTACATTGACAACGTGCAGTCCGCGCGTATTGTCGCGCATAACGCCCTGCGGACGGTCCTGCGCGTGGAGCGCCGGTTCCGCGATAGCACGCTGTGCTTTGACTATAGCCTGCCCGCCGGGAACGACGGCCTGACCATCTCCGGCGACATCGACTGGAAGGAAACGCACGTCATGCTCAAAATGGACTTCCCGACGGAGGTCAACACGACAAAGGCGACGTTTGATATCCAGTTCGGCTCCATCGAGCGCCCAATTCATAAAAATACACTCTGGGACTACGCCCGCTTCGAGGTCTGCGCCCATAAATGGGTTGATCTGAGCGACAACGGCTTCGGCATCACGCTGCTCAACGACTGCAAATACGGCTACGATGTGACGCGTGAGCATATCCGGCTGAGCATTCTGCGCTGCGGGACGTATCCCAATCCGCATCAGGACCAGTGCCGCCACGTATTTTCCTGCAAGCTGCTGGCGCATACCGGCCCGGTCGATCTTCCGGCGGTCAACGAGGCGGCCTACGCCTTCAATTACCCGCTGCACGCGCGGTATACGGCGGGCGGCGGTACGCTGCCGGGGCGCTTCAGCCTGATGCAGCTCGACCGAGCGAACATCATCATCGAAACGGTGAAAAAAGCGGAGGACTCCGATGCCGTCGTGATCCGCGCCTATGAGTGCGCCAACTGCGCCTGCGATGCCGTATTGTCGCTCGGTTTTCCGGTGACTGCGGCGGCGGAAACGGACCTGATGGAGGGCGCACCGACGGCGCTGCCGCTCGAAAACGGCCGCGTCCGACTGCACTTTGCGCCGTTTGAGATCAAAACGATCCTGCTCTCCTGAGGCCGGCCGATGAAAAAAGCTGCGATCTATCAGGTCATCTATCAGGAGCTGGTCAAGCAGATTCTGGCGGGGGAGTGGAGCGGCGGTGCGCTGCTGCCCACCGAGGCGGCGCTTGCTGCACAGTACGGTGTCAGCCGCATTACCTCGCGCCATGCCCTGACGCTGCTGGCCGATAACGGCTATATCCGCCGCACGCAGGGGAAGGGCTCCATTGTTGTGGAGGAAAAGCGCAAAACGCCGATACTCGGCCTCGCGCTGACCGGCTTCGACGCGCTGTTCGGCACGGACTTCATCAAGGGCGTATTCGGCGAGGCGGAGGAGCGGGGATACCTTGTCCTAATGCAGACCGGTTACACCACGCCGGAGCATGAGGGCCGCTGTCTGCGGCGCTTGCAGGCGGCGGGGGTCGAGGGCATCATCTCCGTTCCCATGTATGATTCGCTGCACTACGCCGACGAGCTGGAGCTGCTGACGCGGGAGATCCCGATGGTATTTGCCGACCGACGCGTCGTCGGAGTCAATGTCCCGCTGGTCTGCACGGACAACAGTCAGAGTATGCAGCAGCTTTACCGCCACCTGCGGGCCTGCGGCTACCGGAGAATTGCCTTTATCTCCAGCCGCCCGGACTCCACGGCCGTCGCCGACCGGATGCGCGGCTATCAACAGGCGGCCGCGCCGGGTAGGGACGGGGGAAAACGGCTTATGCTCACGACGCTGCGCTCGCCGCTTCCCGGCATGGACAACGCCGACAGCCGTGCCTACGACATGGGGCAGATCGAGGACTTCCTGCTTCGCAACCGCGAGGTTGAGGCCGTCATTGCGCACACCTATAAAGTAGCGCTGCTCGTCCGCGAAACTGCCGAACGCATCGGTCTGCGCGTGCCGCAGGACCTTGCGATCGTCTGCTTTGACGCGCCGCGCGGCGTGGAGGGCGACCAGCCCTTTGCACACATCCGGCAGAACGAATATGAGATCGGCGCAAAAGCGGTCCAGCATCTGCTCGATGTCATCGGCGGACGGCCCGTGCCGGACACGACGTACGTCAGCGCTGTTTTTGTGGACGGAAGGAGCTATCTACAAAGAGAACCGTAACGATATGGAGGAATGAAAATGAAACGTATCATTGCTGTATTATTGGCGGCCGCGCTGCTGCTGGCCGTCGTGCCTGCGGCGTTTGCGGCGACGCCGGAGCAGACGGTGCTGCCGGAGGGAAACGAGTTTTCCTTCCATAACGGCACCGGCTGGGGAAACGCGGGCCGCTGGTCGAGCGGCCGGAGCAACACCGAGGGCCTCTGGGCGCAGAGCGACGCGAAGGACGGCTCCGGCACGGCTGCTGCCTACGTGGGGCAGAAGCTGAACGGAAGCTGGAGCTTCAACGCGCAGCTCACGCCGCTTTCCTCCTCGAACGGCGACGGGCGCATCGTTAGCCGCGTGCAGCTGCTGGACCAGTATAAAAACCCCAAGGTCATCCTGACCTACGAATACATTTCCGGCACGAAGCAAACGGCGCTGAAATGGGAAACCATCTCCTCGGCCAACGGCGGAAGCTGGCTGACGCTGTTCCAGCTCGATTGGACGAAGCTCGCAGACACGTCGCTCAATTTCCGCATTTCCAAATTCTCCTCCACCATGCTCACACTGGAGATCACCGGCAATCAGGGCTACCGCAAGACCATGACCTGCAATGTCCCGCAGGATGTGGTCAGCACGCTGTGCTACGGCGGACTGGCCGCAGAGCGCTCGACCGCGCGGTTTGGCAACGTTCGGCTTTCGGTCCCGGCGGCGGATGCGGATTTTACCGCCGCTGCGGAAACGGCCTATCAAAACCTGATGAAAAACTTTCTCATCGACGGTGAGGACCGCCTTAAGCCGGTCGTCTACGGCATGGTGTCGGGCGATGTGACGAACGCGGGCTATACCGTTAAAGTTTCGAGCGCAGGCGACTTCTGGGAAAGCGCCGTCGCACTCATGGCGATGGACACGTATGCAAAGTACCATGACAAGAGCTCGGAAGCGTATCAAAAGACCGCCGTGCGCATTGCCAACACGGTGAACTTCTTCGTCACGACCTACGGCGAGGCGAAGCTGACGACGGCGGGCGTTGCGCCGGTCAACCACGCGATGGACGACTGCGGATGGAACGTCATGGCGCTGCTGCTCGGCTACAGGTACAATCTGGAGCTTGGGCGGACGAGCGAGGCGGCCACCTGTCTGAACTATGCGGAAAAGCTGTTCAACAACACCTTTGACCACTACTACGACGACCGGCTCGGCGGCGGTATGTGGTACAACAACGACCGCACGGAGAAATCCCTCTACGCCGCAACGCTGGCGATGGCGGGCTATGACCTGTGGAAAATCACGGCAAAGGAAGATATCCGCGAACGCTATCTGAAAATCTATGAGGGCGTGGAAAACAACCTCCGCCGCGCCGACGGCCTGTATTACATCCACATCAACAGCGAGGGCGTGGCCAGCAAGGATAACCCCTACGACATCTCCGAGGGCGGCTCCTGCACCTACATCGGCGGCAATATGTGCATGGCGGTGCTGAACTATCGCCTCGGCAACGTCGATCAGGCGAAAACGACTGCCGAGGGCATCGCGTTGTTTGAAACAACCCGCAGCGGTGCGCTGCTCAACGACCGCGACGCGTGGAACAACACGTTTTTCCTCGGAATGTTCCAGCGCGAGCTGATGCAGACCGGTGTTGTCGATGCCCGCTACGCGGACATCCTGCGCACGACGGCCGTGAACATTCTGGCCAACGCGGTCTTTGACGACGGCTACTATTCCGCCGCTTGGGAAGGCCCGAAGGAGCCGCTCTCCAACGGCTACCCGAAGGACTACCCGATGGAGGCCCGCAACCGCTGGGGAACGCAGGTCAACCAGGGCGGCTACTTCATCGGCTCCACGCCGAACCAGATCATGACCACCGCGACGACTATCCACGTCCTGTTTGCCGCTGCGGCAATGGCCGAGCAGCCCACCGTTCCGGCACTGGAAACGCTGAGCGTGGACGGCAAGACTCTCTGGCCCGTCTTTAACCCGGACATTACGACCTACCGTCTGCTTGAAGCCTCCGATGCCGCGCTGAAGCTGCATTGGACGCTTCCCGATGGCCAGACCGTCACCCTCAACGGTGAACAGCAGGAGGGAACGGAAGCGGCGCTGGATGCTGCGGTCAATAAGGCGGTACTGACCGTCAAGCCGGTAAACGGCGAAACGACGCGCACTTACACGCTCGTCATCCGCGAGGTCTGCGAGCATCCGGAAACGGAAACCGTGACCGTTCCGGCTACCTGCACCAAGCCCGGCAGCGAAACGACCGTCTGCAAGATCTGCGGCGTAGAGCTGAACCAAACGACCATTCCCGCCACCGGCCATCAGCACACCCGCGAGGATACCATTCCGGCGACCTGCGTTGCAGCGGGCAGCATTACCGTCGTCTGCACGGATTGCGGCGCGACCGTTTCCACGCAGATCATCCCGGCCACCGGCCATCACTTCACAGACGGCGTTTGCTCCGCCTGCGGCGAGCGGGAGCCGGAAAAGGGCTGCGACGGCGGCGCGGATTGCCCCAGCCATGCCTTCGGCGACCTTGACCGGACGCAATGGTATCACACCGGCGTGGATTACTGCGTGGAGCACGGCCTTATGAACGGTATTGCACCCACCCGCTTCGACCCGGAGGGCAGCGTAACGCGGGCCATGCTCGTCACGATCCTCTACCGTACGGAAGGAAAGCCTGCCGTGACCGGCAAGACCAACCCGTTCCATGACGTTCCCAACGGCGAATGGTACACCGATGCCGTCGTCTGGGCGGCGGCGCAGGGCATCGTCAACGGCGTGTCCGAAACGAGCTTTGCGCCGGACGACTCCATCACGCGTGAACAGATCGCAACGATCCTGTACCGCTACGCCAAGGGAGAGCCGCCGAAGATGAATGTGCTGGCGACCTTTGCGGATGTCGGCAGCGTCTCGGGCTACGCGCGGGACGCCGTGAACTGGGCCGTTGATCAGGGTATCATCAACGGCATGGACGGCCGCCTCGCCCCGATCGAGGGCGCGACCAGAGCGCAGATCGCCACCATTCTGGCACGGTTCTTAGCAAAATAAAACAAATAGCAACAATCCCCGGCGGGTTCCGCCGGGGATTTCAGACTGTCAAAGAACTGCCCAACGAAAGGTTTCGGAGGGAGGAAAAGTGTGAAAGGGAACCGTCAGGGTTCCCTTTCACGTTCCAT
>CABSFY010000097.1 GCA_902477055.1 uncultured Eubacteriales bacterium
CGCTATAAAAAGCTTTTCAAGCTTTTTAACAGATTCTAGTATAAAACCACAGCCCCGGACGGCACACAAGCCGTCCGGGGCTGTAACGATGTTGAAAATCTTTCCTCCGCGCCGCAGCGATTGGCTCCCCTGAAAGGGGAGCTGTCATGGTCTCTGGTCATGACTGAGCGGGTATTTTTGTTCCGTTAGTCCTACCATATATTATTCACTATTCACCGTTCACTGTTCACTATTCACTAAATCGCCACTGCCTGTACGCGGGGCGTCGAGGACGCCGCCCCCTACATACGCCTATCGATCGTGCCTGTGCAAGTTCATCCGCCGAGCTTGCGGCAGAAGCGGATGAGAACGGCTGCGATCTGGGCGCGGGTCGCGCCCTCGGTCGGGGAAACCGTCGTCGGCGAGGTGCCGTTGAGCAGTTCCCGCGCGACGGCCCACGCCATCGGCTCCTTCGCGTAGTTTGAAATACTTGCCGCATCCCGGTAGCCGTCGAGCGCGGCGCGCCTTGCCGTGTCAAAGCCACAGTACGCGGCGTAGCGGTAGAACATCGCGGCCATTTGCTCACGGGTGACGGCCTCGTTGGGCGCAAAATGCGTTTCGTCCACGCCGTTGACGATGCCCGACCGCCATGCCCAGCGGACGGCCGCCTCGTACCAGCTACCGGCCTCCACGTCCACAAAGCCGTGCTTCTCCGCGACGGCGGGGCTGCCCGCCATGCGATACAGCACCGTCGCAAGCATCGCGCGGCTGAGGGTCGATTCCGGGTCAAAGCGGGTATCGCTGACGCCGTTCATCAGCCCGCGCCGGAAGCAATCGTCCACCGCCGCGTGATACCACGCCGTTTCCGGCAAATCGGTATAGCGCTCGGTCGGGCAGTTTTCCCGTGCGCCGAGCGGGATGACCGCATCATACTCCGTCAGCCATTCGCCCGTTTCAAAATCCTTCGCCCGCAGGACAAGCTCGTCGTCGTAGGCAAACAGATACCAGCTCGTTTCCAGATTCCGATAGCCGTGGCTGCCGGACTTCAGCGAGGGAAGCATAACCTCGGTAAAGCCCCGGTGCCCGCTGTAGACCGTGACAGGCGGGGTCGTGCCGACGCAGTAGTGCAGATGGCCGCAGAAATACACCACGTTGTCCTGCTTGGCGAGAATGGCGCGGATCTGCTCGTCCTGGTTGCCGATGGTGCGATCCCTGACGACGACCTCACTGTATTCCGTGTGCGGCACGGAGGCGGCAAAGGGGAAATGACAGATTACGAAGATCGGCTTTCCGTCCTGCCCGTAGGTCTGCATCGTTTTCTCCAGCCATTGCAGGCTCTCGTCGGTCAGATACACCCGCCGCCGCAGCGGGTCGGTTTCGTTCGGTTTCTGCGTCTTCGGATCGGTATTTAACACAACAAAATGATAGCCCTTGAGCGTCATGGCATAGCTGTAGTTCTGCATGCTGTCCAGCGTGGCCGTGCCGTAGCTGCGCTGCGCGGAAATATGCGCCTGCAGCGCGTCCCAATAGGTGCCCGCGCCGGTCTGATAGTTCGCGGTGGCACTGGAATAATGCACCTCGTGATTGCCCAGTGACGGAAAAAGCTGCCACTGCGGGTCCATCAGCGACTCGGTCACGGTAAAGGCGCTGCGAACGGTATTCGCCGTCGAGTTGTCCGCAAAATCGCCCGAAATGATCACACCGTCAATGCCGACCTGCTTCGCGTCCGTAAAAATTCGGTCAAGCTTCAGGCGGCGGGCGTTGGTTTCCGTCACCACATGAACGTCGCTCAAAAGCAGCAGCGAAAGCTCACGCTCCGGCGCGGCAAGGTAGTCGTCAAACTGCGCCTTGAGCGTATCATAGGCGGCCATCGCCTGCGGATACTGCGTGGGGTCGAACTCCCCCGCTGCGCAGACGGCAGCTTTCAGTTCAGACGCGTCGCCGTATTCGCCGCCGAGGGCATCCAGCCGCGCGGTGATCTCGGTTTTCAGCGCCTTGAGTCTGCCCGCCTGATAAAATGCGTTCAAATCGGCTGCGGACAGCGCTGCGGGATAGAGCGCCAGCTCGTCCACGAAAATATTGCCCGCGCCGTACTGCCCCAGCACGTCCGCGCCGAGACAGAAGGCGCTGCTGCCGAGCGCGTCGCCAGCGCAGGAGGAAATGTCGGACCATGCCAGCAGCTCACCGTCCACGTAGGTCTTACAATACCCGCTGCGGTCGCAGACGAGGGCAAGCTGGTGCCAGCGCCCGTCCTGCGGCTGCCAGAGGCCGCCCTTGTCGTGGCGCTCACCGGAAGCGTCCGTGATACCCACGGCGAAATACATCCGCTGCGCGACCTGAATGGCGGCAAGGCCGCTGGCTTTGGCATCGGTCATGTCGCGGTTGGACAGCACCGTGCCGCCGCAGCGAACGCCGGCTAAGCTGACGGGGCAGGATGCGGATTGGCCGTCGCCGCCGCTGGAAACCTTCGCAAAGCCGCCGTTTTCGGTCTTGTACCAGAGGGTGAAGGTGTAATTATCGCGTTGCAAGTCGATACCGTTCAGCGCGTCGAAGGAAACGTATTGCTTCGCCGCGCCGCCGAAGTCGTTTTGCAGGTGCAGCGCCGTGCTGCCGTCGTAGCTGACGGCGGTTTGCGGCGCGCCGTGGATGGTGCCGTCGTTGCCGGAGCCGCTGCGGTCGGCGGCATTCTGCTCAAAATCGACGCGCAGCACCGGCTGTAAGCCCGTGACCTCCGGCTGTACCAGCGACGCGTTCTCCCTTGCCGCCTCGTTCCACGGCGCGGCAAGCTGCAAGCGGCTGTCCGCCGCTACGGTGAGGTCCGTTTCCTCCGGCAGGCGGCTGAGCAGCGTCGCGTCCGTGCCGCCGTCGATAGAAAGCACAGAGAAGCCCGTCACGTCGGCGCTGCACTGTCCCTGATACCCGAACAGGCGCAGATAGCTGCCCTCGAGGGCCTCCGGAACAGTATCACCGCCGAGTAAATTCACGCGGTCGTACCGGTCTAATCCCTTCATCGATCCGCCGGGATAGCGCAGCCAGTTGAGCGTCCGCATTCCGCTCAGCTCCAGCCTCGTATCTCGCCACGCGCCGAGATTGTCGCAGAGAAAGCCCGGGCCGAGATTGACGGTCACATCGCCGAGCCGCGTCTTTTTTGTCAGCTTGGGATAGTCCGCGAATTCCTGAAACTCGCCGCCAAGCAGATTGATCTCCGCCGCCTTGGTCGTACCGCCGCTTCTGGGGGTCACGTAGAGCTTATCCACGATGCCGCCGTCCATCGTCAGGCGGATAAGATCCGCCTTGCCCGACGCACCGAGGGTGACGTTGCTGTTGATGATCACGTTGCCGGATAGCCGCGCCGCGGTCGTACCGGTCCCCTTGGCGCAGCTCAAAAGCACCTGCGTAAAGGTCCCGCCCGCAAGGTCCAGCCGGACCGACTCGCACCGCGCCGTCTTTTGCCCGCAGTAGATCGACAGCTTCGCGTCCGTTTCGGTCATGCTCGTGCGGACACTGCCTGCGACGGTCAGGTCCGGGCCGGAATAGAGATAGGTATTGATCGAGGTTTCCAGCAGCAAATCGGTCAGCACCGTCGCGCCGCCGAAATAAAAATAGCGGTCGGTAAACACCAGCGCAGCCTTGGAGGTATAGTTCTCCGCGCCGTAGCGGGAGGTCAGCGTGACCGGCGCAGCAAACGGCTCCGTTTCCAGCCGCTCCGACCAGTCCCCCGTTTCCGTCCGGCCGCAGATGACGATCGTGCCGCCCGCCTCACGCGACAGCAGCGCATAGGCCGCCTCCAGACGGTTCACGGCCGTCGCAGCGCTGCCGCCGTCGCCGGAGCTGCTGCGCGTGCCGTCCACGTAGACGACCTGCCGCTCGGCCGCACCGGCGACCGGAATCAGTGCCAGCAGCAGCGCCGTCACCAGCAAAATCGCATAAAATCGCTTCAATACGATCCCTCCCGAAAGGTTATTTATATTATTATAACATTTCGCGCCGCGCTCCGCAAGCGTGCATATTGCCCCTTCGCCGCCGCATATACTTGCACAGCGATACACAGCTTAGGGGGTTGGTCACATGAGGAGAAGTATTGAAGAACGCGCCTGCGAGCTGGCTGTGTACATGATTGAAAACCGGGCGACGGTCCGCGCCGCCGCCAAGCAATTCGGCGTCAGCAAGTCTACGGTACATAAGGATCTGATCGAGCGGCTCCCGCACTGCAATCCGGCGCTGTACGCACAGGTCCGGCAGCTTCTGGCGCAGAACAAGGCGGAACGCCACATCCGCGGCGGCATGGCAACACGCCGCAAATATCACGCGGAGGAATAAAAATAGCAGGAGCTGTCCCCGTTTGGGGACAGCTCAGCAAAATTTATTGGCGCTTCATCTGGCGCAGGAACAGGAGGACGGCGCAGAGGGTGATGGCCGCCGCATAGCCGAGGACCCAGAGCAGATGCGCGGGAACGGCAGCCCAATCGCCGCGCACAACCGCCCGCTCCAGCTCCACCGCGTGGACGAAGGGCAGAAGATACGCGATCCACTCGAATGCGCCGCCGACGAGCTTGAGGTCGAACCAGATACCGGAGAGCCAAGCGCTCAGATTTGTCAGCAGCGCGCCGCAGATGCCGCCGACCTGCCTAACGTTCATCACACTGCCGCACAGCAGGCCGAGCGAAACGTAAAACAGCGCAACCGGCAGGACGAACACAACCGCATAGAGCAGCGTGACCGTGACCCTTAGTCCCAGCGCGACCGCAAAGGCATAGGTCAGCACGCACTGCGCCATCGCAATGGGCAGCAGCGGCAGCAGATAGCCGAGAATAAAATCCGAGGCCCGCAGCGGGGTCGTGTAAAGCCGCTGCAGCAGGGCGCTCTCGCGGTCCTTCGCGACGAGCTGTGCAGAGAACAGCGTCAAAAATGCCAGTCCGAACACCGCGATGCCCGGCGCAAGCTCCTGAATTTCAAACAGCGCAACGGGGACGTTGGCCTGAATCGCGCTGAGCAGCGCCAGCAGTACCAGCGGAAAGCCCAGCCCGAACGCCAGATTCAGCGGGTCACGCAAAATTTCCTTGGCGGTGCGGACGGAAAATGCACGCAGCTTCATTGCTTCGCCCCCTTAATCAGCGCGACGAACGCGTCCTCGAAGCGGTCCGTCCCGGCCTGTGCCTTTAACTCGGCCGCCGTGCCGAGCGCGATGAGGCGGCCGGCCTTCATGATGCCGATGCGGTCGGAAAGCGCCTCCGCTTCCTCCATATAATGCGTCGTCAAGATGATCGTGATCTTCCCCTTGAGCGCCCGGATTACATCCCACAGGTCGCTGCGGGCCAGCACATCCAGCCCCAGCGTCGGCTCGTCGAGGAACAGAATTTCCGGCTCGGAGATCAGTGCCATCGCAATGCTCAGCCGCCGCTGCCAGCCGCCGGAGAGCTTGCCCGCCTTCCGGTCCAACACCTCCCGGAGGTCCAGCCGGTCGGTCAGCTCGGCGACCCTTTGCACTCGCCTTTCGCGCGAGAAGCCGTGTACGCCGCACATCAGCTCCAGATTTTCCCTAACCGACAGCTTCGGCGCGACAGCCGTTTCCTGCGGCGAAACACCGATGATATCTTTCACCGCCGCAGCCTCGGTCACGACGCTGCGGCCGTTCAGAAGCGCGTCGCCGGACGTCGGCTGCGTCAGGCAGGAGAGCATTTTGATCGTCGTCGTCTTGCCCGTGCCGTTCACGCCCAAAAGCGCAAACAGCTCGCCGGGATGGACCGATAAATTCAGCCCGTCTACAGCGGTGAGTGTCTTATATTTCTTGGTCAAATCGACCGTTTTGATCGCTTCCATTGTTTTTTCTCCTAACTCCGCTCCCCAGAGCAGAATCGATGCGTCAGGCCCTGATACGCATCCGTCAGCGTCTGACTGATGAGCGCCTCGTCCCACGCGAACCAGTCCAGATACGACGTTGCGACCATCGTCGCGATGCCGTGGACGAAGATCCACATTTCCAGATGCAGCAGCCGCGCGTCGGCGGAGGAAAGGCCGGTCTTTGCCGAGATAAGGCCGATCAGCTCATCGAGCTGCGGGTCCTCGGCTGGTGTTTCGCCGGTGCGGTCGCGCATGAACAGGAGCTTGAACAGCTCCCGTTCGTCCTTTGCAAAGCGGATGTACGCCATGCCGCTGGCCTTATAGGCCGGATAATCGCCGCGGGCCATATGCTCGCGGATATAGTCATGATAGTACGCATCGGCGGCCTGCAAGACGGCCTGCTGCACCTCGGTCATGCTCTGAAACAGTCCGAAAACGGGCTTTGCAGACGTTCCCAGCCGCGCACCGAGCGCACGGGCCGTCACCGCGCCGATGCCGCCCTCGCGCGTCAGCTCCAGTGCGGCCTGCACAATCTGTTCGCGGGTAAACAAAAAGCTCCGCGGCATTCCATCGCCTCCTTCTCCGCTGCGCATTTAGGAATCGTATGTAGCGCAACTGATGTTGCTTTATTATAAGCCACTTTCCCACCCCTGTCAAGTGCAAAACAGGAAAAAATCTTCTTGACACTATGCACAATTTCCATGCGGATGTTTTGTTGGAAACGCTGATTTTTTCAAAAACCTAAAAAATATTGTCAGTTCCCAAAAAAATTTTGTTTTTTCTGGTTGATTATTTGTTTGGGATGACGTATACTTAATCCATAAAGAGGGCGAGCGCCCAAAAATTACAGGAGGAATCCAAATGAAATACGGTCGTACTTATAACTTCTCTGCCGGTCCCGCAACTATGCCGGAGCCTGTTCTGGAAGAAGTCCGCGACGAAATGATGAACTACAAGGGCAGCGGTATGTGCGTCATGGAAATGTCCCACCGCTCCAAGGTCTTTCAGCAGATCATCGACGAGGCTGAGCAGGATCTCCGTGATCTGATGAACATTCCCGATAACTATAAGGTTCTGTTCATCCAGGGCGGCGCGACCCTTCAGTTCTCCATGATCCCCATGAACCTGATGAAAAACGGCAAGGCCGTCTACATCGAAACCGGCGCATGGTCCAAGAAGGCAATCGCCGAGGCGAAGAAGGTCGGCGAGGTCATCGTTGCCGCCTCCTCTAAGGATAAGAATTACACCTACATCCCCGACTGCTCCGATCTGGACATCCCGGAAGACACCGATTACGTCTACATCTGCGAAAACGAAACGATCCACGGCCTGACCTGGAACAAGCTGCCCAACACGAAGGGCCACGTCCTTGTTTCCGACCAGTCGTCCATGTTCCTGTCCCGTCCGTGCAACGTGACCGACTACGGCATGATCTACGCAGGCGTGCAGAAGAACGTCGGCCCCGCCGGCATG
>CABSFY010000098.1 GCA_902477055.1 uncultured Eubacteriales bacterium
AGGTTAACGTTCCTTCCGTCCTCGTCTTCCTGAACAAGGTCGACCAGGTCGACGACGAAGAGCTGCTCGAGCTCGTCGAGATGGAAGTCCGCGAGACGCTGGACTTCTACGGCTTCCCCGGAGACGACACCCCCATCATCCGCGGCTCCGCGCTGAACGCCCTGATCTCCGAGTCCACCGATCCCAACGCTCCCGAGTATGCCTGCATCAAGGAACTCATGGACGCGGTTGACACCTGGATCCCCACTCCCGACCGTATGGCCGACAAGCCCTTCCTGATGCCTGTCGAGGACGTCTTCACGATCTCCGGCCGCGGCACCGTCGCGACTGGCCGTGTCGAGCGTGGCCAGATCAAGAAGAACGAGGCTGTCGAAATCGTTGGCCTCATGGACGAGCCGAAGTCCACCGTCGTTACCGACATCGAAATGTTCCACAAGCTGCTCGACTACGCAGAAGCCGGCGACAACATCGGCGCTCTGCTCCGCGGCGTGGACAAGAAGAGCATCGAGCGTGGCCAGGTTCTGGCGAAGCCCGGCTCCATTCATCCCCACACCAAGTTCAAGGGCCAGGTTTACGTCCTGAGCAAGGAAGAAGGCGGCCGTCATACCCCGTTCTTCAACAACTATCGCCCGCAGTTCTATTTCCGTACCACTGACGTTACCGGCATCATCAGCCTTCCCGAAGGCGTTGAGATGTGCATGCCTGGCGACAACATCGATATGGATGTTGAGCTGATCACCCCGATCGCCATCGAGCAGAACCTCCGCTTCGCTATCCGCGAGGGTGGCCGTACTGTCGGTTCCGGCGTCGTTATCGGCATCAACGAGTAATTTCTCAACCAAAACGGCTGTCCCCTCCGGGGCAGCCGTTTTTTTGGATTCTTTCGCTGGGAGCGTGTTGTAATTTCCGGAAAAGGTTGGTATAATGAACACAGCAGGGCGTTGTGGTTTGCAGCGGCCGGCTGAATTTCTTAATGCGGAGGTTGCGGCAATGGTAACGAAGTATGCAGGGACCCAGACGGAGAAGAATTTGCGGGAGGCCTTTTCGGGCGAGTCGCAGGCGCGGAATAAGTACACGTTTTTTGCGTCTGTAGCAAAGAAAGAGGGCTATGAGCAGATGGCGGCCATCTTCCTGAAAACCGCAGAGAATGAAAAGGAGCACGCGAAGCTGTGGTTCAAGGAGCTGGCGGGCATTGGCGACACGAAGGCCAATCTCGGCTCGGCAGCGGACGGCGAAAACTACGAGTGGACGGATATGTACGACGGCTTTGCCAAGACGGCGGAGGCCGAGGGCTTCCCGGAGCTGGCGGCAAAGTTCCGCGCGGTCGCCGAGATCGAGAAGCATCACGAGGAGCGCTATCGCGCCCTGCTGCAAAATCTGGAAACGGCGCAGGTGTTTGAAAAGAGTGAGGTCAAGGTCTGGGAGTGCCGGAACTGCGGCCACATCGTCGTCGGCACCAAGGCCCCCGAGGTCTGTCCGGTCTGCGCCCACCCGCAGAGCTATTTCGAAATCAGCGAACAGAATTATTGATATTATAGGACCAGCACCGACTGTCCCTCCCCTATCCAGCGGGATCGCCGCGCTTACGTTTTTGTAGGCGCGGTTATTTTTTCGCTTTCGCTTTATCAGTTTATCGCAATAAATCGTATTGTCTGACAGTGATTTTTGTGCAGGCCGACAAAGTTTTTTGAAATTCCCAGAAAGCACTTTACAACTTCATCGCAATGAAGTATAATCCGGACATAAATTCTCAGCCGATGTGGCAGGCAATGGCCGAGCGCATACGGTTGAACGGCCGGTCACGGCATCAAAAAAACAGCGAAAAACGGAGGTAGCTACGATGAAAAGGCGGAACACACGGAACACATGGAAACGGCTCCAAAAACTGGGGGCGCTGGTGCTGGCGGGGCTGATGGCGCTGCTTTGTCTCGCGGGCTGCGGGTCACAGAGCGACGAGGCGGACAGCACGTATGTCAAGAACAAGGGAACGCTCGTCATCGGCATCACGGAGTTCAAACCGATGGACTATCAAGAGCCGGGAAGCACAGAATGGATCGGCTTCGATGCCGATTTGGCAAAAGCCTTCGCCGCAGAGCTGGGCGTGGAGGCCGAATTCGTCGTGATTAACTGGGACAACAAGGAATTTGAGCTGAACAGTAAGTCGATCGACTGCGTCTGGAACGGCATGACGCTGACCGACGGCGTAAGAAAGGCGATGGAAACCTCGAATGCCTACTGCTCTAACGCGCAGGTCGTGGTCCTGCCGGAGGACGAGGCGGGCAAGTATCCGGACGTGGAATCGCTGAAGGACCTCAGCTTTGCGGCGGAGAGCGGCTCGGCGGGCGAGGAAATTCTGCTCAATCTCGGCTACTCCGTCACGCCGGTCGCGGCGCAGACGGACGCGGTCAAGGAGGTCGCCGCCGGGACCTCGGACGCAGCAGTCATCGACCTGCTGATGGCAGGCGCAATGCTCGGCGACGGCACACGCTACGATACCCTCCGCTGCTGCATGACGCTGAACTATGAGGAATACGGTGTCGGCTTCCGCAAAGGCTCCGACCTCGCCGCCGCGCTGAACGATTTCTTTGCAAAGTCCTACGCCGACGGCACGATGACGCAGCTCGCGGAACAATATAAGATTTCGAGCGCCCTGCTTGACCAGACGTAAGCGCGGAGGCGGAAGCAATGCTTACAACGGTCATGCAGTCCCTGATGATCGGCTTCGGGGAAACGTTAAAAATCTTTTTCTGCACGCTGCTGGGCGCTCTGCCGTTGGGGCTTGTGGTCGCCTTTGGCTCGATGTGCCGCTTCCGGCCGGTCCGGGCGCTGATGCGGACGCTCGTCTGGGTCGTGCGCGGCACGCCGCTGATGCTACAGCTCATCGTGATCTTTTACGGACCGGGCCTGCTCGGCAATAACATCTGGGGGACCGGCAGCAGCGGCCGCATGGCGGCCACGCTCGTCGCGTTTATTGTCAACTACGCGTGCTATTTTTCGGAGATTTATCGCGGCGGCATCGAGAGCATCCCTGCCGGGCAGTACGAGGCCGGGCAGGTCCTGGGCATGACAAAGCGGCAGATCTTTTCCCGTATCATTCTTTTACAGGTCGTCAAGCGCATCGTCCCGCCCATCAGCAACGAGATCATCACGCTGGTCAAGGATACCTCCCTATCGCGTATCATTGCAATACAAGAGATCATCTACTACGGAGAAAAATTTATCAAAAACGGCGGGATTCTCTGGCCGCTGCTCTTTACGGGCGTGTTTTATCTGGTGTTCAGCGGCCTTTTGACGCTGGGGCTGGGTCGGCTGGAAAAGAAACTGAATTATTTTCAATAGGAGGGGTTGCCATGCCCGCGCTCGCGGTTTATAATCTCAGTAAGAGCTTCGGAAAAACAGAGGTCCTGCGGGACGTGAGCTTCTCGCTGGAGCAGGGCGAGGTGCTGGCGATCATCGGCTCTTCCGGCAGCGGAAAAACGACGTTGCTTCGGTGCCTGAATTTCTTGGAATTTGCCGACGCAGGCAGCATCTGTGTCAACGGGGAGCCGGTTTTTCGCGCCGGCGCGGCAAAGCCCACGGAGGCGGAGCTGCGCAAAAGCCGCCTGCACTTCGGGCTGGTGTTTCAGCAGTTCAACCTGTTCCCCCAATACACGGTGCTGAAGAACGTGACCCTCGCGCCGCGTCTGCTGAGAGCGGGCGCAGCAGAGGACATCACGGGCAAGGCGCTGGCGCTGCTCGAGCGGGTTGGACTGACGGACAAGCGCGACAGCTATCCCTATGCGCTTTCCGGCGGACAGCAGCAGCGCGTCGCCATTGCGCGGGCGCTGGCACTGGACCCGGATATCCTGTGCTTCGACGAGCCGACCAGTGCGCTCGACCCGGCGCTGACGGGCGAGGTACTGCGCGTGATTCAGGATCTCCGAGCGCAGCGGCGGACGATGGTGGTCGTGACCCATGATATGGATGTCGCGAAAAGCGTCGCGGATAAGGTCCTGTTCATCGCCGACGGTGCGGTCGAGGAATTCGGCACGCCGGATGCGGTGTTTTCCCTTCCGAAGTCACCGAAAACAAAAGAATTTTTGCGCTTAGGAAAGGACGTGAGTGCTTGACACCAAGCAAAATCACGGAAGAAATGATTCAGGAGCTGTATGCGCTGATTGCCGCGCTGCATGATGCAGAGGAATGTAAAATGCTCTTTGACGACCTGTGTACGAATAAAGAGGTCGAGCAGATGGCGCAGCGCCTGCGAGCGGCCAAGCTGCTTCTCGCCGGCAATACCTATCAGCAGGTCATCAAGGCAACCGACATTTCCTCCGCAACGCTCAGCCGCGTATCCCGCTGCGTCCAGTACGGCAAGGGCTACGCGGCCCTGCTGCCCGCCGAAATGCCTCCGCAGGACAGCGATTCCAACAAAAGCAATTAAAAAACCAGGTAGATTTTGCAAAAATTGATGGAAATTGACAGTTGCGAACTTCCTTCACTTCGTATATAATAAGAACGTTGGGAAATCATTACTGCGGCCCTTTGCGCCGCGGAATAACTGGAGGAAAAAGAAATGTCTGTAAAAGTTGCTATCAATGGTTTTGGCAGAATCGGCCGTCTGGCGTTCCGTCAGATGTTCGGCGCTGAGGGCTATGAGATCGTTGCCATCAACGACCTGACCTCTGCGAAGATGCTGGCGCACCTTCTCAAGTACGACTCCACGCAGGGCAACTACGTTGCAATGGGCCACACGGTCGAGTACAACGAGGGCGAAGGCGAGGACAACTACATCGTCGTTGACGGCAAGAAGGTCGTTATCTACAAGATGCCCAATGCGGCAGAGCTGCCCTGGGGCAAGCTGGGCGTTGACGTCGTGCTCGAATGCACCGGCTTCTACACCAGCAAGGCGAAGGCTCAGGCGCACATCGACGCCGGTGCCAAGAAGGTCGTTATCTCCGCTCCGGCCGGCAACGACCTGCCCACCATCGTTTATAATGTTAACCACGAAACCCTGACCAAGGAAGATCACATCATCTCCGCCGCGTCCTGCACCACCAACTGCCTCGCTCCGATGGCTAAGGCGCTGAACGATCTGGCTCCCATCGAGTCCGGCATCATGTGCACCATTCACGCCTACACCGGCGATCAGATGATCCTCGACGGCCCGCAGCGTAAGGGCGACCTCCGCCGCAGCCGCGCCGGCGCTGTCAACATCGTCCCGAACTCCACCGGCGCTGCCAAGGCAATCGGCCTTGTCATCCCCGAGCTCAACGGCAAGCTCATCGGCGCTGCACAGCGTGTTCCGACCCCGACCGGCTCCACCACCATCCTCAACGCCATCGTCAAGGGCACCGTTTCTGTTGACGAGATCAACGCGCAGATGAAGAAGGAAGCCACCGAGTCCTTCGGCTACAACGAGGACCAGATCGTTTCCTCCGATGTCATCGGTATGCGCTTCGGCTCCCTGTTTGATGCCACTCAGACCATGGTCGTCAACCTCGAAAACGGCACCACCCAGGTGCAGGTCGTTTCCTGGTACGACAACGAGAACTCCTACGTTTCTCAGATGGTCCGCACCATCAAGCACTTCTCCACGCTGCTGTAATCTTAATTGCAACAAACCCTCCTGCGGGCTTCACGCAGGAGGGTTTTTTATGTTATAATCAAAGCAGAATTCTGTCGCGGCGCATCGCGCCGGACAAAAGGAGCGAGAATGATGAAACGTGTACTTGCAGCGGTGCTTTGCATTTCCCTACTGCTGTGCCTATGGGTCCCCCCAGCTTCCGCAGCAGCGGTCGAGGGATCCTGCGGTGAGAGCCTGACCTGGACATTGGACACGGATGGAACGCTGACAATTTCCGGCACGGGCAAAATGGCGGATTTCCCCGCCGCCGCGCCGTGGGCGGCGTATAAAACGCAGATTCTGTCCCTTTCGGTAGCTACCTCCCCGGCAAGCTGCGGATAGGGGCTGTGCCACTCGTTCAGCGTCCGGGCTATCTGGTTTAAGTTGCCGCCGACCCTGCCGTATTCGGCGGTCAGCTTCCCGATGGCGGACAGCAGCTCATCATTGACCGGGGAAACCGTGACAACGGGACGGATGCTTGCGCCTCGAATGGCTCTGCGGATAAACTCGGATTGGCTGATACCGTAGGGTGCAAGGCGGGCGGCAAAGTCGGCGTATTCCTCCTCGGTCATGCGGGTCTTGACTACTCGGCTGCGGTGCGGCGTGTTGTATCTTTTGCGGTGCATAGGTTTCAACTCCTTTCTGCGGTATCGTTTGTAAACAGAAAAACATCTCCTCAAATACCTAAAGAAAAAACAGCAAAAAGTACGGGGCTGTTTTTCAATGTTCACAAATTCTTAATGGTTTGATCTTCGGCGCTCTCTCCGGCGTAAGCCGCAACAGCAGGGTTTGGGGAAGGCACTCCCCAACAAGATTCCGATGGGGCAGAATGAGCGGACAGCGAATTATGGCACCTCGGTAGAATCTTGCTCTGACAACTCACGCACTTCGCCCCCGTCCAGCGTTTCTTTGTCCTCCTTACTCCCTTCACCACCGGGGAAGCGGAAAATGCCAAACTTTTTAGGGCATGACGCAAAATATTTTTTCTCACTACTACTACGGTACGTATGCCCTCAACTTCCAAACGGGCGCGGAAAAAGCCACAGGATTTTCAAAAAAATCTCTGTGGCTCACGGTGCGGCGGTATTCGGTTTTCGTTCTCATAGTCAAAGGGGAGCGACAGCGTTTTGGGCTGTTGCTCCCCTTGATTACCCGTCAGCGCGGACAGGCGCGGCTGTCAACGGCGGCGCATTTTGCGCCGTTCATCTCGACCGTTGACGGGTGCGACTGGCTGCGCTACGTTCACAATATTTTTACAAAGAAATATCCCCATCTCATTGAACTTTCAATGAAAATGTGCTATACTAAATACGCAGATAGTAAGAGCTATCTGACGATTGATATGATTGGAGGTAACATCATGTATCGTTTTATCGGTAAACAGTTCGGTTTATGGCGAGTACGATTTTGGTGTAGTCCCCAATTGTGGAGAGGACAAATCAAAATCATTCACATGGGCGCATAAGCCAGACTGTTGATTGTCGGCTTATGCGCTTTCTTGTTTAAAAGCATACATACATCACTTCGTTTTAATGAAAAAGGAGGTTTATCGCTTCACCTATGAGGGTATGTAAGATGAAGATGCGTCCAAAAAAATCTTGGTTGTTTTT
>CABSFY010000099.1 GCA_902477055.1 uncultured Eubacteriales bacterium
TACGGATGCGGCATGCCCCTTGCGGGTACATCGGCCCGCCGAACGCACCATCGAACGCCGTTCGTAGGGCGGGCTGCCCTCAGCCCGCCGCGAATTTCGTATCAATTCCCGTCCCACGCCGTAGGGGCGATCATCGATCGCCCGCGCCGACAGTGGGACGAGAGAATAGTGAATCGTGGTGGTGTGCATGGCGGCACGGATTGAAATTTCGCGCCGTTGGCGCGAAAACAACCCCTCAGTCACGCTCCGCGTGCCAGCTCCCCTTACACAGAGGAGCCTTTCCGGTGCGTACCATTCAAAAGCCTCCCTCTGTGAGGGTAGCGAGGCGACCGAGCCGCAGCGAGAAGTGGCACGGCGAAGCCGTGACGGAAGGAGAGGGGGCCGGTTAACGTTTGATATTGAAAAATCACCTCGCCGGTGGGGCGGGGTGATTTTTTTGTGCGGCGGCATGGAGCGTCTGGCTGTGTCGAGTGGTTTTCATTTTGCCGGGCTGCAAGGCTCATACCAGAATCTGTTAAAAAGCTTGAAAAGTTTTTTATAGCGCCAAAGGCGCGTCAGATTCTGCATGAGACGGCGCATCGTGCCCTCGCACGATGCGAGTGTGCGCAGCACATGGGATTCTTGATGAAATATTTTCATCAAGAATCCGTATCAGTCGTCGTTTTGCTCGTTCAGCGTTTGCAGGCAGCGGCGGCAGATGCGTTTGCCGCGGTAGTCCAGCAGCTCCGCCGCTGCATTGCAGAAAACGCAGACGGGCTGATACTTGCGCAGGACGATGTGGTCGCCGTCGAGCGCGATCTCCAACGTGTCGCGCTCCGCAATCTCCAGCGCTCTGCGCAGCTCGACCGGCAGGACAATCCTGCCAAGCTCATCCACGCGCCGCACGATCCCGGTCGGTTTCATCCGCTGTCCTCCTGTCGATTTCCGTCGGTTTTTGTACTATGATACAGCACGACAGACACTGTGTCAAGTCAATTCATCGAAATTAACGCAGGCGTTTTTCCAGCGCGGGGTCGGGGGTGACGAGGACGGTGCGGTAGCGGTCGTAGACGACGAAGCCGGGGGGCGAGCCGTTGGGCTTGCGGAGGTTTTTGACGGGTGTCACGTCAACAGGGACGTTCTGCCCCTCGCGGGCCTGCGAGAACCACGCCGCCAGCATGGCCGCCTCGGTGATCGTTTCGTCGGGCGGGTTCGTGCCGCCGCAGCAGAGGATAACGTGCGTGCCGTGGAACTTTTGGACGTGGAGCCAGAGGTCGTCGCGGCGGGCGGTTTTGAGGGAGAGCTGGTCGTTTTGGCGGTTGTTACGGCCGACAAGGATGCGGTAGCCGTCGGAGGACGAGAACTCCATCGGCTTGCTCGGCTGTTGCTTCAGCTGCTTTTTCTGGTTCATGGCGCGGACGTAGCCGCCGGCCTCCAGCTCCGCGCGAATTTCGGTCAGGTCGCGTTCGCTTTCGGCGCGGGAAAGCTCGTCGAGGACCGTCGCAAGGTACTCCGCCTCGACCTCGCCGTGCGCGATTTGCTCGGCCAGCACCTTCTCGGCGTGCTTGGCCTTGGCGTAGTCCTTGTAATAACGGGCGGCGTTTTGCTGCGGTGAGAGGTTCGGCTTGAGGGGAATTTCAATCTCACGCAGGGTTTCGTCGTAGAAATCTTCGGCCCGTAGCAGAGCTTGCCCGCGCTCAATACGATGCAGATTCGCCGTGACGATATCACCCATGCGGCGCAGGCGTTCGCGGTCGAGGGTGGCCTCGCGCTCCTTCTGCTGGAGGGCGAGCTTGCGCAGCACGCGGTCGCGGAGGGTCGTGACGGTCTTGCGGAGCGTCTGCGAGCGCTGGCGCATCCGCTCGGAATGGTCCGTTTCGGAATAGAACCGGTCGAGCAGGACGGCGTAGCTCTCGCAGGTCTCCTGCGTCATGTAGGCGCCATATTGCAGGATGGGGCGATAGGAAAACTCCTTCGGCTTGCCGTCGCGCAGCAGCAGCGTAGGGCGACGCGAAGCAGGGTCGTTCCATGCCTTGTAAAGATACTCCGCAAGCGCCGCACGATCGTCCGGCAGCGGTGCGTCGGTTTCACCGCAGAAGCCGAAGGCCAGCTCGCGGGCGATGAGCGGAGAGATACCGGCGAAGCTGTCGAGGATCCACTGATCGAGCCGCTTTTCACCGTCAGCGGCGCGTAACAACGCTTTCAAAGCAGGCAGATCCGTCACGCTCGGGTCGTATTTTCCCTGCTTCGGCGGGTCGTGGTAGAACAGGCCGGGCAGGACCTGCCGCTGCTCGGACATTTCAAAGTCCACGCGGCGCAGGCAATCGATGATGCGGCCCTCCGGGTCGGTCAAAATCAGGTTGGAATTGCGTCCCATCAGCTCCAAAATGAGCTGCTTGCGGCACGGAACGCCCATTTCGTCCGTACAGTCAAAGGACAGGCAGACGCTGCGTTCGGCGGGCGGCTGGGTGATTGCGGCGATGCGGCTGCCGCCGAGGTGCTTGCGCAGGAGCATACAGAACATCGGCGGCTGCGCGGGGTTTTCCAGCGGGGCCTGCGTCAGATGGATGCGCGGGCGGCTGACGTTCGCCGACAGGAGCAGGCGGTCCTTGCCGCGTAATTGTAAAACGACCATATCCCGCGCGGGCTGCTGGATTTTTTCCACGCGGCTGCCGAGAACGGCGGGGCGCAGCTCGTTGAGGACGGCAGTTAAAAATGTTGCGTCAAAGGGCATTGTTATTCTCCTTCCGCGTAGCGGCGAACAGCTCCTCCGCGCGTTCGCTCCGACCGAGCAGATACAGCGCGCCGAACAGGGCTTCGAGGCCGGTCGCTTTAGAATACTCCGCCGCCGACGCGTTTTTCGGGATGGCGTGGACGTGCGCATTCCGGCCCCGGCGGTAAAATCCGGCCTCCTCCTCCGTCAAAAGCGGGAGCAGCCGGTCGGCAAGGGCGGCCTGCGCCGGGGCGCAGACGCGGGCGACGGTTTCGCGGTGGAGGCTGCCGTTTTTCGGGATTCCGGCGGCGCACAGCTCCGTCCGGACCAGCAGCTCAAACACCGCGTCGCCCAGATGTGCCAGCGCCAGCGCCGAAAGCGCGTTGACCTCCCGCAGCGGCAGCGCCGGATGCAGGCCGCAGAGGTTCCCGCCCGCCATCACAGCAGCAGGCGGAACGCGCCGTACATCCCTGCGTCGTTGCCCAGCGCCGCAAGGGAGAATTCCGTGCCCTTGCAGGCGTGGAACATATGCATTTCAAAGTGACGCTGCACCATTTCCAGCAGATACGGTCCGGCCTTGCTCACGCCGCCGCCGAGGATGATGCGCTCCGGGTCGCAGACGCAGCAGGCGGAGGCCAGCGCCTCGCCGAGGTAGTCGAATACCAGCTCCAGCGTTTCCTTTGCGAAGCGGTCGCCGCCGGATGCGGCATAGAATACGTCTTTACAAGTCAGCGCTTCATAGCCGCGCAGGCTCGAGGCCGCGTCGGTCAGAGCGAGGCGCTCGCGCGTGACGCGGACGATGCCGTTGGCCGAGGCGTACTGCTCGATACAGCCGCGCTTGCCGCAGGTGCAGGGGTGCTTGTCCGGGGCGGAAACGGTGATGTGGCCGATCTCTCCGCCGACGCCGTGCGCACCGCTCAGGACCTTGCCGTTCAAGATCACGCCGCCGCCGATGCCGGTGCCGAGCGTGACGAACAGCGCCGACGAGCAGCCCATGCCGCCGCCCTTCCAGTATTCGCCGAGGGCGGCGCAGTTGGCATCGTTGCCCGCCTTGACCGGCAGGCCGGTCAGTGCGCCGAGCGCCTCGTGCAGGTTAAAAATGCCCCAGTTGAGGTTGACGCAGCGGTTGACCGTGCCGTCCTCCGCGACGGGGCCGGGGACGCCGATACCGATGCCGAGCAGGTCCGCGTCGGCAATGTTATGACGCTTAACGCAGGCTGCAATTGCGTCGGCGATATCCGGTAAAATTGCCGCGCCGCCGTTTTCCGTGCGCGTGGGAATTTCCCATTTTTCCAGCAGCTCGCCGGCTTCGTTGAACAGGCCGAGCTTGACGGTCGTCCCGCCGACATCGACTCCAAATCCGTATTTCATGTTATCCTTCCTCTTTTTCAGTAGTATTTTCCGTGGGGTCCGGCGCTTCCGTCGGGGCCTCGGTGGGGGCCTCTGTCGGGGCTTCCGTCGGCTCCGTGGTGGGATCCGTGGGTTCGCTTGGCTCCGTCGGCTCGGTGGGTTCGGTCGGCTCCGTGGGTTCGGGGGCCTCCGGCGGCTCCGGCTCCGTGCCGAAGGAGAAGCGGAAGCGAATTTCGTACGCCCGGTCGAAGGGTGCAGAGAAATCCGTCAGATAAAGCGTCGGAATTCGATATTCGTCGCGCTCCCAGATCAAGGAGTGCAGCAGCACGTTGCCACTCAGCCGGTCGAGGACCAGCTGCGTCAGCGGGGTCGCCTTCAGCGCGGTATAAATTCCGTAAGGAGTCATGTCCCTGATGGTATAGCGCGCATCGTGGCAGTAGGCGATGTCCTTGACGAAGGCGAAGGCGATGGTTTTCGTGAACGCAACGTTGTCGGCCGTGCTGCATTCCGTTTCGTAACGCAGCCAGCCCCAGCGCGTCAGGCCCATCGAAAGGCCGATGCCGAGGGCGTTTGCCGCCGTACCCCAGCTACTGTAGCCTAAAGTGTAGACGATGCTCATGGCATATGCTGTGTCACCGGACCAGAACTTGCCGCCGGACGCGTCAAGTAAAATGGTGAATCGGCCCTGCCGCGAATTGCTGCGCCAAACGTTCAAAAACGCGTCCTCATCTGCCTGCTCCGCGCCGCGCGTTAAGATCAGCACGTCCGCGTCGCCGTCGCCGTTGGCCTCGTCCATGTTCAGCTCTGCCATGTGATAGCGCACAGTTTCCCGCAGCGTCGCGGTGTCGTAGGAATCGGCGTAGTCGTTCTCGCCGCCGCCGAAGAACATCAGATTTACGCGCATCCGCGCGGGCAGCAGATCGGCGTAGACGCGGGCGATGCCCATCATGCCAAGCTCATCCGCCGCGCAGAACAGAGTACCGTTTTCGCCCAGCAGGCCGGTCAGATAGGCGATCTCGTTGGTCTGAATGGAGTCCTTGGGGACCGAATCGTCCACACCGATCACGACGGTGCGGAAGCTTTCCGCGTGACGTAATAAATAATCGCCCAGCCGCAGCTTCCGCTCCCGCGCCGCCAGATAGTCGGCCAGCGCCTCGGCAGGAAGCTCCGTTTCGAGCAGTGCGCCGTCCGCGCCGTAGGGGTAGCCTGCGACGATGTTTTCCAGCGTCAGCGCCTCGCCGGTCAACTCCGCCCGCGCCTTGCCGCCGTAGCCGCGCAACAGGAGATACTCGCGCTCGCCGAGGCCGTTATAATTGACCGTGCTGGCAAGGCGCATCATCGTGTCGAACACGTACACCGGCTTGCGGGCCGCCAGCTCCGAAAGATAATCAATAACGGAAAATTCAAAACGCAGATCGCTGTTGTGCAGTGCACGGCTGCTGACCAGACCGCCGGAAAGGAGCTGGTCGAGGCTCAGCACGAACACGTCGCACCGGTCCTCGTTCTCCCGCAGCCACGTAAGCAGTCCCTCGCGGTCGCCGTAGGCCGTGCCGTTCGGGTTGGGCGACTGGCCGTCGAGCCGCGTTGCGTAAAGGGACTCCTCCGGCATCAGGACCGTCATGCCCACGCTCTCGCCCAGCCAGACCGGGCGCATATCGTTTACGGGGCGATTGTCCAGCGGAATATAGCCGACGGTCAGCCCGCGCATCGTGTGATATTCCGGCATCGCGTCGCCGGTGTCGTCCGGATAGGCGCGGAGCAGACGGCAAAGCAGCGCGGCGATCTGTGCGCGGGTGGCGCTGCCCTGCGGGTCGATCAGCAGGCGGCTTCCCTCGCGCGAACCGCCCAGCATCCCCGCCGCGACGGCCCACTGCACGGCCTGCAACGCCCAGTCGCTCACAGCGCCGGCATCGTCGAAGCCGGTCAAGTCGGCGGTTTTGGCGGTATCGTAGCCGCAATACGTTGCGTAACGGAACAAAAACGCCGCAACCTGCTCCCGCGTGACCGCCTCATCGGGGCGGAACGTGTTGTTCTCAAAGCCGAGGACGATGCGCTGCTCCGCACCCCATGCAACGGCGTCGGTGAACCACGTCCCGGCGGGGACGTCGGTAAAGCCCGGCTCCGGCGCGGCGGGACAGCCCTGTGCGCGGTAAAGAATCGTTAAGAGCATCGCGCGGGAGGCAATGTCCTCCGGCGCGAATTCCGTCGGGGAAACGCCGTTGACCAGTCCGAGCTGCGCGGCCTCGGCGACCTCGGCGGCGTACCATTCGCCGTCGGGAACGTCCGAAAATTTGGCCGCAGGCAAGCCGTCCAGCCGGTGGCTGCGGCGGTCATAGCGGACGGCGAGAAAAATCCTCCCGTCCTTTACCCGCTGTATTTGGGCCGGAACGCCGTTGACCGTGGCGGTCAGAGCCTCGGAAAAGCCGCTCTCCGCCGTCAGCAGCAGGCCGAGATAGTAGAAATTTCCCGCTGCGGCGGCGCTGCCCTCCGCCAGCGGCTTGCGCAGGGCGGTGTCCTTCCCGTCCGGCGAGGCGAACCAGGAAACCCCAGCCAGCGCTGCGCCGTCGATGTGCAAGCCGTCCGTCGGAAGCGCCTGCCCGATTGAAAGCGCATTCGGCGCCCCTGTCACGGCCACCCGCTCCACCTCCGCCGCCCCCACCGTCGCCGGCAGGCAGGACAGCAGAATGCTCAGCGTCAAAAGTATCGCAAAAAAGCGTTTCAGTTTCATAATGCTCCTCCTGATCGTACGGTCCGGTTTGTGATCGGTAAGGGGTGTGAAAAAAATGAGAGTGCCAGCAACGGGCGGTCGATGACCGCCCCTACGGCGTAGAACGGAAGTCGATACGGAATTCGCGGCGGGGTGGGGGCACCCCGCCCTACGAATGAATTTCGATGGTGCGTTCGGCGCGGGACGATGGTGCGTTCGGCGGGCCAATGTACCCGCAAGGGGCATGCCGCATCCGTAAGGCGGCAAAGCCGCCAACGGCTGCGCTATAGCCATC
>CABSFY010000100.1 GCA_902477055.1 uncultured Eubacteriales bacterium
GAAGCACAAGGCCGTCACCGGCGTTTCGTGCCTGCAAACCTTCCGCAATATCACCGCCGCGCTGGCTGCAAAGCAGCCGCTGGCACTCCGCATCCCGCTCATCGGCGGCTTCAACGCCTCGATGGAGGACGCAGCGGGCTTCGCGGCGCTGTTCAAGCGCGTCGGCGTTCCCGATAAGGCGACGGTCGAGCTGCTGCCCTATCACGAATACGGCAAGATCAAGTACGAAGAACTGGGCATGGCCTACACGATGGGCGCAGAGGCGCACGTCAGCAAGGAGCAGGTCGCCGCGTTTGCGCAGGCTTTGCGGGGTGCAGGTATTACCATCATACATACTTAATTTCAATAATTGACGAAAGGATCGATACCTATGGAACTTTATCAGTTGCTACCGCCGGAAACGGTAACGGAAAAGGCAAAAAAGCTGTTCAGCGAGGAGCGGCAGTCGCACAAGGTCCTCAATGGCTGGCTGCTGTGCCGCGAGATTGCGTCTGCCGTTGACGCAAAAACCGGCGAGCGCTTCCCGGAGCTGCGGGCGGCAGAGGAGCTGGAGGCGATCATCGACCGGCTCCCCATTGAAATCAGCGACAACGCCCTGCTGGCCGGCACGCAGCGCGACGCCTTCGCGGCAAGCTACGCGCTGATCAACCCCGCCTTCAAGGTTGAAACCTTCAAGGGCTACTGCGACCCGCTGGAGGTCTACGACTTTGCGACGCCCACGGAGGAGATGCCCGCCGAACGCATCGCCGCCATCCGCGCAGAAACCGCGAAAAGCCCCTGCGTGCAGGCGCTCAACGAGGTCTACGGCAAATACAGCGACTACACCGACGAGGTTGCCTTCTTTATGGAGCACGTCACGGGCCATGTCATCCCGGACTTCCGTCCGGCGCTGAAGCGCGGCGTTGCGGCGCTGTCGGACGACATCGACCGGAAGCTGGCCGCAGGCGGTCTGAGCGAAAAGCATGAGAAAAACTACCGCGCCATGCAGCGCGTTCTGGCTGCATCCGTCCGGCTGGCTCACCGCTACGCCGACCTCGCCGCCGAGCAGGCAAAGACCGCCTCCGCCGAGCGGCAGAAGGAGCTTGCGCTCATGGAGGCAAATCTGCGCCATGTTCCGGAATTCCCGGCACAGACGTTAATGCAGGCAATGCAGTCGTATGTCATTTTATGGCAGGTCATGTGTCTGGAACAGGCACCGAACCCGTTTGCCTTCTCCGTCGGCAACGCAGACCGCATTTTTGAGCCGTACCGCGAGCTTTCCGGCGAGGACCGGGAACAGGCTGCCGCGCTGTTCAAGCATTTTCTGGTGTTCTTCAACGTCGGCGAACGCTCCTGGGCCATCTCGCAGAACGTCCTGATCGGCGGCCGCGACAACGACGGCAACGATCTGACCAATCCCATGAGCTACGCCATTTTGGACGCGTATTACGACATGAATCTCCCGCAGCCCATTCTCTCGGTCAAGCTGCACAAGAATACGCCCGACGAGCTGTACCGCGAGATGGGACGCTTCTTCTTCACGCCCGGCTGCCTGACGCCCTCGCTGTTTAACGACGACAGCCTGTTTTTGACGCTGGCCGAGCATGGCGTAGCGAAGGAGGACCTGCCCGATTATTCCGTCGCGGGCTGCCAGGAGCCGCTCATCATGGGCAAGGACAACGCCAACACCACCAATAGCTGGCTCAACATGGGTAAGGTGCTTGAGCTGGTGCTGAATAACGGCAAATCCGAGATCACCGGCCGCGCCATGGGCGAGCAGACGGACTACACGCCGGAATATATTCTGACGCATCTGCGCGAGCTGTTCTATCAGCGTCTGGAGGACGTCTGCAAGGTCATGCAGGACGCGGCAAACGGGGCCAGCCGTGCGCTGTCGCTGCTGCCGGTTCCCTTCCTGAGCTGCTTTATGGGCGGTCTGGAAACCGGCGTGGATACCCGCGACACCGAAGAGCAGGGTACAAAATACAACGGCAGCGGCTGCCTGATCCACGGTCTTTCCGTCGTGGCCGACTCCTTTATCGCAGTCGATCATCTGCTGAAGGATCGTCCGCAGGACGCGGAAAAGCTCATCGCCGCCTGCAAGTGCAACTTTGCAGGCTATGAGGAGCTGCGCGAGTATCTGAAAAATTGCCCGAAATACGGCAACAACCTTCCCGAGGTCGATCAGGAGGTCGTCGAGGTCGCGACGCGCGCCTCGGAAATCGTCCGGAATCTGAAAAATTATCTCGGAAACACCTTCCGCCCCGACTGGAGCTCGCCGTCCACGCACCTGACCTACGGCTATCTCGTCGGCGCAACGCCCGACGGCCGCGGCGCACGCGAAATGCTCGGCTACGGCATCGACCCGCTGTTCTGCACCGCGACCTCCGGGCTCGGCTTCCGCACGCTCTCGACGATGCACCTGCCGTTCTGCCAGATGGAGGGCGGCTGCGCCTCCCACTTCGGCATCGACCCGAAATATTTCACTGCCGACACCTATGAGGAGCGCGGCCTGCAATTCCGCGACCGTGTGCTGCGTCCGTTGTTCTTCAACCCCGGCAACAAGAACCGAGCGCCGTTCTATCTCTATGTGAACGTCACAACCGCCGACACGCTGCGCAAGGTCCTTGCCGACCCGAAAAAATACGCCCCCAACGGCGTGTACATCATGCGCATCCACGGCACGTTCGTGAATTTCCTCGATCTTTCCCCGGCAATTCAGCAGGACATCATCACCCGGCTTGACCCCGGCTCGACTTTCTGCTAAACTATTATTATGTTAGTACTTGGCTTGGATATCGGCACCACCACCGTCAGCGCGGTCGTGATGCAGGGCGGTGAGGTACTCGCCGCGAAAACGCTGAAAAATGATGCCTTTCTCCCGGACCGCCCGGTCTGGGAGCGGGCGCAGAAGGTCGAAACGATCGTCGCCGCCGCAATGCAGGCAGTGACGGAGCTGCGCACCGCCTATCCGCAGATCGAACGCATCGGCCTGACCGGCCAGCAGCACGGCATCGTCTATCTCGACAGAGCCGGAGCGCCGCTCAGCCCGCTGTACACGTGGCAGGACGGGCGCGGCGATCTGCCGTACGACGGGCAGCAGAGCTATGCCGCCCGCCTGACCGAGCTGACGGGCTATCCGCTGGCAACGGGCTACGGACTGGTAACGCATTTTTACAATCTAAAAAACGGCCTTGTTCCGGAAAACGCCGCCGTTTTCTGCACAATCCACGATTATATTGCCATGCGGCTTTCCGGACGGACCGCGCCAAAAATTGATCCCAGTGATGCCGCGAGCTTCGGCTGCTTTGATCTGGAACACGGCTGCTTTGACACGGCGGCGCTGCAAAAGGCCGGGATCGACCCGGCGATTCTGCCGGAGCTTGCCGAAACGCCGTGCCTCGGCGGAGAGCCGCCCGTCTACGTCGCCATCGGCGACAATCAGGCCAGCTTTCTCGGCGCGACCGGCGGCAAAACCGGATGTATGCTCGTCAACGTCGGCACCGGGAGCCAGTTTTCCGTCCATGTCCCGCGCTATATAACCTGTCCGGGGCTGGAAACGCGCCCCTTCCCGAACGGCGGCTATCTGCTCGTCGGTTCGAGCCTTTGCGGTGGGCGGGCGTATGCGCTGCTGGAACGCTTCTTCCGCGAAACCGCCGCGGCGCTGGGCCTTTCGACTGCTTCCTGCTATGAGGCAATGGGCCGCCTGCTGGATGAAGCGCCCGCACCTGCCGACCCCGTTCGCGTCGTCCCGCTGTTTCAGGGGACCCGCGCCGAGCCGGGCCTGCGCGGCAGTATCGAGAACATCAGCGTCGATAATTTCACCCCGCTCTCGCTCCTGTACGGGATGCTGCAGGGCATGACGGACGAGCTGCACGAAATGTACCGGCATTACGCCGATCAGAGCGGCAGCTCCGGCGCATTGTACGGCTCCGGCAATGGCCTGCGCAAAAATGCGCACCTGCGCCGCTGCTTTGAGCGCACCTTCGGCCAACCGCTGACGCTTTCGCGCAACGAAGAAGAAGCTGCCTGCGGCGCTGCGCTCTTCGCTGCGGCAAACTGATTTACGACGATAAAAGGAGAACGCCCGCATGAAGCTGTTTGACTACGACGGTCCGCTGATGCGGGCGCTCGTCTATCTCGGTGAGTTGATTTTGCTGAATCTTCTGTTCCTGCTGTGCTGTCTGCCGGTGATCACGGCGGGGGCCTCCGCAGCCGCGATGTATACCGTCGCCTTCCACAACCTGGCCGGCAAGGGCGGCCATGTCTGCCGCCAGTTTTTCTCGGCGTTTCGCGCAAACTTCAAAAAGGCGACGCTGCAATGGCTGGTCATGCTGGCCGTCGCCGCGCTGCTGTACGCCGATTTCTGCATCATCACGCAGACGGCCTTCGCCGGGAAGGCGGTCGTCGAGGTCGTTTTCGTCATTATTCTGACGCTTTATCTGCCGACCTTAACGTTTGTTTTCCCCATTCAGGCCTACTTTGAAAACACCGTCGCGAAAACGCTGAAAAACGCCGTCGCGCTCGGCATCGCCAAGCTGCCGCAGAGCGTTCTGCTGATTTTGCTCAACGGCTTCCCGCTTTTGATTTTATACTTTAATATTGCCGCGTTTCTTCGACTGGTTCCGCTGTGGTGCATCATCGGCTTTTCCGCGACCGCCCAGCTCAGCAGCCGGCTGTTTCGCCGCATTTTCAAAAAGCTGACCGCATGAGGAGGGCATGATATGGAGCTGTATACCATCCGAAATGACCGTCTGACCGTTACCGTTTCCCCGCTTGCAGCCGAGCTGCAAAGCATTCGCTCGGCCGAAGGCATCGAATACCTCTGGCAGGGCGACCCGGCCTATTGGGCCGGCCGCGCGCCGACGCTCTTTCCCTACATTGCCCGCCTGAAGGACGGCTGTTACGACCTCGACGGACGGCGCTATTCCATGAAAATCCACGGTCTTGCGCCGTACACCGAATTTGTCTGCGACGAGCATACCGACGATGCGCTCACGCTTTCCATGGGTGACACCGCCGAAACACTGCGGCAGTACCCGCGCCGGTTCCGCTTTTCCGTCCGCTTCCATCTGGAACAGAATCGCCTCTGCGTTGCATACCATGTAGAAAATCGGGACGACAAGCCGATGTTCTTCGCCGTCGGCGGCCATCCGGGCTTCCGCGTTCCGCTGGTCGAAGGGCCGGACTTTGCCGACTACCGCCTGCGATTTTCCTCGCCCTGCCGCCCCAAGCGGATCGGCTTTACACCGGAGGTGCTGGTCAGCGGAGAGGAAACGCCCTATCCGCTCCAAGATAACTGTATCCTCCCGCTGCGGCACGACCTGTTTCACGACGACGCGATCGTTCTGCGCGACGTGGGCCATGAGATCGTGCTGGAAAACCCGGCGGACACGCACAGCGTTACCGTTTCCTTTCCCGGTATGCCCTATCTGGGCATCTGGCACCGGCCGGACTCCGACGCGCCCTACGTCTGCATCGAGCCCTGGTCCTCTCTGCCCGGCCGCAGCGATGCCGTCACCGCGCTGGAAACGCAGGCCGACCTGCTCTCCCTCCCCGCCGGAGGCGAATATACCAATCGCTGGTCGATCACAATTACATAAGCGCCGCGCGAAATTTGTAAAAATTTTGGAAACAGCGGAAAATCTATTGAATTTTCCGGAAAAGGATGCTATATTATGCCCGTAATGCGGAGAAAGCTCCGCACGAAACGAAGTATCATTTTTGAAACGGAGGGTTTCGTTATGGATTTTAAGAAAGCGGGCCTCTTTGCTGCCGGTGTCCTGTTCGGCACTGCGGGCATCAAGCTGCTGTCCAGCCGCGATGCGAAGAAGGTTTACACCCACGCCACCGCCGCTGCCCTGCGCGCGAAGGAAAGCGTTATGACCACGGTCACTACGATCAAGGAAAACGCGGGCGATATCCTGGCCGATGCCAAGGAGATCAATGAGCAGCGCGCCGCCGCCGAGGTCGTCGAGGACGCTTCTGCCGACGAGGAATAAGAGGATACCGAGCAGGAGCCGCCTTTGGTGAAGGAGGCTCCTGCTATTTTTTTGGAGGATCATTTCAATGAAATTTGCAATTCTGCATGAGTCGCGGGGCCGTCTGCGCATTCATCTGGCGGCAAAGCGGCTGACGCTGCGGGAAGCCGACGCGGTAGAGGGCTATCTGAAGGGCCTCTCCAAAGTCCGCGAGGTGAAGGTCTACGACCGTACCTGCGACGCGGTGGTCTGCTACGACGGCGGGCGCAAAGAGATCGTCGCGCTGCTTGCGGCGGCACCGTTTGCCGACGCGCTGGCCTTCGAGCCTGCCATGGAGCAGAGCACACGGCAGCTCAACCGCGAGTTTGAGGATAAGCTCGTCGGCACCGTCTGCCGCCGCTTTGCCTTTAAGCTGTTCCTGCCGCTGCCCGTCCGTACGGTCATCGCCGTCTGTAAGGCGGCAAAGTATATCGCCGCCGGTCTGCGGGCGCTGTTGAAGGGCAAGCTGTCCGTCGCCGTGCTGGATGCGACGGCCGTGACCGTTTCCGTCGTGCGCGGCGATATCGACACCGCCTCGTCGGTCATGTTCATGCTCCACCTCGGCGAGATTCTGGAGGAGTGGACGCGGAAGAAGTCCGTCGCCGACCTCGCGGGCGCGATGTCGCTGAACATCGACAAGGTCTGGGTCGTCCGGGACGGCACGGAGCTGCTCGTTCCCGTGAGTGAGGTCCAGTCCGGCGAGTCCGTCGTCGTCCGCACCGGCAACGTTATCCCGCTCGACGGCAAGGTCGTCTCTGGCGAGGTCACGGTCAACCAGTCGTCGATGACCGGCGAGTCGCTGCCCGTTGTCAAGCGGGTCGGCAGCTATGTTTACGCCGGGACCGTCGCCGAGGAGGGCGAATGCACCGTCCGCGTCGATAATACCGCCGGAAGCGGCCGCTACGACCGCATCGTCCGCATGATCGAGGCCTCGGAAAAGCTGAAATCCACCACGGAGGACCGCGCCTCGCGCCTTGCCGACCGGCTGGTGCCCTATACGCTGGGCGGCAC
>CABSFY010000101.1 GCA_902477055.1 uncultured Eubacteriales bacterium
CCCTTCTTCTCCGCGTAGCGGAACAGGATGGCGGCGATCTGCTCACGGGTCACTTCGTCGTTCGGGGCAAAATGCGTTGCATCCGTGCCGTTGACGATGCCGTTCTCAGCAGCCCACGCGACGGCCTCTGCGTAGTATTCCTTCGCAGGAACATCAACAAAGCTGCTGGCCTTCGTGGCGGCGGTCTTGCCGTCCAGTCTCCAGAGCACGGTGACGAGCATCGCACGGGTCATGGCATCATCCGGGCTGAAGGTGTCGGGGGCAGTGCCGTTGAACAGCTCATGCTGGTTGGCAAACTTCACGCCCTCATAGAACCAGTCAGCCTTCTTAACATCCTTAAACGGATTGACCCAGGGCTTCTCCGGCTCGTTGTAATCCGGGTCCTTCGCGCCGCAGACGGTGCAGACGCCGTTTTCAAACTTGTGGCCGGTCGCCTTGACGACCTCCTGCTTCACAAGAACCTCGTTGCAGACGGAGCAGTGCTTGCCTGCCGTCTTGCCGTCGGTGGTGCAGGTCGGCGCAACCGCCGCATCCTCAACGACCGTGTGGCCCTTGGCCTTGACGACCTCCTGGGCGACCTTGTAGTCGCAGCGCGAGCAGTGGCTGCCCTCGGTCAGGCCGTCCTCGGTGCAGGTGGCGGGAACCGCCGCGTCCGTGACCATGTCATGGCCCAGCGCCGCAACGACCTCCTGCTTCACAAGAACCTCGTTGCAGACGGAGCAGTGCTTGCCCGCCGTCTTGCCGGCTTCGGTACAGGTCGCAGGAACTGCTGCATCAACAACCTCGGTGTGGCCCGTGGCGCGGATGACGCTGCCGGTCTTGAGCAGAACGCCGCAGGACTTGCAGTAGGTATCGCCGGTGTAGCCGTCAACGGTGCAGGTCGCGGTCTTGGCGTTGCGCAGCTCGGTTTCGGTATGAGCGCAATCCGCGTTCGGATCCTTCAGCGCAACGTTGTCGATCGCAGCCTTGTCGCCCTCGGCGTCTTTGGAGCGGCTGTAGTGGAAGGCAAAGCGGACGTTCTCCTTGCAGTAGAGCGTGGGAACCGTGACCTCGGCAGAGCCGCTGTAATACCATCCCGAAAGATTCGGGATATCCGCCGCGTTCCAGATGGTATCCCATGTTTCGCCGCCGTCCGTTGAAGCCTCTACTGTCAGCTTCATCTGGCCGGACGTAATTGCATAGCGGCCAAACGCAAAGTCGAAGGTCAAAACAGCCTTCTTGCCGTTCAGATCAACGGCAGGCGTGATGAGATATTCATCCTGCTTGTTGGAGTTCGACCAGTCCTCATAGTCGTTGGTCACAACGGCAACAGAGGTATTGTTGAGGTCCGTCAGGCTGCCCTTTTCCCATGTCATGGAGCTGGTGGCCTTGGAGGCGACGCTCCAGCCACGGGTCGGGAAGTCGGCATCTTCAAAGTCGTTGGCGAAGTAAACACCGGGAACGCCGCTGGAAACCTTGAAGCGGGCCTCGATGGTATGCGGGCCGGTCACGTTTTCAAAGGTGTAGCTCGTGACCGCGCCGATGGAGGTGCCGTCGACCAGCACGTCGCTGATCTCGTAGCCAACCATTGCCGTGATGGTGTAGGTCTGGCTCTCGCCGTTCTTGACGTAAGTACGGCCTGCGGGCGTAATCGCGCCGCCCTCGCCTGCCGTCGCGGTGATCTTGGCGTAGCCCTCGATGTCGGTCTGGACACCGGTGGCCTCGAGCTTCACATTGTCGATGGCCGCGATACCGGAAGTGTCCTCACCGGCGGGCTTGACATAGTGCCAGCTGATCAGCGTGTTGCCGGTGCAGAGCGCAGCAGGAATGGTAACAAACGCACGGTCGGACGGGACATAGGAGGACGCGGAATCGCCGATTGCATCCTTGGCGTTCCAGAGGGTCGTCCACGTGCTGCCGCCGTCAATCGAAGCCTCGACGGTGAAGGTCATCTCGCCGCGCTTGACCGCGTAGTACGAGAAGGCATAGTCAAATTCGAGGTTCGTGTCGGTCGCGCCCATGAGATTGACCGCCGGGGCGATCAGGCGCTCGTTCTGATTGGTGCCCTCGTCATAAGAAACGTAAGCAGCCTTCGTCTTGTTGAGGTAGACATAGCTGTAACGCCGCCACGTCGTCTTCTCGGACGAGGCGCTGTCAAGCTCCCAGCCCTCCGGCGGGAAGCCTTCGCCTTCGAAGTCCTGCTCGAAGAGAATCTCCGGCGTTTCCGGAATCAGCTCAAAGCGGGCCTCGACATAGTAGTTCTGGTCGATGTTTTCCAGCGCGTAGGTCGCGGTTTCGGTAACGCGGCGGCCGTTGACGCGGTAGGAGGTGAAGCGGTAGCCGCTGTTCGGCGTGGCCGTCAGAGCGAGGCTGCCGCCGTCCTGCACGGTCTGCGCGCCGCTCGGCGAAACGCTGCCGCCCTCCGTCGCCTCGACATTGACCGTATGACCGGTGCTGCCGGTTGCTTCGCGGAAGGTCACATTGACGCTGTGGTCAACGCCGACCATCTCGAAGGTGTAGTAGTTGATGGAGCCGAGCTCCTTGCCGTCCACGACAAAGGAGGCAACCTCGTAGCCCTCGTTCGGAATTGCAGTGAAGGTCTTGGACGTACCCTTGCGGACCAAGACTCTGCCGGTTGCGGACAGTGTGCCATTCTCGCCTGCGGTGGCGTTGACGGCGATATAGTCCTCGGCGCGGTCCTTATAGATCTTCATGTCGCGGAAGCCAAACTGTGCGCCGCCCTTGCTGGAGGTATAGACGAAGGCGAAGCGGACGTTGTCCTTGCCCTGATAGGCATCGGGAATAACAACCTTGGCCTGCGTGTTCGTCCAGTCGGCAAACAGGCCGGAATCGCGCAGATTCCAGATGGACTTCCAGTTCGCGCCGTTGTCTGCGGAAACGTAGACATCAACGTTATAATGCGGATACTGGGCACAGAACGTATAGCTGGCGTTAAAGGTAAAGATCATGTGCGTCGGCGTGCTCTGGCCGGACAGGTCATAGGCCGGAGAGTAGAGCCATTCGTTCTGATCGATCTCGTCGCCCTCGACGCCCGCGAACCAATCCTTGTCGCGGATCCAACCCTTGATAGAATTGCTCTTGGACTCGACCGACCAGCCGTCGGGCAGCCACTTGCCCTGGAAGTCCTCGGCATAGAGCACCATATCGTCGGTGACTTCCACCTCGGCGTAATCGTCGGTGTTGTTCTTCGCCCGGATATAGCCCTGGAAGGTGTTGCCTGCATAGTCGTGAACCGTCAGGCCGATTGCCTCGCCATAGCCGGTGATATCGATGTCCTTGAGGACGGTCGTTGCACCCGCAGTATTCTCGCCGACACCGATGGTCTTGTAGACCTTGCTGTACTTCGCGTCGGTCAGCACGACAGCGGCAACGTACTGGTTGTCCTTGAGCGTGATCGTTGCGTAGTAGCGGCCCTCGGATTCACGGATAGAGATATCGGTAACTTCAGGCTTCTCGGTATCGACCGTGATGGGGAACGACCACGAATCGCGGAGGTTTGCGGACGCATGCTTGTTATAGATCGGCGTGGTCGAGATGGTGACCGTCGCCTTGGTATCATTCGGAAGATCAAAGCCGTTCTTGTCCGTGCCGTACCACGGGTCGATTGCATCGCCGTTGTCGGTGAAGGCACCGGCAGGGGCGACCTGATAGGCGCTGGAATCATAGATGGACTTCGGCTCATAATCGACGGTCTTTTCATAGTAGACCGTGCCGTCCTCGCCCTTGATCTCATAGGTCAGCGTCCGCGCGGAACGCAGCATACCGGTGTAGACCCACGTCAGGGAGTCGAGGAAATCGTCGTTGTTCGGGGAGATGGCGTTGCGGTCAGCCAGATACGGGATGGTGTAGTCGTAGTTGTTCTGGCCGAGGTAGGTGTGCATGGTCTTTTCCATGGACTCCAGCAGAGCCTCGTTGTTATAGGTCTGCGCAGTGGTGTCCTCCTCGGAGCCGAGGGTCTCCCACCAGAAGCCGGAGTCGATGATCGGAGCCTTCGTCCAGTCGCCGTAGAAGGCAAGGAACGGGGCGTTCAGGTCGATGCCGTCCTCGTTTTCCGAGCCGTCAGCGTTGGCAGCCTTCAGAACGGCCCAGCCTTCGACAAACGCGCCGTTGACAAACTTCGCAAGGTCCTGCTTCGGATTGGTAAGGGTGACGGTGAGGACGACTTCCTTCTCGCCATGCGCCGGAACGACGACCAGATTGTTTTCCACATTGGTCGTGAAGGTGCTGGGCAGGAATACGTCCTTTTCGGTCATGAGAACGTTGCCGTCCTCGTCCTCCTTCGTGCCGTCAGTGAGAACGAGCGAGGAGGCGTTATAATACAGCGTGCTGTCGCCGGTGTTGTGCACCGTGAACTTCAGCTCATACACGCCGGTCTCGGCCACGTCGTCGCCAAGCTCCATCTTCGGGCGGTCCATGCCGGAAATGGTGATGTAGCCCTCGGTCTTGACGGCCGCGTTGATATCCATCAGGCCTGCGCCCTGACGGCGCGGAGAAACGGGCGTGTCCTCGTCATAGACGATGCTCGCCGTGCTCATGAGCAGGGTGTCGATCAGATGCTTGCGCTCCGTGGCGTTCATATCGGGGTTCTTCGCCTTGACCGCCTGCGAAACGATCGCCATACCGCCCGCGACGTGCGGAGAGGCCATGGACGTGCCGGACATCAGCTCATAAGAGCTCTTGCCGGGAACAGAGGAATAGATGTTGCCGCCGGGTGCGGTGATCTCCGGCTTGAGCGTCAGCTCGGAGGTCGCGCCCCAAGAGGTAAAGTCGCACATACCGGCAACCGGGGAGGTCACGAGCTTGTCGGAAACGCCAATGGTCAGGTGCTTGTCCTCCTGCTTGGCAAGATAAGCGCCGTCCTGCTGGGAGATGAACGCGATCGGAATTCTCCACGCGCTGATGGACATATAGATGATGCCCGGCTCGTTGTTGTAAACGATCATGGCGACAGCACCGGCCGCCGCGGCGTTGTTTGCCTTTGCCTCATAATACAGGCCGCCGCCGCGCTGCACAACTGCGATCTTGCCCTTGACATCTACCTTCTCGAAGTCCTCCGGCGTGCCGTAGCCATCAACCATGACGTATTCCAGGCTGCCCTTGTTGGCAATGGTGCGCAGCGCCCAGGTGGTCGTGATCTCCTGCGTATCGGCATCGTAGCCGTCGTAGTAGGCGATATCGCGGCCCGCGACCGTGATATACGGAGAAACCATGCTGCCGTTTTCGATGGCCGCAACGGATAGGGACTCATGATAAGTCGAAGGCTCGGAAACGTTGCCGTAGTCCGGGTTGGAGGCAAGCGCCTTGCCGCCGTAGTTGTTCTTGTAGGCCGCGGAGTAGGCATTACCGGCAGCAACCGCCATGGAGATGCCGCTCTTGCCGACGCGATCAAAGACGTTAATCAGGTTGGTGATCCATTCGTCCTGCGATTCATACTCAATGAAGCCGCAGTCCGAGCCGAGGGACATATTGACCGAGTCAACGCCGATGACCATGCAGTCCTCAAGGGCCGCGACGATATCATCATAGGACGCGCCGCCGGAGGACTTAAAGACCTTCATATTGAGGATCTGCGCCTCGGGTGCAACGCCGCTGAAGCCCGCCTTCACACCATCGTTGCCCGCCGCCGTGCCGGCAACGTGGGTGCCGTGGCCGGAGTCGCCGTCGATGGGGTTGCCGTTGGCATCATGATCGCCGTAGTCAAACTGGAAGGGAATCTTTTCGTTGTAATACAGCGTGGAGGAGCCGGCATTCGGAGCATCCTTCTCGCAGTTCATGTCGTTTCCGTCCAGCGCCCTCTGAATGTCCTCGCGGGTCAGGCGGGGATTCTTCGGTGCATCCTGAAACAGCTCATGCGCCATGTAAACGCCGGTGTCGAGGATAGCGACGACGGTACCCTCGCCGTTATAGCCGGTCGTGTTGGCATAGCCGCCGCCGATCATGCCGTTGCTGGTGGTCATGTCCGGGTCCAGCTCAAACGTCGGCGCGATGAATGCGGCCTCAACGCCCTCGACCTCGCGGATCTCCTGAAGCTGTGCGTAGGTCACGTCGGCGGAGAAGCCGTTGGTCAGCGTGGCGTAGCTGTGTTTGACGTCCAGCGTGTCGCCGTCCAGCACCTGCTTGGAGATACGCGTCTGCACAGTGGCCTGCGCCTTGCGCATCCGGTCCTGTGCGGCGCGGGTCGGACGGCCGCTTTCGGGGATCTCGGACTCGTCGAGCAGGACGATCACGCGGACGATCTGCTCCGGGTCGATCTCTGTTTCTTCCTGTTCCAATGCCTTGGCGGTGGACTCATGCGCACCGATCAGGGCGTTGGCGACCTGCTGACCCGTGGATTCCGGCTCCGTCGTGCCGTCCTTCGCCGCAAACGCAGCAGACGGCAGAACGGAGAGCAGCATCGCAACGAGCAGCAGCCATACGCATACTTTTTTCATTCTGTTCTCCTTTGTTTTATTACAACCGACGCAGCCCCCGGCCGCGCCGACTGTCGGTTTCCTTTTGCCATGTAGTTTCCCGTGCGCATCAGCGCCTTGGCTTCCCCTCCGGGGAAGCTGTCACGACCTCTGGTCGTGACTGATATGGCCCCCGCGCCGCAGCGCACGTTATGGCACGGCCCGCACCAAAATCGAAGTGCCGGCAATTGCGGGCAAAGCCCGCTGTCCTTGCAAAGCAAGGACGCAATCCCTCAGACACGCTCCGCGCACCAGCTCCCTTTACACAAGGGAGCCTTTCGACTGCGTACCGGCCAATGGCTCCCTTGTGTAAAGGGAGCTGTCAGCGAAGCTGACTGAGGGATTGCCTTCGCGCCTCCGGCGCGAAATTTCAATTGTGCCGATAGGCACGCCTTCACTGGCCACTATTCACTCGTCCCACTGCCAGCACGGGCGGTCAATGACCGCCCCTACGGCGTGGAGGGAAAGTTTGTGAGGAATTCGCGGCGGGGTCGGGTGACCCCGCCCTACGAATGGCGTTCGA
>CABSFY010000102.1 GCA_902477055.1 uncultured Eubacteriales bacterium
TTTTTATAGCGCCAAAGGCGCGTCAGATTCTGCATGAGACGGCGCATCGTGCCCTCGCACGATGCGAGTGTGCGTAGCACATGGGATTCTTGATGAAATATTTTCATCAAGAATCAGTATCATTTGATTTTTTCCAGATACCGCATCAGGATCGCGGCGACCTGGGCGCGGGTGGCGTTGCCCTGGGGGTCGAGGTAGACCTTGCCGTTCTCCTCGGTGCCGCCGATGATGCCCATCGCGACGGTCCACGACAGCGCATCCTTCGCCCACTCGCTGACCTCGCCCGCATCGGGGAAGGCCGCCATATCGCCGCGCTGGGCGGTGTCGATCTGATTCGTATTCGCGTAACGGAACAGGATCGCGGCCATCTGTTCGCGCGTGATCGCGCCGTCGGGGTCGAATTTGCCGCCGCCGACACCGTTGACCACACCGCAGTCCGCCGCCCATGCAACCGCGCCGGTATACCACTCGTTCGCGGGTACGTCGGTAAAGGCGGTCTTGCCCGCGTCGGGCTTTCCGGCCTCGCGCCAGAGAACCGTGACGAGCATCGCGCGGGTCATGGTGCCCTCCGGGTCAAATTTTTCATTGCCGACGCCATTCATCAGGCCCTTGCGGACCGCGTAGGCCACGGCCTCGGCGTACCATTCCTTCTCGGAAACGTCGCGGAACCTGACGGGTTCCGGCAGCGGCGCGGCATCGGGGTCACGCTGGCCGCAGCGGATGCAGACATCGTTTTCATAGCTGTGGCCCAGCGCCGCGACGAAATCGACCTTTTGCTCCTCACCGCAGGCACAGCGCTGTAACGTATAGCCCTGTTCGGTGCAGGTCGGCGAAACGATCTGCGAGGTGAACGTGTGAACGTGGGCATAGGGGTAAGCGGGATAATAGTTCCACGTTGGCGTGGACCACCCCTCCGCGTCCGGCGGGTAGAACAGAATCACCTTCGGGCAATTGGGAAAGGCCGCATCACCGCCCGTCGGCGCGTCGCCGAGAAAATAGACCGCCTCCAGCGCCGTACAATCACTAAATCCAAACCACCCCAGCCTTTGCACGGAAGCGGAAATCGTAACGCTCGTCAGGCTCGTGCAGTTGGCGAAGCAATATTCGCCGAAGTATTCCAGGTGTGGCGGCAGTACCAGCGTTTCAAGGCTGCTGCAACCTCCAAATGCCTCGTTCCCAATGCCGGTCAGGCTGTCCGGCAGTACCAGTCGCGACAGCAGCTTGCAGCCGCGGAACGCCTCCATGCTGATGAACGTAACGCCCTCCGGGATGCTGACGTAGTTCAGCGATTCGCAGTTTTTCAGCAGATAGGCCGGCAGCTCCTTCGGGCCTTCGGGCAGGATCACGGTTTGCAGCGCCGTGCAGCCCTCGAACAGGCTATGGCCGAGCGACTGCATCCGCTTGGGCAGCTTGATTGAGCGCAGCGCGGTGCAATTTTCGAAAACACCGTTGCCCAGCACGAACAGGCTTTCGGGTAACGTTACGGTCGTCAGCTCGGTCTGCTTCTCGAAAACGCACGCCTTGATGCGCCGGACATAGGAGCCGTTGATCTTCTCCGGCAGCTCCAGATGGGTCAGCGTGCCGGTGAAGGATTCGACCTCTCCGGTTTCCATGTTAAAATTCAGCTCGCCGCCGTCGATCTTCTTTGTGATATAGCCGCTGGGAATCACGCCGCCGTCCCACGGGGCGGTCACATACTCCGTCACCGTCGCCCAGCCCGTGCGCTCCGGATAATAGTAAAGCGTCAGCTCCTTCAGCGGATAGTACTCTTTCTCGTTCGTGACATAGTTGCTGCCGTTGCGCCAGAACGTTTCCCGGCCGAAGGCGGGCAGATCGCCGTTGAAGCACGCCGCTCTCAGGGCGGAACAGTTTTCAAACGCGAAATCGCCGATGCCCTTGAGCTTCGACTTGAACACCAGCCTGCGGATGCTGGCATCGCTGTAGAACGCCCAATTTCCAATATATTCCAGGCTCTCCGGCAGGGTCACGGTGGAGAGCCACGCGTGGTCACGCAACGCGCTATCCGCGATGCCGCGCGTCCCCTCGGCGACGCTCAAAATGTCGCGCTCGTCGTTGCGGCTGCCCAGCAGCCAGCCGTCGTGGTAGAACAGATCGTCCGTCCAGTTCGCCTCGTCGTTCCACGCGGCGGTGTTTTGGAATGTGCTTCCATCGACATGAGTCAGGCTACGCGGCAGCTTTGGCAGCGTTTCCAACGACGTGCAGCCGTAGAACGTGGCATCCAGCTCCAGCAGGCCGTCCGGAAGCTGCACCGTGGTCAACGATGTACAGTCACGGAATGCCCCCGAGCCGGCAGACTTTGTTCCCACCGGAAGCGTCAGCGTTTCCAGTGCGGGGTTACAGGCAAACGCGTCATATTTGATGGTTTCCACGCCCGCGATGGTCAGGTTTTTCAGCTTCGTGCAGCCACAGAATGCGGCGTTTCCGATGGTTTTTACACCGAGGATTGTGACATTCTCCAGCGCAGTACAGGTCGAAAATGCGCTCTCGTCGATCAGCTCCAGCCCTGCCGCGAGCTTTATGGTGCGGAGCGTTGTATTGTTATAGAATAAGTAATTTCGGATCACCTTGACCGCCACGCCGTTGATCTCGGCGGGGAGATCGATCGCGGTGATGCCCTCATCGGCCTCCTCGACGGTCTGAGTTTCCGCGTTAAAATATAAATTTCCGCCCTCGACGGGATAAGGGATCAGCGCAGGCGTGACCTCCTCCGCAAACACCGCCGGGACCAGCCCTGCAAGCAGTGCCGCCGCCAGGAGCAGGGAGAGCATTCGGAGCTTCATGGTGACCTCCTTTACAGTCCGATGAACAATCTTACGCTCTATAATATAGCGCAATCACCTCCACGTGTCAAGCTGTCAATGTCTTTTGTTTGCTATGTCGTCAGATCGAGCATTCTGTCCGGTGCATCGGCAGGACAGGAGGCAAAAAAACCGGCCCCGGCGGGAGGGCCGGGGCCGGTGGGGGCGGTTATTGCACGGCTTTCAGCAGGACAGTGGCCTTGAACAGGTCGCCGTCTACGTTTAATTGGAGTGCGCCGCCTTGCAGCTCCATGAAGCTCTGGGCGATGGACAGGCCGAGGCCGCTGCCTTCGGTATTGCGTGAGGCATCGCCGCGCACGAAGCGCTCCATCAGCTCCTCCGGCGCGATGTCCAGCTCCTGCGCCGAGATGTTTTTGAACTCCACAAACAGCCATTCGCCGGTGCGGCCGCTGCGGACGTAAACGCGCGTATGCGGCATGGCGTATTTACAGATATTCCCTAACAGGTTATCAAAGACGCGCCACAGCAGCTTGCCGTCCGCCTGCGCCATGGCCGGGCCTTCGGTGCGCTTGACGACCGTTTCCAGCCCCGCGCGTTCCAGACGGCTCTCATATTCGCCGACTGCCTGCGAAAGCACGACGTTCAAATCCGTCGCCTCAAGCAGGACGCTGACGTTGCCGGTCGAGGCCTTCGACGCCTCCACAAGGTCCTCCGTCAGCTTTTTCAGCCGCGCGGACTGGCGCTCCAAAGCATCGAGGTATTCCGGCGCTTTCTCCGATTGCAGGCCGTCCCTTTTCAGCAGGTCGATGTAGTTGATGATCGAGGTCAGCGGCGTTTTGATGTCGTGTGACACATTTGTAATCAGCTCCGCCTTCATCCGTTCGCTGCGCATCCGGTCCTCGACCGCGTTCTGCAAGCCGCCGCCGATGCCGTTGAGGCGCTGGCCGTGCTCGCGCAGCAGGTGCGGCATATGGCTCACATCGATCTGATAGTCCAAATCGCCGCTGCCGATGCGCTCCGCGCCCTTTTGCAGCCGCCGCAGGAAGATGACGCAGGCGATGAGCGCCGGGGTGAGCAGGACTTTTTCCGCGATCCACAGCAGCGGAATGCGCTCGGCGAAGGCCACACCCTCGATCAGGCACAGCGCCAGCCAGACGATGCCGCTTTTCCAGTACAGCGGCAGATACCGCCACAGCGCGCACAATCCGTGCCAGAGCCTCTTGCACGCCGGGCGAAGAACGCGGTAGATTAACGTATTGCGCCACCAGCCGCGCTGCTTGAGGCGGATGCAGAGCGTCAGCAGCAGCCCCAGCAGCAGGATAACGCTCACGAGCAGCGCAAGGATCAGCGCTGCGATTGCCCATGCAGGATGGCAGGTATCATGACTCAGCGCCATACGCAGCAGCCATTTCGGAATCAGTGCCAGCAGCGCCGTCAGCAGAAAATAGCAGCCGAGCGGCATCCGGTCGAGGAAGGTTTCGTGCAGCTCGTCGTCGCCCGTGCGCCGTCCCGCGCCGCTGCACAGGAAGATTGCCAGCGTGATCGCGCACAGCAGCCCCGCGGCTGCAAAGATCGGCAGTGCGACCCGCAGCGGCGTGCCGAATTTCAGGACGTGGTAAACATAGTACACGTTATCGCTCTCCGGGAACGCCGCGTCGAGGCCGCCGGTGACCTTGAGGACTTCCACGACCATGGATCTCTGATACTTGATCGTCGCGAGCTTCGTGTCGGGATCCCAAGTATAGATGACGATATGATTGCCGTTTGCCTCCATCGCAGCAATCGCCAGGTCCAGCGCCTCCTCCGAAGCGTACTTCGTGGTGCGGGTCAGGAGCTGGCTGTTGCTGGTGCGCTCGATCGACCAGGTCTTTGCATACAGCAAGTGCTCGGTGCTGCCGTAGGTGTAGATTTCCGTCCCCGTGGCGGAGGACACGGTAAAGGCGAAATTCGACAGCTCCTGTCCGTCAAACTGCTCGGCCAGCTCGTCGTTGAGATAAATGCCCCGGTCCGTCGCTTCCAGCGATAAAACGCGGCCGGTGATCTCGTCGGCCCGCTCGGAAACGTAGCTTTCGCAGTACGCGTCCGTCCCGGTGCCGTGGTAAACGCCGTACTGCGCCAGCACCAGCGTCAGCACCGCCGAGGCCAACGCCGCCGTCAAAAACACGAACAGCAGCACCGCGGCCAGCAGCTTTGCCCACCATTTTTTTCTGAGTTCCTTCATTTCAAATCACGCTCCATTTTGTAGCCCTTGCCCCACACGACCTTGAGCCAGCGCGGCTCTGCGGGGTTGATCTCCAGCTTTTCGCGCAGATGGCGGATGTGTACCGCCACGGTCTTCTCTGCGCCGATCGGCTCCTCGTTCCATAGACGGCGGTAAATTTCGCGCGGCGAGAGTACCGTTCCCGCATTGCGCATCAGAATGGTCAAAATGTCAAATTCGCGCGGCGTCAGCTCGACCGGTTCGCCGTCGAGGGTCACGCAGCCGGCCGCCGTGTCCAGCTCGATGCCGCCGATGGCGATGCGCGAGGGCGCGGAGATGCCGCCGCCGAGCTGCAAGTACCGCCGGAGCTGCGACCGCACCCGCGCCAGCAGCTCCACGGGGTTGAAGGGCTTGGTCACGTAGTCGTCCGCGCCGACGTTCAGCCCCTGCACCTTGTCCGTGTCCTCGGACTTGGCCGTCAGGAGGATGACAGGGACGTTATGCTCCTCCCGCAGCGCCTTGAGGACCTGTAAGCCGTCCAAGCCGGGCATCATGATGTCCAGCAGCACGAGCTGCACGTCCTCCGTCGCGACGATGCCCAGCGCCTCGCGGCCGTCGTAGGCCGTCAGGACGCGGTAGCCGTCCCCTTCCAGATAAATTCGCAGCGCGGAAACGATATCGCGCTCGTCGTCACAAACCAGAATCGTTTTCATGGATGCCCTCTTTTCGTGTATCTCTGGCTTAAGTATAGCGGAAAAATTCTTAAGAAACAATCCCGCATTGTTTAAGATTTGTTTAAGATTTGCCGTTTCCCCCGTTTCTCGCCGTCAAAGTGCACAAATTGAAGTTGGTAGAATTATGCACTTTCCACGAATTCGCGGATTCCGTGTAGAAAGTAGTTGAAAATCGCGACACGGCGCAGTATACTGAATAGCAGAGATTTGGAAACGTTTCCAAATCGAATTTTATCAAAAGAATCGAGGAACAGAATATGAAAAAGCTCATCGCACTGCTTCTGGCCGTAGCGCTGGTCGCTTGCCTGTTTGCGGGCTGCTCCAACGACACCAAGCCTACCGACAAAGTGACGGAAGCTCCGTCTAACGGCGCTGCCCCTACCGAGGCTCCGGACACCGAGGCTCCCACGGAAGCCGCCAAAGGCTCCGTCTACTACCTGAACTTCAAGCCCGAATTTGACGAAGCGCTTCAGCAGCTCGCCAAGACCTACACCGAAAAGACCGGCGTTGAGGTTAAGGTCGTCACCGCCGCTTCCGGCGACTACAACAAGACGCTGACCGCCAACATCGGCGATGTCACCATCTTCAACATCGGCAACACCGCCGCCCTGAACGACTGGGACGAGTACGCAATGGATCTGAAGGACACCGCGATCGCGAAGGAGCTGACCACCGACGCGTTCAACCTCTACAACGCCAACGGTGAGCTGAAGGCTCTGGGCAACTGCTACGAGTCCTTCGGCATCATCGTCAACACCAAGCTCCTCGCCGAGGCCGGCTACACCACCGCCGACATCACCGACTTTGCTTCCCTGAAGAAGGTTGCCGAGGACATCACCGCCCGTTCCGATGAGCTGGGCTTCTCCGCCTTCACCTCCGCCGGTCTGGACGGCTCCTCCTCCTGGCGCTTCTCCGGCCACCTGGCTACCCTGCCGCTGCACTATGAAGGCGTGAACGACAACGTTCCCACCATCACCGGCGAGCATCTGGACTACTTCAAGAACGTCTGGGATCTGTACATCAACAACTCCACCTGCAAGGCTTCTGAGCTGTCCACCAAGACCGGCGACGAGTCCCGTGCCGAGTTCACCGACGGCAAGGCCGTGTTCTTCCAGAACGGCACTTGGGAATATGCCAACCTGACCGGCGCCGGCATGACCGACGACCAGCTTGAAATGATCCCCATCTACTGCGGCGCTCCGGAAGATGCCAACTCCGGCCTCTGCTCCGGCACCGA
>CABSFY010000103.1 GCA_902477055.1 uncultured Eubacteriales bacterium
GCTCTGCGGCGGGATGAGGGCATCCCGCCCTACGCAAAGACCGACCTTGGTCGCAAAAACGCCCAATCATGCGTAGGGGCCAATGCCATATCGCACCGCCACCTACCCCATTCAACGCGTAGGGGCCGATGCCTACATCGGCCCACCGGACGCACCATCGAGCATCGTTCGTAGGGCGGGGTCACCCGACCCCGCCGCGAATTTCGTATGAACCTTCGTTCCAAGCTTGCGGCATTGGACGATGGCATGGGCCGAATTAGCCGATAAACCAGCCGTCGTAGGTGGGCATATCGGTGAGGTATTCTGCGGCGACGGCGGGGACGTAGTAGACACCGTAGGTTTTCAGGCCCAGCTCGGAGCCGCGGCTCGGTTCATCGGGCAGGCGAACGTCGAAGCGGTAGTAGGGGAGCAGCAGCTCCTCCATCGGGCCGTCGCGGTAGACCAGCTCCACGTGTTCGACATTTTCAGCCGTCGGCGTGGCAATATCCGAAGGAACGCTGCTTTGCCCGTACCCGGCTAACAGCAATTCCCTTGCCTCGTCGGCGGTGATAATCGGATAATCGCCCAGCTTTTCTGCTAAAAGCAGCGTGTTAGACTGGCTGAGATACCGCAAACTGCCCGCTTCACTTTTTTCGGAGTCATCTTTGGCATCGCCATACTCATCCGACGCGAAGCCGACACGGCAGAAATTGTAGTTCAGAATAACCTCCTCCGCCGTTCCCGCGCCGTCATAAATAAAATAGATGCGGTCGAACTTCCCGTGGAAGTCATAATCGCCGCGGGTCACGGCGACCGGTTGCACAAGACCAAGCACGTCACTGTACAACTCCGTCAGATATGCCAGTGTTTTCATTGCTTCTTCGTCTGTCGTGGAGCTGTACGTGAATCGATAGCCCCCCGGAAGCCGCGCCTGTTCTCTTGGCGGCGTATAGGAAGCATTGCCGCTTGCGACGATACTCAGTTCGCCATTGTCGGTCTGTGCCTTCGCCCAAATCGCAATTTGCCTGTTCTCTGTGTAGATTTCTTCCCACCTCGTTTCCGTGGAAAGGATCGTCAAGCCAAACATATCGGCGTATCGCTCCAGCTGCGCCTTCATTTCTTCCTCCGTAAAGCCACGCGGCATACCTATGCGTAAAGGATCGTAAGCACCGTTGCGATATACCGGCAGTGTTGTCAGCTCCATATCGGGCGACCAGGGGTTGCTTCTGCGGTATTCGGCCAGGTCATAGACCGTGAAGCCCTCGTAGCCAAAGCCTGCGTACAGGTCGGGGACGGTGATCGTCTGAAGGCTGACGGAATCGGGCTGATGCTCGGTCGTGGCCTCCGTCGCTTTTTCAGTCGGTTCCTCCGTTGCCTCGGTCGGCGCGGATGTTGCTTCCGTCGTCGGCGCGGCGGTTGCCAGATGGGGGCCGTCCGGCTGCTGGCCGATTGGCCGCAGCGCCGCGAACGCAATGGCGGCCACCGCGCACAGGCAGGCGGCGACTGCGCCCCAGCGGACCCACACGCTCCGGCGCTCTTTTTGCCTCGACGGTTCGGCTGCCGCCGTGACAAAGGCGGGGTCGATCAGCTCCATTTTTTCTAAAAATTCGTCGCCTCTCATATCGTGTAATCCTCCGTTGCCAGCAGCTTCCGCAGCCGCTCCCGGCAGCGGAAGAGCGTTGCTTTTACCTTGCTTTCCGAAACTGCGAAACGTTTGGAAATGTCCGAAACGGGGTCGAAAAACCAGTATCGCCGGACAAAAATATTCCGCTTTTCCTCGTCCAGCCCGCTTAAAAATGCGTTGAGCGTATCGCGCAGCACGATGTCCTCGACGCGGCAGCGCGTGTCGTCGGGCGCGGGGATGCACTGCTCCAGCTCGGCGCTCAGTTCACAGAGGCTGGCGCTGCGCTTTTGACGACTGCGGTCGCGGCAGCGGTTCAGGGATAGATGACGCGTTATGCGGGCCAGAAACGCGAACAGGTACCCGCGCGGCTCGTGCGGGGGGATGGCGGCCCACGCTTGCAGATAGGTGTCATTTTCACACTCCTCGGCGGCCTGCCCGTCGCCGACGATGCGGTAGGACAGGGTGCGCAGACGGGGACCGTATTTTCCCACCGTCTGCTCGATCGCCGCCTCGCTGCGGAGCAGGTACAGCGCAATGATCTTGTCGTCGTCCAAGGCGGTTTCCTCCTTTCGCTTTGCTGCAAAGGCCTTTCACCCCGGTAAGCACCATTCCCGGTCCGGAGGTTACAGATTTTTTCAATGATTTGACGAAAAAACGGACCCCCGGTTCCGCCGGAGGTCCGTTTTACGCGCTTATTGTTCCGCAAAGAGGCTGTTCAGCGTGTCGAAGTGATAGCCCAGGCCCTCCCAGCGGGTGAGCAGATCGTCCAAAATGGCGGCGTTGGTTTTGGATGTGCTGTGCAGCAGGACGATTGCGCCGCTGTGGATGCGCGGGATGAGCTTGGAAAAAGCCTGCTCCGAGGTCGGCTGCTTGTCGTTCAGCCAATCAACGTAGGCAAGGCTCCAGAACACCGTGTGATAGCCTAACTGCTGCGCCATTTTGAGGTTTTCCTCGGAATAAATGCCCTGCGGCGGGCGATAGAACTTCTGCATCGTCTGCCCCGTCGCCTCGGTATAGAGCGCCTCCAGCGTCTCCAGCTCCTTGCGGAAGCTGTCCATATCGCCGAGCTTTGACATATCGTAATGGTGATACGTATGATTGCCGACGATATGCCCCTCGTCCACCATGCGCCGCACCAGCTCCGGGTTCTGCTCGATATAATTGCCCACAAGGAAGAATGCGGCGCTGACGTTGTGCTTTTTCAGCACGTCCAGAATCTGCGCCGTGCAGCCGTTTTCATAGCCGGAGTCGAAGGTCAGATAGATGACCTTCTGCGACGTGTCGCCTAAGTATGCCGCGCCGTATTCCCGTAGTGCCTCGCTCGACGCATTGCCGACCGGCGGCTCGCCCTCGGTCGGGAAGCTCAGTCCCCACGAGCCGGTCGGAAGTGTCTGCGCCTGCTTCCCGGCGGCCACACCGATTAAAACTGCCAATGCCAACAGAACCGTCAGCATTGGCAGATTGCGCCGAAAGAATTTCCGCATTGCCCTCACCTCGGTGCAGGATATGCGGCTCGTCCGGCCGTTATGTCCGCTTGTCAGAAAAGTCCTCACGGACTTTTCTGACAAGCGGACTTCAAAATTGCAAAATAGAAATAAGGAAGATTATTTTGCAATTTTGCCCGCTGCGGCGGGGTTATTGAACGTGAACGGGAACCCTGACGGTTCCCTTTCACACTTTTCCTCCCTCCGAAAACTATCGCGGGGCGGTTTTTTGACCTTCCGGATTCTTTTCCTTCTCCTTCCGTGCGCGCTCGTTTGTGTCCAGTGACGAGCGGAACACGACGAAGCGGTCGTAGAGAAATTCCAGCACAAAATTCGACACCATATTGATGCCCTCAACGAGATAGGCGTTCCAGTGCAGCTCGCCGGTCAGCCATGCCGTCAGCCACGCCGAGGCGGGCGTGAACACGGCATAAAACAGCGCCACCAGCAGCATGGCCTTCGGAATATTGCTTGCCGACTGGAAGGTATAGCGCCGGTTGAGGGTGAAATTCCAGAGCACGGACAGGATCAGCGCGATCAGGTGGCTGACCGTCGCGCTGCAATGCAGCAGCTCCTGACAGAGCGTGAAGCTCAGCGCCTGAATCACACCTGCCGAGATGGAAAACAGCAGAAATTTGATGCTGCGCAGCAGCTCTTTTCGTTTCATATGCTCACCTTGCCCAGGCGGCATCCTCAGTTTCAGAGGTTTTCTGGCGGCCCATCAGCCGTCCGAGTGCGGAGGAGGCTGACTCATTGTTGTATAACAGGTCGTATGCCATCTCCGTGATCGGCATTTCCACGCCGTGCTGCTTTGCAAGGCGATAGGCTGAGTGCGTTGCGTAATAGCCCTCGACGACTGCGCCGATCTGCCGCATGGCTTCCTGCGGCTCCACACCCTTGCCGATCAGAATACCGGCGCGGCGGTTGCGGGAGTGCATCGATGTGCAGGTGACGATCAGGTCGCCCACGCCGGCGAGGCCCGCAAAGGTTTCTCGCTTTGCGCCCATCGCCATGCCAAGCCGCGCAACCTCGGCAAGACCGCGTGTCATCAAAAGCGCCTTGGTGTTGTCGCCGTAGCCCATGCCGTCGCAGATGCCCGCACACAGGGCGATGACGTTCTTATGTGCCGCGCCCAGCTCCACGCCGATTACGTCCGGACAGGTGTACACGCGCAGGCAGTCGCTCATGAACGCGCTCTGCACCCGCTCGGCCAGCAGCCTGTCCTCACAGGCGGCGACTACGCCGGTCGGCAGGCCGCGGCTGACCTCCTCTGCATGGGAGGGGCCGGAGAGAGCGACGACCGGCTTGCCGGTTTCCTGCGTGATGATCTGGCTCATGCGGCAGCCTGTGCCGTCCTCGATGCCCTTCGTGACCGAAACGACGAGCGCCCCGGCCCGGAGATACGGCGCGAAGACCTTGGCCGTTGCCCGCACCGCGAAGGACGGCGTGGCGAACACGACCATTTCCGCGTCCTCAGCCGCCTCTGCGCTGTTTGTCAGCCGAAGCTCTGCCGGGAGGGAAACGCCCGGCAGCAGGGGATTGATGCGCGTCGTTTCCAGCACCTCGCGCTCGGCAGCGTGATAGGACCACAAAACAACGTCGTGACCGTTGGCCAGCAGGCGCAGCGACAGGGCGGTCCCCCAGCCGCCGCTTCCGACAACCAGAACCTTCATTTTGCTTCCTCCTCATTTTTGGCCTTGTGGAAGTGGGTCTTGCGCTCCGTACCCTTCACCAGCCGGACGATGTTGCTCCGGTGCATGAAGATGGCCAGCGCGGCCATGGCGACGCCGAGGCTCCAGACCTGCGGCTCACCCGCATGGAACACCACAAACAGCACGCCCATCGCCAGCATTCCGACGATTGACGCGAGAGAAACGTAGCGCGTTGCAAAAAACACGATCAAAAACAGCGGGAACGCAATCACGAAAATTCTCCAATCCGTGACCAGCGCCACGATACCGGCGCAGGCGATGCCCTTGCCGCCGTGGAACCCGAAAAATACGGGGAAAATATGCCCGATCTGCACGGCAAAGCCCGCCAGCACCTTGGCAAACGTCTTGTCCTGCGGTAAAATCAGTGTCGCAATCAGGCAGGCCGCCAGGGTCTTGCCGACGTCAATCAGCAGGACCAGCAGCGTCGCCGCGCCGCCGTAGCTGCGCAGAAAATTCGTCAGGCCCGCGTTGCCGCTGCCCTTGGAGCGCACGTCCTCGTGCATTTTCGCGCGGGAAATCAGAATCGCTCCGTTCCACCCGCCGAAAAACCAGCCGAGGACCACACAGGCAATGATTCGCAGTGTCATGCTTCGTCCTTATCTCCCTTCTGCCGGATGGTGATGCGCACGGGCGTGCCCTCCAGTCCGAATACCGAGCGAATCTGGTTTTCCAGATACCGCTGATAGGAGAAATGGAACAGCCGCGCGTCGTTGCAGAAAATGACGAAATGCGGCGGTTTTACGCCGACCTGCGTCATATAATACACCTTCAGACGGCGTCCCTTGTCCGTGGGCGGCTGCACCCGCGCCGTCGCGTCCTCCAGAATGTTGTTGAGCATTCCGGTCGTGATGCGCATGGCGTTCTGGTTTGCAACGTAATTTATTAGCTCAAACAGCTTCCCGACCCGCTGGCCGGTCAGTGCCGAGATGAACAGCACCGGCGCATAGGTCATATAGCTCAGATCGGCGCGGATCTTCGCCGTCATCTCGTTCATGGTGTTCGTTTCTTTTTCGACCGTGTCCCATTTATTGACGACAATGATGCAGGCCTTGCCTGCCTCATGTGCCAGACCGGCGATTTTTGTGTCCTGATCGGTTACGCCGTCGTTGGCGTCGATCAGAATCAGGCACACGTCCGCGCGGTCGATGGCGGCGATGGAGCGCATATTGGAATACTTTTCGATCGCGTCGTCCACCTTGGACTTGCGGCGCATCCCGGCGGTGTCGATGAAGCGGTATTTGCCGAAGTCGTTTTCAAAATAGCTGTCAATCGCGTCGCGCGTCGTACCCGCAACGTCTGAAACGATCACGCGCTCCTCACCGAGAATGCGGTTGAGCAAGCTGGACTTGCCGACGTTCGGCTTGCCGACGATGGCGACGTTGATGATCTCGCCCTCATCCTCCTGCTCCGTTGCCTCGGGGAAGTGCGCCACGCACCAGTCCAGCAGGTCGCCCGTGCCGTGACCGTGGATCGCCGAAACCTCAATCGGGTCGCCGAGGCCGAGCGAATAGAATTCATAAACGTCCGGGTTCGTCAGACCTACGCTGTCGCACTTGTTTACCGCGAGGCAGACCGGCTTGCGGCTGCGCAGCAGCATCGTTGCGACCTCAGTGTCTGCCGCCGTCACGCCGGTTTTGACGTCCGTGACCATCACGATCACGTCTGCCGTTTCAATGGCAATCTCGGCCTGACGGCGCATGAATTTCAGCATTTCGCTGTCTGTGTTCGGCTCGATGCCACCGGTGTCCACGAGCGAAAACTCGCGCCCGTTCCAGTCGCAGTCGCCGTAGATGCGGTCGCGCGTCACGCCGGGAGTGTCCTCGACGATCGCCGCGCGCTTGCCGGTTAGTTTATTAAAGAGCATGGACTTGCCGACATTCGGCCGGCCCACGATCGCAACCAGAGGCTTTGCCATGGTTTCTTCCTCCTTTTCCTTTGCGGAAGTGCTCCGCAGAATTCTTTTTCATGCTATTATCTCACAAATTCCCCGTCTTTGCAAGCCCCTTCCGCGCCGCAGCGGTTTGCAACAAAACAGAAGTGCCAGCAATTGGCGGGCAAAGCCCGCCGTCCTTGCAGAGCAAGGACACAATCCC
>CABSFY010000104.1 GCA_902477055.1 uncultured Eubacteriales bacterium
GTGCGCCTGCGGGCGCGGGGACCCTATCAGTCAGCTACGCTGACAGCTTCCCCAGCGGGGAAGCCGAGGCGATGCGGGGGGGGTTAGGAGGTGCGGAGGAAGTGGGATTCGCCTTCGGCATCGGTGAGGTACAGCTCGCGGCCGTCGATGCGGTAGTCGAAGGTTTGGGTGTACGGCTCGGCCGCGCCGCCGGTAATCTCGCAGTACAGCGTATGCCCGCCGACGGTGAAGGTGCCGGTGAGGGTCTGCGTCTGCGTGTCACGATAGACGGCATATGCGCTGAACGTTCCGTTGTCGTTAAACGTGAAGGTTTCCGTCATGTCAAGCTCGCCGCTACTTGCGCTCGACCACGTTCCGACCAGCTCAGCCGGGATGCTGTCGGCCGCAACGGTCAGCGCTGCGGTGGGGGCTTCCGTTGGGGCCTCCGTGGGCGCATCGGACGCGCAGCCAGCGCAGCAGAGTACCGGAACGAGAAGAAATAACGCGATGAATTTTCGCTTCACGTATCATCCCTCCAAAGCCGCAGGCGGAAGCTCACCTCGCCGGTTTCCTTCACGCCGCGCACGAAAAAGCCCGGCGCGGTTTCCAGTTGCAGAGTTTCTCCGGCGAAGCACTCCCGGTCAAATTGCACATCCAGCGCATTGCAGCCCGCCGGGGCGAGGCGCTCGCTGTGGCGGATGTAGTTGACGTTGTTCAGATGGCCGTTGCTGTCGATCTCGGCAGGCAGGACCGTCCACTGTGCGGCCGGGGTCAGCGCGTCCGGCAGGACCAGCCGCTTCGGCTGCTCCGTCCGCTCCGGCTCCGGCGTGGGCAGCGACCACAGGCAATCGATGTGCTTTAAGTTGACGATTCGCCGCTTTTCCGCGTCGACGAGCGCCCACAGCTGCACGGCCGTTCCGACGGCCTCGTCGCCGTCGAAAATCGTATGGTCGCGGATGCTGGCCGTCGCCGTCGGCCGGCGCAGGAAGGTTTCGATGTGCGCCGCGTGCTCCGGCAGGCGCGAGAGCCGTACGCTGCACCGCACGAGCATCCAAAGACAGCCGTAATCGCGCAGCATCCGGTCGTGATCGATGTGCAGCACCTCGCTATGCCCGATCGCCGCCGTTTGCAGCGCCGCGACGGCATCCGACATCGAGCGAATCGGCGCAGTTGAAACAGAAAAAATCATACAAATGCCTCCATGATTTTCCCTATTCTACCACGCCGCACCGCACAAATCAATAGAAAATTCCGCAAAATCCCGTTTGCGCGGCGGGCTTGGGGAGGCCTGCCCTACGAATTGACCGAAAATCGGCAGATATTGGCAGGACAGCGCACGGAAAGAAAAGAAGCAGCCTTGCCGGGTTGGCAAGGCTGCTTGCGTTATGCACGATAACGATTAAATTCTGTGCGTCAGGACACCGCGTTTGTCATGGATGACGCCGCGGGGGCAGACCATGGCGCAGGCACCGCAGGAGAGGCACTTGTCTGCGAAGATAAAGGCGCGGTTTTCCGAAACCTTGATCGCGCCGGCGGGGCAGATCTTTTCGCACAGGCCGCAGCCAATGCAGCTAACCTCGCACGCGTCCTTACACCGTGCGTCCTTGTTTGAGCAGAGCACAACGATGGGGTTTGCCTCCAGCCGCAGGTGGATCACACGCTGCGGGCAGGCGAGATAGCACGCGCCGCAGCCGATGCACTTGCGCTCATCGACCTCGGCCACGCCGTAGGAGCTGAGCGAGATGGCGCCGAAGCGGCAGGCATCGATGCACGCGCCGCAGCCCGTGCAGCCGTAGGAGCACAGATCGTAGCCCTCGGGGCTCTGGTTGGCGCGGCAGCCGCCGTTGCAGTGGACGCAGGCGACCTTGGAGGGGAATTTTTTCTTAACGATCATGTCAACTGCCTCCTTTCATCATTTCCGCTCATAGGGCGTACCGGCCAGCGGCAGGCTGTAGCGGCGCTCACCGTCGAGCTGATAATACGCCTCTGCGATGGCCGGAGCGGTCGGAATCGAGGTGATCTCGCCGATGCCGATGGCACCGCAGGCAACCTTCAGACCGGGCTTATCGAGCACCAACGCCTTGATCTCCGGCACCTGATGTGCGCGGAACAGGCCGAGCGTGCCGAATTTGGAGGTCGGTTTACAGTGCGCGTCGATCTGGTATTCCTCCGTCAGCGCAAAGCCCATCGACATGACGACGCCGCCCTCGATCTGGCCCTCACAGGACAGGGGGTTGACGGCCTTGCCGACATCGTGCGCGGCGACCATTTTTTCCACTAGGCCGGTGTTCTTGTTCAGGATGCAAAGCTGTGTCGCGTAGCCGTAGGCGACGTGGGAAACGGGATTCGGCACGTTCGCGCCCAGCGGGTCGGTCTTTGCCAGGTATTCGCCGTAGAACTCCTGCCCCTTCAGGTCGGCCAGCGTCTTGCCTCCCTGCTTGGCCTCCATCAGCTTTTCACAGGCGCGGCGGCAGGCCTCGCCGGTGACGAGTGTCTGGCGGGAGCCGGAGGTGTCGCCGGAGTCGGGCGCGATCCACGTGTTGCTGCGCTCGTAGACGATATCATCGCGGTGCAGGTCGGTGTTGGAAACGATCATCTGTATCAGCACCGTGCCGAGGCCCTGGCCGATGCACGACGCGCCGGTGTAGATATGGAGCTTGCCGTCGTCCTCGACGATGAGCTTGCAGCGGCCCCAGTCGGGGATGCCGACACCGACGCCCGCGTTTTTCATCGCGCAGGCGAGGCCCACGGGCTTCCCGGCGGCGACGGCCTCGTCATAATAGGGCTTGATCGCCTCCAGCGTTTCGACAAGACCGGTCGAATCGTCCACGATCTGACCGTTCGGCAGAACGCCCCACGGGCGGATGGCGTTGCGATAGCGAATTTCCCAGGGGCTGATGCCGATTTTTTCGGCCATCATGTTCAGCAGACTCTCCATCGCGAAGCAGGTCTGCGTTACGCCGAAGCCGCGGAAGGCGCCGGCGGGCGGGTTATTGGTATAGTAGGCCGTACCCTCAATCTCAAAATTTTCGTAGGCATACGGTCCGGCGGCGTGGGTGCAGGCGCGCTCCAGAACCGGTCCGCCGAGCGAGGCGAACGCGCCGGTATCGGAGCAGACCTTCGCCTTGACGCCGAGAATCTTGCCGTCGTTGTCGCAGCCGAGGGTGAAGTCCATCACGAAATGGTGACGCTTCGGATGGACGAGGATGGACTCGTCGCGGCTGAGCTTGACCTTGACCGGGCGGCCGGTGCAGTAGGTGATGAGCGCGGCGTGGTGCTGGACGGACATATCCTCCTTGCCGCCGAAGCCGCCGCCGACAAGGGCGTTTTGCACCTTGACCTTCTTCGTGCCAAGCAGCAGGGAGCATTCGTGCAGCGTCGTGTGCGAGGACTGGTCGGTCGTGATGAGCATGACCGTGCCGTCCTCCTCACGGTAGGCGACGCAGCATTCCGGCTCGAGGAACGCGTGCTCGGTCCACGGCGTTTCAAAATGCTCGGTGATGACGTGCGGGGCCTTGGCAATCGCGCCCGCCGCATCGCCGCGGCTGACGTGCTTGTACGCCTGCACGTTCGTGGTTTCCTCGTCAAAGACCAGCGCGGTATCCGCCGCCGCTTCGTCGATGTTATGGACGGCGGGCAGTACATCGTAAGTAATCTTGACCAGCTTCTTCGCCTTTTCCAACGTCGCCTGGTCCTCCGCAACGACGAGCGCGATTGCGTCGCCGAGGTAGTGCGTCAGGCCGCCGATGGGGATGAGCGTGTACTGGTCGTGCTTCAGGTGGCCGATCTTGTTCTCGCCGGGAATGTCCTCAGCGGTCAGGACGGCGACGACACCCGGCAGCTTCAGCGCGGCGGACGGGTCGATGGCAACGATGCGCGCGCGGGCGTGCTTGCTGCGGACGGCGCCGCCATAGCACATTCCGTCCACATAGAAGTCGTCGGGGTACTTGCCGTAGCCCAGCACCTTTTCCTCGACATCGACGCGATGGACGCGCGAGCCGAGCTTCCAGTCCGTTTCGGACGGCAGGGGGATTTTGCCGTCGCGCAGGATGCGGCCCGCCAGCCGGATGGCATCGATGATCTTGACGTAGCCGGTGCAGCGGCAATAGTTATTGCGGATGGCAAAGCGAATCTGCTCGTCGGTGGGGTCGGGAATCTTATCCAGCAGGCTCTTGGCGCACAGGACCATGCCCGGAATGCAGAAGCCGCACTGGACCGCACCGGCCTCGCCGAACGCGTAGGTGTAGACTGCCTTTTCAAAGTCGCTCAGACCCTCGACGGTAAGGATGCTCTTGCCGTCGAGCCGCTCGGTGTCGGGAATGCAGGCGCGGCACGGCTCACCGTCGATCAGCACGGTACACGCGCCGCAGGCACCCTCGCTGCACCCGTCCTTGGCCGAGGTGATGTGCATTTCGTCGCGCAGGAAGCGTAACAGCTTCTGCTTTTTGGTAGTCGTGACCTCCGTGCCGTTGAGGAAAAATGTTGCCATATTGAGAACCTCTCTTTGCGTTTGTGCAGAAAACACAAACAAGAATGGAAAAAACTGAACACTTTTGGACGATACTTGCATTATACAATAAAACCATCTCACCTGCAAGGCGAGATGGTTATCTTTTTTCGAGAACAACGCCATTCCGCGCCGAAAATTACTCGATTTGCCGCATTATATTGCTCGCATCGAAAAATGTTCGCGTTCGTCGAACGCCGGCAAACACAGCACCGCTGACAGCACTTCCGTTCTTTGCATAGGGACCGATGCCCTCATCGGCCCGTTGCAGGAGCTATCGTCAACGCCGCACGCACTATCAAAATACGTTCGTAGGGCGGGGTGCCCTCACCCCGCCGCGAATTGCGTACCGACTTCCGTTTCACGCCGTAGAGGCCGATGCCCTCATCGGCCCGTTGCAGGCACTTCGATTTTGCTGTAAACCGAATCGCAACGTGCGCCTGCGGGCGCGGGGACCCGATCAGTCCCAGCTTGTCAAAAAAGCCCGTGAGGACTTTTTTGACAAGCTGAGCTTCCCCAGAGGGGAAGCCAAGACGCTTGCGGATACCGGAAAAACTGCTGCGGCGGGGGTTATTGTCCGCCTGCTGCTTGCAGCAGGGTGGCAAGCTCGGCGGCGAAGTAGTCGATCGAGCGAAGGGCCTGCTGGAGCGTATTGCCCGCCGCGCCGACCTCTAGGAGGATGGAATGCGCCGTTAAATGCTCATTGTACCGCTCCGAGCGCAGCGACATTTGCCGAAAACACCCCGGCGCGTCGCGTTCGCACAGCGCCTGAAGCTGGATTGCGAACGATAAATTTTCCCGCCAGTTCGGGTGCGTCAGCCCGGCGGTGTCCGTCCCCATGACCAGCAGCAGCCGTGCCGCGTCCTGTCCGTCCAGCGTCGTTGTGACGGCCAGCTCGCCGCCATTTTCGTCCGCGATCGCGTCACGGTGTACGTCGATCACCATCTGAATCGACGGATGGTCCGAAAGATATGCGGCAATGCCGTCTGCTGTGCGCTCATACGCGTCATAATAGCCTGCCGCATCATAGAGCGTTTCATCGTGTATCGTTTCGATTCCAAGCGCGTTGAGGCGGTCGGTCAGGGCCTGTCCGACGCGGACGACGTTAAACCTTGTGTCATTCGTGTGGTACGGCTCGTCTGTTGTGTAGTCGTCGCCGTCGGCACAGGTGTAAGCCTCGGTTGCGTGGGTATGTACGATCAGAACGAGCGGCCCGTCCGCCGTCAAATCGAAGGAAATCGGCTGCGTGATGAGCGCCGCCGGGTCGATGTCCGCGCCGGAATGGTTGGCGATGTCCACCAGCGCTGCATCCTCCGCCGAAAAACGCAGCAGCTTCGACGGCGTGCGATATTCCAGTGGCGGGAAGGTTGGCGAAACGGTCGGCGCGTCCAACGCCTCGCTCGACGCGGCCGCAGGATCTGCTTCGTCCGGCAGCAACCCCAGCCCCAAAAACAGCGCGACGGCCTGTCCGTCCCGCCCGCCGAGCATCATCGCCAGCCGCAGCGCCACCGCCGTCAGCAGCAGCGCAAAGCAGACGCCCCGCAGCGTCAGCCGCTCTTTGGTTTTCATGCGATCAACTCCTGCGGGATATGTATGCGCGGGCGCAGAGAAATAGAACCGGGAGGGAGGAAAATGGTTAGTGGTTAGTGAATAGTGAATGGTGAATGATATTTGGACTTGCGAAATTTGAGGCGCTTTGCGTAGGGTGCGCTATAGGCCGCGACGGAAGGAGTCCCCGCGCCCGCAGGCGCACGTTGCAATATCGTAGGAGGGGTCGTCCTTACCGCCGCAGCCGGACGAGGCCTCCCTTGTGCAAAGGGAGGTGGCGCGGAGCGCCGGAAGGATTGTGCGGGACGAGGCTGCGAATTCGCCGAAGGTTAGGCGAATTCGGAAGGCTTCCCCGCGCAATCCCTCAGTCAGCTTCGCTGACAGCTCCCTTTACACAAGGGAGCCTTTCGGCTACGTACTGCTCCTTGTCTCCCTCTGACGAGGGAGCTGGCGCGAAGCGTCTGAGGGAGAGATGCTGGCAGTATCGTCTATCAGAAAAATCATGTTGACCGAGCTTCTCTCCTTCCGTCACGGCTTCGCCGTGCCACCTTCCTCACAGAGGAAGGTTTTTTGACTGCCTACTTTCTCAATGGCGCCCTTGTGCAAAGGGTAGCGAAGCGGCCTCGCGGGAGTGAATGACATGCCGGTGGCATGTCAGAGCCGCGAGGCGACCGAGCCGCAGCGAGAACTGGTGTGCGGAGCGCGTCTGAGGGATTGTTTTTGCGCCTCCGGCGCGAAATTTAATCGTGCCGCCAGGCACACCTTCACTGACCACTAACCACTGACCACCGACCACTGAGCACTGACTGCTGGTCGTTCGTCGCCGCTGGCGGCAGCGGCGGGGTGGGGGCACC
>CABSFY010000105.1 GCA_902477055.1 uncultured Eubacteriales bacterium
CCGTCGGCCACCTCGGCATCGACGAGCAGTCCGAGCCGTGGACCTCGACCTCCGTCATTAAGAACACCACCGGCATCGATGCGCTCATCGACGGCCACTCTCACAGCACCTTTACCAAGACCGAGAAGAACAAGGACGGCAAGGATGTCGTCGTCGCCCAGACCGGCACGAAGCTGAAGAATATCGGCCATATGGTGATCGCTCCCGACGGAAAGATCACCGCTGAGCTGGTTCCCGTTGCTGCCGGTGTCGCACCGTACAACGGGGCCATTGCAAAGAAGGTCGCTGCGCTTCAGGAGGAAGTCGATGAAGTCAGCAAGAAGGTCGTTGCCAAGACCGAGGTCGATCTGACCACGCTCAATCCCGAAACCGGCAAGCGCGCCGTCCGCAGCGCGGAAACCAACCTCGGCGACCTCTGCGCCGACGCTTACCGTGACCTGCTCGGCACCGATATTGCCTTCGTCAACGGCGGCGGCGTCCGCGCCGACATCAAGAAGGGCGACATCACCTACGGCCAGATCATTGCCGTGCATCCCTTCGGCAACACCGCCTGCAAGATCGAAGTCACCGGCGAACAGATTTGGACCGCGCTGGAGATCGGCTCTGCTGCATTGCCCGGCGAGTCCGGCGGCTTCCTGCAGGTTTCCGGCCTTGAGTATACCGTCAATACCGCCATCCCCACCCCGGCCCGCTTCGATGAGAACAAGAATTTCGTCAAGCTCGAGGGTGAGCACAGAGTCACCGATGTTAAGATCGGCGGCCAGCCGCTCGATGTCAAGAAGACCTACACCCTCGGCGGCCATAACTATATGCTCATCAACGGCGGCGACGGCTACACCGTATTCAAGGGCTCCAAGATCCTCGCGCAGGAGGTTGCCATTGACAACGAAGTCCTCATCAAGTACATCACCGGCAAGCTCGAGGGCGTTATCTCCAAGGATTCCATCTACGCCAACCCGACCGGTGAAGGCCGCATCCATATCGTCCACACCGTCCCGTCCGTGGAGCTTCCGTTCACCGACGTGAAGGAAACCGACTGGTTCTATGCGGATGTCAAGACGGTCTACGGGCTGGGCGTGGTCAACGGCACGACGCCGACCACCTTCGAGCCGGAGGCCAATGTCACCCGTGCGCAGTTCATCACCATGCTCTACCGTCTTGACGGCGAGAACAAGGTCGAAGACGGCACGAACTCCTTCACCGATCTGCAAAAGGATGCCTACTACACCGACGCTATCAACTGGGGTGTGAAGGCCGGCATCACCAACGGCGTGAGCAAGACGGAATTCGCACCGGACGAGAACATCACCCGTGAGCAGATCGCAACCATGCTGTTCCGCTACGCGACCTACGCAAAGAAGGCCGACCTCGACAAGAAGGTCGATCTGGCCGCGAAGTTCAAGGACGCTGCCAAGGTCTCCGACTATGCGAAGGAAGCCCTGCAGTGGGCCGCAGCGGTCGAGGTCGTCCGCGGCGACGATGTTGGCACCATCCGCCCGCAGGATAACGCCACCCGCGCCGAAGCCGCTGCCCTCATGGTCCGCGTCGGCGCCCTCGCAGCAGCAGAAAAGTAAGCAAAGCACAATTTTCAAAGGAGCAGCTCTCCGGAGCTGCTCCTTTTTGACACGCTGAAACGGCCGTGCCGGGTAACCGGTGCGGTCGTTTTATTTTTGGAAAAAACTGGAACTTAAATTTCAAATCGCCGTCTAAAAGACAAAAGGACGGAGCGCTCCGTCCGCAGCAGAGAGGATAACGGAATTTCAGAAGAAAGGGGTCAGCATAATGAAGCTCGAAATCGCCTGTATTTTGCTGGCAGTGCTGCTGCTTTTGTGCGCCTGTGCGCAGCCGCTGCTTTCTACGGATACCACAGCGCCGCAGACCGACGAAAAACCCGAACTGACGACCATCCTGATGACCGACCTGACCGCGCCGTCCGCGACCGAGGGGGCGAGGTATGACTTTCGTTACTATTTCGGCATGGATACGAAGCTCTGCCTGCTCGACGACGCACAGATGGAAACGCTGACGACCCTTGCCGAAACGACGCGGACGGGGACCTATCCGACGTTTCCCAATCCCTATCCCAGCGACCACGGCGGCCCGGAATATCCAATCGACGCGGCGCTGAGCGACCGCGAACGGGAGGCGGGGGAGCGCTTCCTGCGCGAGTGCATCGGCTCGACCGAGGAAGCACTGCAATTTGAGGTTGACGGTGACTTGGGAAATTATGTCACTTATACCGGCAGCGCGCTGACGCTCACCGTCGGGCCGGATTCCATGACGATCAGCGAGTTCAGCGGCTTTGCCGAGGACTTCACGCCGGAGGCCATCCTGAACGAGCCGATGGTGCTGGCCGCGATGCGCTTTCTGGCGATCGACACACCGCACGTCCGGCAGTCCGCCGTGCCGGAGAGCGACTGCACGCTGGCCTCCCGCAGCGTGATGATCTCACAGCAGGACGACGATGCGCTGCAGCAGCTTCTGAACGACACCTTCCACAGCGTTACCGTCCAACGCACGGAGGAGGACGGCGGCGTTACCGTCAGCTTCTCCTACGGTGAGATGCCGGAAAGCGACGGCGAGGCCGCGGTCGATGTCACGGACGAGCGGCTCAAGGCGCTTTTTGACGGCTTTTTCGGCGACGAGGGGCCGGAGGAATATTATGTCCAGATCGTCTACAGCCCGCGCGTCGATGTCGGCCGCTTTGTTCCCTGCTGCCGCATCTACACCCCGGAGCCGGACTGCCCGCCGGTTGACGGCAAAACCGTCTGCACCGTCAGCAACCTGAGCCTCGACTTCATCTCCGACTTCTCCGAACCCCTCTGCTCCCTGCCCCTCGCCCCCGAAGGCTGAACCTACGCACCATCCAAAGGCTCCCTTGTGTAAAGTGAGCTGTCAGCGAAGCTGACGGAAGGATTGCGTTCTTGCGCTTTGCGCAAGAACAGCGGGCTTTGCCCGCAATTGCAGGCACTTTGATTTTGCTGCAAATCAAGCCGCAGTGTGCGCCTGCGGGCGTGGGGACCCGCCTTTGGCCGTGACAGCTTCCCCTGCGGGGAAGCCAAGGCGCTGCGGCGCAAGGGCGGGCGGTCAATGACTGCCTCTACGGCGTGGAACGGGAGTCTGTGCGGAATTCGCGGCGGGGTGAGGTCACCCCGCCCTACGAACGGAATTCGGCGCTGCATCCGGTGCGGATTGTGCATCTTGTCAAATTTTGGCGGGTCGATTTGTGGACTTCGCCTAAAATCGGGCGGGATAGGGAAGTGGTACTTGCGTCTTTTCTACGTGTGTGGTACACTGGGAATGGATTGGACCGGTTTTTCCGGTGCAACATATTTTACTTAGGAGGTTTGCTATGAAAAGAGTTCTATCCGTCGTTTTGACCCTACTGCTCTTACTCTCGCTCATCCCCGCTTCCGTTTTCGCAGCCGATCCGTATACGCGCGCCGACGCGGCCGTGTATCTGGCGGAGAAGTTTGCGCTGGCGGACATCCATGCCTTGGACATCGAAGGCATGGAAAAGACCCCGAAGGAGCTGGGCTATTCCGCTTCCTCGGAAGCCATCACATCCAAAAATGTCATCGCTGCCGCAAAGGACTGCGTTGAGCTGACCGAGGCGCCCAAGATCGAGGCCGTCGTCAACGCGCTGCTTCTGCCGTTGGCGGACGATGAATTGAGCTTCAAGCCCAACGACCCCATCACCGTCCGCGAAATGGCCACCGCCGTTGCCAAGGGTATGTACGGCGCGGACCTGAAGATCGACCATCTGAAAAAGGCCATCGATAACGGCCTGTTCAAGGCGGCCGACATCACCGACCAGCCCATTACCAAGGAGCAGGTCAATACCCTGTTCGCCTTCCTGAACGACACGAAGATCGTTGCGATGTTTGCGACCGCGGATATCCACGGCAACTACATCCCCTATAAGTCCTCCGACGGCAAGTTTGAGATCGGCTCCGTTGCCCGCATCAAGACCGTCATGGACGAGGTCAGAACCGCCGTTGGCAAAGATAACGTCATCTATGTTGACGGCGGCGACTCCCCGTACAACACCACGCTGGCGAACGTCACCATGGGCAAGGTTTCCGTCGATGCGCTCAACGCGCTGGGCCTGAAGGCTACCGTCCTCGGCAACCACGACTTCGACTACTCGCTGGAAAACCTGCTCACCCTCCGCGACAGAGCGTCCTACGCCATGCTCTCGGCCAACACCAAGTTCCGCGAGGGCAAGACCTATGAGGGCGAGAACACCTATCCGTTCGGCGATTACATCACCGTCAACGCCGCCGGCCTGAAGTTCGGCATCTTCGGCGTGACCGACGACCAGAGCGCCGAAACGACCCTTTACACCAACACCCGCGACATCGAATGGGACGACGATCTGACCAAGGCCACAGAGCTGGTCAATAAGCTCAAGACCGACGAAAAGTGCGACGTCGTTGTCGCCCTGTCCCACGTCCACAGCAAGAACACCCAGCTCGTCGCCGACAACAAGGCCGTTGATATCTCCATCGGCGGCGGCAACGACATCGCGGGCCGCCCGACCATCGTCAACGACACCCAGTACCTCATCAACCCCAGCAAGCATGGCGAGGCGCTCAACCAGATCAACGTTGTCGTTTATAACGGCAAGATGACCGGCATCGTCTACAACCAGATCTTCCTGACCGAGGCGTACAAGGAAGATGCCGCCGTTAAGAAGATCGTCGACGACTACAACGCCGAGGTCGGCAAGGCACTGGAGAAGGTCATCGGCTACAGCGCCCAGAATCTCGAATGGTCCACCCAGCTCGTCCGCGGCCAGAACTCCCCGATTGCGAATCTGGTCACCGATGCGCTGCTCGACTTCTTCGCCGACTATGAGCCCGACATCTGCCTCGTCAACGGCGGCGGTATGCGCTCCTCCATTCCGGAGGGCGAGGTCACGCTCAAGGTCTGCAACTCTGTCCTGCCGTTCGATAACGACATGATGCTTGTGGAGGCTCCGGGTGCAGCCATCCTCGCCGCGCTGGAAAACGGTGTCAGTGCGCTGCCCAGCCTGCACGGAAAATTCGCCCAGCCCGCCGGTATTACCTACACCGCTGACCTGACCAAGGAGCCCGGTAAGCGCGTTTCCGACGTAAAGCTCAAGGACGGCACCAAGCTCGACCCGACAAAGCGCTATAAGGTCGTTATCAACAGCTTCATCGCCGGCGGCGGCGACGGCTACTCGATGCTCAACGTGCTCAACGAGGAAGCCGGTCTTGCCAAGGATGTGAAGATCATCACCCACGTCAACAAGACTTATATGCGCCACGCATTACAGGCTTACTTCGAGAAGTCTACCAAGGAAAAGCCCATCAAGATCGATCTGAACGAAGTCCGTATCAAGCTCATCGAGCAGCCCTTCACCGACGTGAAGGAAGCCGACTGGTTCTATTCCGACGTGCTGGCGATGTACCGCGCGGGCGTCATCAAGGGCATGACCGAGACCACGTTCGAGCCGGAAGGCAAGGTCACCCGTGCGCAGTTCATCACCATGCTCTACCGTCTTGACGGCGAGAACAAGGTCGAAGACGGCACGAACTCCTTCACCGATCTGCAAAAGGATGCCTACTACACCGACGCTATCAACTGGGGTGTGAAGGCCGGCATCACCAACGGCGTGAGCAAGACGGAATTCGCACCGGACGAGAACATCACCCGTGAGCAGATCGCAACCATGCTGTTCCGCTACGCGACCTACGCAAAGAAGGCCGACCTCGACAAGAAGGTCGATCTGGCCGCGAAGTTCAAGGACGCTGCCAAGGTCTCCGACTATGCGAAGGAAGCCCTGCAGTGGGCCGCAGCGGTCGAGGTCGTCCGCGGCGACGATGTTGGCACCATCCGCCCGCAGGATAACGCCACCCGCGCCGAAGCCGCTGCCCTCATGGTCCGCGTCGGCGCCCTCGCAGCAGCAGAAAAGTAAGCAAAGCACAATTTTCAAAGGAGCAGCTCTCCGGAGCTGCTCCTTTTTGCATCCCCACCGCCCCGCCGCTTGCAGGAACCATCGTTCCACGCCGTAGGGACGGCAGCGGGACGAGGGAATAATGCGATTACGCGGGGAACGCCCTTGGAAGCAAAAACATTCCCTTATGTGTAGGGGCCGATGCCCTCATCGGCCTGTTGCAGGTACTTCCGTAATTGCAGGCATATCCCATAAAAGCCGTAGAGGCGGTCATTGACCGCCCGCCCTCGCACCGCAGCGCCTCGGCTTCCCCGCTGGGGAAGCTGTCACGGCCTTTGGCCGTGACTGATAGGGTCCTGCGCCCACAGGCGCACGCTGCGGCATGGTATGTACCAAAATTGGTGCTGCCTACATGGGCCGATGAGGGCATCGGCCCCTACGCATGAAAGGAGAGTGCCGGCGGCGGGATGGGGGCATC
>CABSFY010000106.1 GCA_902477055.1 uncultured Eubacteriales bacterium
GTCTCCAGAGCACGGTGACGAGCATCGCGCGGGTCATGGCATCATCCGGGCTGAAGGTGTCGGGGGCAGTGCCGTTGAACAGCTCATGCTGGTTGGCAAACTTCACGCCCTCATAGAACCAGTCTGCCTCCTTGACATCCTTAAACGGATTGACCCAAGGCTTCGACGGCTCGGCGTTCTTCTCGTAAATCGCCGTAACCGTCAGGTTTTCGGTAACATTGTCGAACGCCTTGTCCCAGCCCTTGAAGGTGTAACCCTCATGTTCGGGCGCAGCAGGCGCAGTTGCGGCCTTGCCCGCCTCGACCTCGACGGTCGAGATGCTTTCCCCGGTCAGACCATCCACGAAGGTAACGGTATAGGTCGTCGGAGGAATCGGCGTTTTGGAATACTGTGCCGTATAGGTAATGTCGCAGCTGACCGCAGCAATCTCCGGCGTCCAGCCGGTGAAGCTGTAGGTGTATTCGCCGTCAGGCGCCTTGTCCGTGCTGCCCTTAAAGCTGGGCATCTCGCCTTCCTTATAGGCTTCGGTCGTCGTCACGCCGTCTACATCCCACGTGACATGGAACGTCTGCGGGGCAATGACAGGGTTCTCATTGCCGCCGATCGCACCGTAGTAGAAGCCATAGAGCTTCCCGTTCGGCGACCAGTCGAAGAAGTCGTAGTTCAGACCGTAAATGCCGCCGGTACCGTAGAACAAATCGCAGGTGTACCGGTCATTGCGCAGCTGTTTGGTATAGACCGGCGTGCCGTCCTTGTCGTAGATCGTCAGCGTTGCGTAGTCATCGGCGTGTGCGTGCGTGAGCTTTACCCCATAGACGCGGCTGCCCTCCGGGAGATCGATCCACTCATTTTCCGCTGTCGTCCACGTTTTCTTTCCGGTTTTATACTGTAGGCCGATCATCAGCTGGTTGTCGTTGTGATACCAGAAATCGAGCAAAATCTGCTTGCCGTGGTCGGAGTTGGAAAGCGTCGTGCGCAGACGGTTGTCCGCCGCTGTAGGACGAACCGTATAGGAGAATTCCCATTCGTCGCGGAACACCTGCAAGTAATACAGCTGCGCCTTCCCCTCGATCTCGTTCCGGGTGAACACTGCATCCGGATTATTCTCCGCAGTCACCAGCGCTTTTTTCTGATCGATCAGGAATTCTTCCTTACGCGGATAGCTCGGGTCGCCCTCGTCGTCGCCGTCGACATGGGTCACTGCCGCATTGTCAAAATAGACCACCGTGTCGTCCGTGAGCGCTTCAATGCCAAGATAGAGATTTCTGTCCGTCCCGGTGAATTCCAGCGCATACTCGGTAAATCCGCCGGCTTGTACGGCTTTCTCCGCCACGAGTTCTCCGGTCAGAATGTCCTTGACAAACAGCCTCGCCGCACCGCTTTCCAGCTTTACGGTCGCCGTGAAAACCTTTTCGCGCGCTTTCATGTAAAGTCCCTGCGCCAGCTCCGCCCGTCCGGCGAGCTTTGCGCAGCGGCCGTCCTCGGAATCGACCTCTGTGACGCTGCCGCCGTGGCTGGTGACCGTCCAGTTGCTCAGGCCGGTAATCCAGTCGGGGTGATCGGCATCGTTGCGCTCAAAGTCGCCATACACAAACTGATTGGTGCTGTGCAGAGCAAAGTCCGTTACAAGATCTGTCACCTTGACCGGGCGGAGGTTCGGCGTGCGGTCGAACCGGCAGTTGAAAATACGGATCTGCGAAACGCTGGAGTAGTCCTCCTCCAAGCTGGTAAAGTAGGGCGTTCCGTAGTAAGGATTATCATACCAGCACGCAGAGGTATTGAAATGGCAATCCTCCGCCGTGATGTTCTTAATCTCCTGCTGGGACAGATCGTCACGGTTGGTGCCCCATGCGATAAAGGTCAAGCCCTTTCCGCCGACGAAGCTGCTGTGCTTCACCGTAACATCCCGCACATCATTGTCGAGCGTGCCGTCGGACTTCCACCACGGGCTGACCTGCCCGCGCGGGTCCTCTACATGGCAGGACAATACCACGGAGTCGTCGTTGGAATAGCCAAAGCAGCGGTTGATGAAAATGTCCTTGGAATTCACAAGGTCGATCATATCCGCCTCTACGCAGGCCGGGAGGCTCATGCGCAAGTCGGAATAGGTCACGCGCTCGCAGCTGACCGCCGGGCAGAAATAGCCGCCGGCGCGCGTCAGGCTCAGTCCGGACAGCTCAACATTCTTGCAGGCGTAGAGTCCGACGGAGAAAAGATGAACAAGGCTGGCGCAGCCGATGTCCCGATCCTCGCCGGAGCAGCCGTCGAACGATTCATTGCCGTAGTCACAGCCGCGAATCGTACCCTTGCCGGTGATGCGAATGTTTTCCGCCTCATAGGCGCTGATCATGGGGTAGTTGGTGCAGAAGGCGGCGGCGCACCATGTGATCGGCGGCCACAGCTCTGCGTTGTGTCCATAAGCGGCGGCATAGGTATAGTCCGCGTAGCGGGGCGACTGCCAAAGCACCGCTCCCTCTTCAATTCGCAGCTCGACATTGCTCTTGACCTGCACATTGGTAATGATATACCGTTTGCCGTAGAAGTTCCCCGGCTCGCCGGGAATGATCACCGTGCCGCCGCCCTGCGCGGTCATGTCGTCAATTGCCGCCTGAATGGCAGTCGTATCATCGGTGAATGCATCACCCTTCGCATTGTAGGGAGCATCTGTCACCGTAACGCTGCGTTCCGGAATCGTAACGGGATACAGGTTTTCCTCCAGCTCCGCACCGTTTTCAATTGCAAAGCGGTCGCCCAGCCGCACATCACCCACCGCTGCGAGGAACATGGAGGAAAGGCGGGTCATATTCCCGTTCATCAGCGGGAAGGTCATAGTAAAGTCCGTTCCGTCCGGAGTCACGGTCGCTAACACATCACCCTCGATATCATTGGCAACGTTCCGCATTTCCGTCTCATAGAGGGTAACGGTCTTTCCGCGATACGCGGCGTTCAATCTGCCCGTTACGGTAACGGTCTTTTCCGAAAAATCGGCAGTACAGGAGAGAATTTCCCCGGCAAAGTCGACCAGCGGCGCTTCGCGCTCAAAGCTGATAGAGTCGATCGAAAGCGTACCCGCGCTCGCGCCCAGCGGTTCAATCCGCACCGAGCGGATATAGCCGGAAAGCGTGGTCTTTGAGAAGTTGGCGTACAGCGAAACCGGGTCAGAGTGCGCCGCTACCGGCACTTCGACCGATGCGCTGCCGTTGTCCGTCGTGACGGTGACCTTGAGCGCAGTCGCTGCGGTGTCGTTCTTTACCCGCAGGAACACCGTATTGCGCAGCGGCAGCAGGGCGGAATAACGGTGTCCGCGCGCCTCCAGAATCAGCGGGCTTTGCAGCGCAGCATTTTCACCTTCCACGTCCAGCAGCAGCGCGCTGCCCTCGTGGCGGATCGTGCCGTTTTCCGCCGTAAACATGGCGACCGATTCGTCAGAGTCAAATTCAAAGTCATAATCAAAGATCGTCTTTTCCTCCGACGAAAGCTTCACGTCTTTCACCGCAATGGTGCAGTTATAGCTCTGCAAATAGCACAGGCCGTTGGCCAGCTTGCCGTTAAAGTTCTGATAATGGTAGCAGACAAGATCTCCGTCAGCATAGAGGGCAAGAACATTGTTCTTCAGAATGATCTTAAAATCATGCCATTCGCCGTTTTTCAGCGGATGACTGACCTGCGGCGTGATCCACGCGAGCGGGCCGTCCGTTCCCTGCGGCATATGCGTGATCCAGCAGCATTCGCCGCCGTAACCGGCATAGGTACCGTACTGGAACAAATACGTGTCACCGTCCGGGCAGACAAACGCAAACGTCAGGTTGGCATCGGCGGCGGTGACATTGCTGGTGACCTTCGCCGAAAATTCGATGCAGTCCGTATTGACCGGATAATTGTAGCTGACGCGGGGCAGGAACTCCGTACCATTGTAGTAAAGCGCCTTTTCTTCCTCGTTCCAGCTCCAGTTGCTGTTATAGCCCCACGCTTCCGGGAAGCCCTTGTTCCCGAGGTCGTCCACGTCAACGTTTTCCAGCGAGTTGATGCGAGCGCTCGCGGGTACGGCGTAATCGTTGATGCGCGGGACCGCGTTGTCAAACACGCCCGCAAATTCGCCGTAGATCAGATGCATCAGCGCGCCGTCAATATAAAATGCAATGTAATCCTTTTCCAAGATGACCTTGAAATTCGTCCACTTTCCCGTTTCCAGTACGGGGTTGGCATTGCCCTTGTTGAGGTACTCCTCCCCGCCCTCGGACGGATAACGGATGACGGACGCATAGTGATAAACCGGGGAATACATAAAATAATAGGCATCCCCGTCTGCGGCCGTCAGCCACAGGCCAATATGTCCGTTGTCGGCAGCAACCGTGCCGTCGATGCGGAGATCGACATCCACGCAGTTCGTCGTTACCGTCTTGTTGTATATGATCTGATGGGCAGCTCCCAAGTCGCTGCCGTCATAGGTAAATCCATCTTCATTTTTCGTCCAACCGCTATAGGACCATTCTTCGGGCTGAATCGGCTCGAGGCTATTCACCCGCGCGGAAAGCGGTATCGCATAGTCATTGATCTTTGGGACCGCATTGTCAAATACGCCCGCGAAATCGCCGGAGATCTGGTGCATCAACGCACCGTCGATATAAAACGCAATATAATTCGCTTCTAGGAGGACCTTAAAATTCGCCCACGTTCCCGTTTCCAGCACGGGGTTGGCGCTGCCCTTATTCAGGTATTCCTCACCGCCTCCGGCCGGATAGCGAATGACGGACGCATAGTGATAAACCGGGGAATACATGAAATAATACGCGTCACCATTTGCAGCCGTCAGCCATACACCAATATGTCCGTTGTCCGCAGCGGCCGTGCCGTCGATGCGAAGATCGACATCCACGCAGTTCGTCGTCACGGTTTTGTTATATACGACCTGATGGGCAGCTCCCAAATCGCTGCCGTCATAGGAAAATACGTCCTCGTTTTTCACCCAGCCGGTATACGTCCATTCCTCCGGCTGCATCGGTTCCAGACTGTTCACCCGCGCAGACAGCGGCACCGCATAATCATTGATTGCGATCGTGCCGCCGCTCCACACACCGGTGAAGCTGCCCGCTTCCTTAAAAACCAGGGAACCGCCAATATAAAAAGCAATATAACTGTCTTCCAGAATGATTTTGAAGTTTGTCCACTCTCCCTGCGGTACGCTGGGATAGGCAGAGGTGCTGTTCAGATAGGTTTCCGCACCACCGGAGTTCTTGATGATTGCGGCATATCCTTGCACATTGTAGGTAAAATAATACGTATCGCCGTTGGCCGCCGTAAAAAACAGGCCGGCGCCGCCGTTTCCTGCATTGGCTGCGCCGTCAATCCGAAGGTCAACATCCACGCAGTTGGTGTCAACAGGCGCTTTGTGAATGATCTGATATGCCGCGCCGGTATCCGTACCGGCATAGGAAAGCGAGCCGTCGGCGTTCAGGCTCCATGCGTCAGCATAAATCCAGTCCTCCCAGCTGTTGCTCGCCGCGGCCGCCGCACAGGGAGCAATGCTACATATCATCGTAGCCGTTATCAGCCAAACCAGTATGTGCACTAGAGATTTGTTTTTCATTTTTTCCTTCCTTTCTGTTACAATATCGTGCCTTGGGAATGTGACGCTGCACCGCAGTGCCGAAGGTTCAGCGACGCTTGCTGCGCAGTTCAAGTCCGTCGAGCGCAAAACGCAGAGGTTATGGAGCGCTCCGGGCGCTGCTATGAACGCATCGCCAAAATCCTCCACAAAACCGAGCGCTATCCCCCGGCGGGCAACCCTTAGCTATTTATTTACAGTTTATCCTGTTTTCACATTTTTGTCAATCGGTTTTACAATGATTCCAATAATTCAGCACTATGCCCCAACAAAACCGATTCTTTTTGTCGGATTTATCTAAGTAACCGCAAATTTATTATAACAACCCCAGCCGAGCTCGACGCAGCGGATTGACACCTTGCGGATTTACGTTTGTTTCTTCCAAGCTATCCTCAAAATTGAACGGCCCCCGGTTCTAAGTAAGAACCGGGGGCCGTTCAGACTGTCAAAGAACCCCCTGCTTTCGTCACTTGAAAGCAGGGGTTCTTTGACAGTCTGGGCCTCCCACAGCGAAACCCGCTGTGGGAGGCTTGCTTT
>CABSFY010000107.1 GCA_902477055.1 uncultured Eubacteriales bacterium
GCTACACCAGAGTCGTTCGCATCGGCGCCCGCCGCGGCGATGCAGCTGAAATGGCGATCATCGAGTTGGTGTAATTAAAAAAGCATAACGGGCTGTTCCGGGAATTTCGGAGCAGCCCTTTTGCTATCCTTGTTGCAAATTGCCGCGCATTGTGCTACAATTAGCATGGAATGCTGTGGAAAAGCCCTCTGCGCTGCTTGAAGCGGCGGAGAAGGCGCAGAATTGGAGATATCATTATGACCGAACTTGTGACCGAAAAAACCTTGGCGGAATATGAGACCTTTGTTCAGGGGCATCCGAAGGGCCATTTTGCACAGAGCAGCCTTTGGGCGAAGCAGAAGCCTGCGTGGACATGGAAGGCCATCATCAGCCGCGACAGCGAGGGCAAGATTCGCGGAAGTGTTGCGTTCCTTATCCGCAAAATGCCGCTCATCGGCCGGAAAATGATGTACGCCTGCCGCGGCCCAGTCTGTGATTTGGACGACCGCACCACCTTTGCCGAGCTGATGTATGCGGCGAAGAAGCTGGCTGCGCAGGAAAAGGCTTATGTTATTAAAATCGACCCCGATGTGCCGTCCAATCAGACGGATTTTGTCAAAATGCTGGAGGAAAACGGCTTCCGCACACGCGATACCGGCAAGAATTTTGAAGCCATCCAGCCGCGCTATGTGTTCCGGCTTTATCTGAACGGCCGCAGCGAGGAGGAGATTCTGGCCTCGTTCCATCAGAAATGGCGCTACAATATTCGCCTTGCGACGAAAAAGGGGGTCGAGGTTCGCATCTGCGGCAAGGAAATGGTCGCGGATTTTGCACGGATCATGGTCGAAACCGGCCTGCGCGATAATTTTGCGACCCGTCCGCCGGAGTATTTTTCCGCGATGCTGGATAACTTTGGCGAGAAGTGCCGCCTTTATATGGCGTTTTATGAGGACAAGCCCATTGCCGGAACGCTGGCCATTCATTACGGCGATAAGGTCTGGTATCTCTACGGTGCGTCGTCGAACGAGTACCGCAACCTGATGCCGAACTATCTGCTCCAGTGGCGGATGATCCAGTGGGCGATTGAAACCGGCTGCCGCGTGTACGATTTCCGCGGCGTTTCCGGCGATATCTCCGAGGACAACCCGCACTACGGCCTCTACCGCTTCAAGCAGGGCTTCCACGGCGAATTTACGGAGTTCGTCGGCGAGTACGACTACGTCCAGAACCAACTGATGTATTTCGTCGCCGAAAAGGGCAGCCTTGCCTATAAGGGCCTGGCCGCCAAGCTCTACCGAATCAAAAATCGCGGGAAAAAGGATGCGTGAGCCATGACAACGTATATCGTCAGCCGGGATATTCTGGCCGCGAACGTCAAAGAATTGCAGCGCCGCGCCGGTACCGTCCCGATTTGGGCGGTCGTGAAGGGGGACGGCTACGGCCTCGGTGTTCTGCCGTTGGCCGAGGCACTGCGGGAGAACGGCATTTGCCATTTCTGCGTGACCGAGGTGCGCGAGGCTGAGCTGCTGCGGCAGAACGGCTTTGAAGCCGAGCCGATTCTTATGCTGCGCGAAACGGTGCAGCGCGAGGAGATCGGTCGCCTGCTCGATGCCCGCGCCATCCTGACCGTCGGCTCCACGCAAACGGCCAAGTGCATCAATGATATCGCCGCAACCCGCGCGGACATGGCGGAGGTGCATCTCAAGATCGACACCGGTATGGGGCGCTTCGGCTTCCTGCCGGAGCAAACCGACGAGATCATTACGCTTTATCGCACCATGCGCTGTCTGACCTTCGGCGGGATTTATACGCATTTTAACTGCGCTTTTTCCGACGAGGCACTCACGCGGCGGGAGTTCGCGGCGTTTCAAGGCGTGATTGACCGCCTCCACGCCGAGGAGCTGGAAACCGGCGTTGTCCACTGCTGCAATTCGGCGGCGTTTTTGCGCTTCCCGGAGATGCATTGTGACGGCGTACGGCTCGGCTCGGCGCTGCTCGGCCGGATGCCGTTTAAGACGGACCTTCAGCCCGTCGGCTATGCACAGACGCAGATCGATGCCGTCCGCACGCTGCCTGCCGGACATACGACGGGGTACGGTGCGCTCTGGCGTGCTAAGCGCGACACACCCGTCGCCATCCTGCCAGTCGGCTGGTATCATGGCTTCAATGTAAGCTGCCGCCAGGATATGAGCCGCGCCGTCGATTGCCTCCGCTCGGGGCTTTCTGCACTCAAGCAGCTTCTGCACCGCCGCTGCGTCACCGTCGAGATCAACGGCAGGCGCTGCCCCGTCGTCGGCGCGATCGGGATGCTTCACGTCGCCGTCGATGTTACCGGCGTTTCCTGCAAGCCCGGCGACACGGCGATTTTGCAGATCAATCCGCTGCACGTGAAGGGGATACCAGTGCGGTTTAAGTGATTGTAAACAGGGATAGAGGATAGCGTTCGCGGCGGGATGAGGGCATCCCGCCCTACGGATAGATGACGAATTCTGCATGAGCGACTTCTTGGCAATGCAAAAATCGGACGGAACCGTTTTGATGGCGGTTCCGTCCGATTTTTATGAGTTCCTAATTTGCGATATCCCGATAGAGGAACGTCACGATCTGGCCTCTGGTGCAGGTGGCTTCCGGCTCGAAGGTCGTGGCGCTTGTGCCGTTGGTAATGCCGTTTTCCACGGCCCAGAGGACAGCGCCGTAGTAGTATGCGCTGGTTTTGACATCTGTGAACGGATTGCGCGTTGTGTTGCCCGGCATACTCTCATAGCGCCACAGGAAGGTCGCGACCTGTCCGCGTGTGCAGCCCTCGTCCGGCGAGAAGGTCGTTTTGGACGTGCCGGAGGTGATACCCCGCTCCACGGCCCAGAGGACAGCGTTGTAATAGTATGCGCCCGGCTTCACGTCCGTGAACGGGTTCACCGTGCCGTTTGGGGCCGGCTCGCCCGCTGCGCGCCAAAGGAAAGTCACAATCTGCCCGCGCGTACAGGTTTCCTCCGGCGAGAAGGTCGTCGCGCTCGTTCCGTTCGTTACGTTATTCGCCACCGCCCAGCTCACCGCGTTGGCATAATACGCGCCCGACGGGATGTCCTGAAATCGCGTCTGCGTGCTGGCCGTCGGAATGTTCTTGCCGTCCCACGTCATTGTATTGTACCCATTCCACGTCGGTGTCGTCCAACCGGATGTTCCGGGAAGGTAGTAGAGAATAGCAGCTTTTCCCAAACTCCAATCTTCAAATGCGTTTTCGTCCATCTCCGGAGCCTCGCCTAGGAAACAAACGCTTGTTAAGTTGCTGCAATCTGCAAAAGCTGAGCAACTAATCCGTCTGACACTTGCTGGGATAACAAGAGATGTCAGAGATAAACAATTGGAAAAAGCACTATCTTCAATACTTGTTAGGTTATTTGGAAGCGAGAGAGTTTTTAATTTACTGCAGAACATAAAAGCAGAGTCATCAATTGTCGTTACAGCATTCGGTATAATAATTTGCTCAAACTCACAAGAAATAAAGACCATTTCGCCTATGTGCTGTAAATTTTCGGGAAGGTTAATACCTTTGCGCAAGGAACAAAAAGCAAAGGCCATATCTTCAATTTCTGTTATGGTGCCGGGCAAATAAATGTCTTGCAATGCGCTACAGCCGTTGAAAGTGGCTTCATGAACATTTGTGATTCCTTCGGGAATTCGTATGCTTTCCAAGCCACTGTCGCTTTTTTCATCATAACAAGAGCAAAAAGCATGATCACCAATTTCACGGACACTATCGGGAAGATCAATACTACGCAAGCCACTGCAACCAGCGAATGCCCACGCCCCAATTTCCTGAAGGTCAGCGGGGAAAACAATGCTGTTCAAACTACAACAGCCAGAAAAAGTATAAGCGCCAAGACGCTTGACACCATCGGGGATAACAACACCGCTTAAACTTGTGCGGCCGCTAAAAGCACCACTTGCAATTGTTGTCACGCTGTTAGGAATGTTGAAGGTTCCACTCAGTTTTTGAGGGCAAAGGAGCAGCTCGGTTTTATCGATATTATATAAAACTCCATCGTCATCCACAAAATAGTTAGCATTGTCCTTGTTGACCCAAACTCCTGTCAAGCTCTGACAGTTACCGAATGCGCCGTCACCTATGAAAGCGACGCTGGCCGGAATTTCAACATAGGAAAGAGCACTGCCCCAAAAAGCGCGTTCCCCAATACTAGGGACACCTGCTTCTAAATAAAGCTTGTTCAAGTTGTAACAGCCGGAAAATGCGTTATTGCCAATAGCAGTTTTTCCTAAAACGTGAACTGAAAAGAGACCACAGCCGGCAAAAGCTGATTCTCCGACGCTAAGCAATTCTTGTGGAAGATAGATGCCGTTTAGAGCGGAACAATAGCGAAAAGCAGAATCCTGAATGGTGGTCAGCCGAAAAGGATTATAATAGTGGACACCCCATGATACTGACCATAGACTTGTACAGCCCCAAAAAGTGCCTTCTTCTATAGTTTCCATATCTGCGGAAATCGTAACAGCCTCCAAAGCTGCACAATTCTCAAAAGCATATTTTCCAATCGATGTGGCCTTCTCTGTGCAATTGTCGATATCTTTTAAGAGACAGCAGCCGGAAAAGGCTTTTTCGCCGATGGTAACTTTTTCTTTTGTTGTAAAGTTGAACCACGTCAGCTTGCTGCAGTTATAAAATGCGTAGCTGCCGAGGTGCGTAACGGTGTCATCAACAAAAAAAGCACCGGTCAGCGAATCCCTGTAATCATACCATGGCGCTGGGGAATCTTCACTATAATCCGGCATCACACCGGAACCGATAATCCGAAGCGTGCCGAAATTGTTCAAAGTCCAGCGCATATCCTCGGTGCAGCGTCCCGATGCGATGATGGTTTCGGCGAATGCGCATGGCGTTACTGCTGCCAGCATGAGGCAGACAAGCAGGAGTGCCGCGATACCTTTTTTCATTCGATTCATTTCTGTTCCTCCTTTTGTTCGGTTGTGTTGCGGCCCAGAAGAATAAAGCGCAGATTTCTGGCACGGTCGGCTGCGGTAACCGCTTTTCCAAGTCCGACGCGGCGCGTTTTGCAGCAGGTGCCGATGCTCCCGTCGTCATCTTGCAGCCAGATACGCTCCGAGGCCAAAATATCCTCGCCATGGAGCGTTTTGTCGATTTGCAGTGCGGCGGCCAGCTTCAAAGGTCCGTCGTAATAATTCGCGGCATCCGCGCCGCAGCGGATGAGCACATTCTCGCCCGCGCTGCCGCAGGAGAGCAGAAGCATCCCAGCATAGACGCAGCAGAAGCCGGGACCTTGAAACAGCGGCATCGTTGCCGTGCTGGGGTGCTGCTGAGCATACCCGGCGGAATCCGTTTCGCGACCGTAATATGCCTCGGTTTCTGTGATTTTTGCAGACAAGACTGTTCCGTCCGGTATCCTGCGGCAAAGCACCAGACCGAGAAGCCACTCCGCTGCCGCCTCCGGCGAGGCGGCCAACTGCGCACGATGATTGCCTTGATAACGCATCCTATTTCACCTCCCTCCGCTATGAAAGTCGGCAGCCTTTGCTCATGTGGTCATTTGAGGCAAAAGGCATACCACATTTTTAAATAAAATTAAATTATATAAAAATAATTTAGCCTACACAGTTTATATAAATATAGCATAATTGCCGATACAATGCAAGAGAAATTAAATTGTATGGGCGGGAAAGCAATGGATTATTACAAAATTGGGCAGCGGGTTCGGAAATACCGCAGGGCATACGGACTTTCACAAGAGGCGTTGGCGGAAAAAATCGGGATATCGGTACCGCACATGAGCCACATCGAGACCGGCAACACGAAGCTCAGTCTGCCGGTGCTGGTGGCACTGGCCGAGGTGCTGGAGGTGCGCACGGACGACCTATTGTTCGATGAACCGCGCGCGGAGCGCGGCAAGCTGACTGCCGAAATTGAGGAATATCTGCGTGACTGCAATGTGCAGGAGCTTGCGATTCTCCGCGAGATTCTCGGCGCAAGTCGGCTGGCGCTGAAGAAGCACGCCTTTTTCTCAAAAAACTAAAAAAAGGCGAAAAAAGTGGTTGACAAACGGGAATCCTCGTGATATTATGTATGAGCTGTCCGCGAAGGGAAAACCCGTGAGGGGACAGGGTGTACCTTGTAAATTAAA
>CABSFY010000108.1 GCA_902477055.1 uncultured Eubacteriales bacterium
TCGGCGACACCGGCTGGCAGAGCGTGATGGACAACATCGTCACCGTCCGCCTCCAGCGCCAGAGCGGCAGCAGCAGTTATATCCTGACCGTGACCGACAGCTCCGGTGCGACGGTGCTGACCGCGATCTCTAACGCGGTACCCGCCGAGGTCAACGCTAAAATCACCGGCATCGGCATCGGCGCACGGAGCACGGAGGCGAAGTTCTCCGACATCGATATCAATACCGACTCGACCAAGCCGGACCAGCCGGATATCATTGACGGCGAAGAAAGCATCGTCATCGGCACGGTCGTCGCGCCGGTCGGCTGGACGGGCGGCAACGGTGTCATCCACACCGCCGAGGGTGCGATCATTACCTCCGGCAGCGGCGATACCTACACCTTCAACACTGCAACGGCGCTGGATGCCGCGTTCCGCATCCAAACGGACATCGTATTCGGCACGAAGGGCGGCGACGGCACGGCCACGGCCCGCATTGCGCTGGGTGACAGCGAGCAGCACCCGGTCGGCCTTGTGACGCTGAAGTATGACAACGACAAGAAGCTGCTCGTGCAGGGCCAGTACTTCTTCGGCGGCTCGTGGACCACGATCCTCGCCGCTGACTGGAAGGAAATCGGCACGAATCACCTCGTCGCGACCCTCAGCCGTCCGGCTGGCAGCAATACCCTGAGCCTGACGGTTACAAAGCAGGACGGGACGGTCGTCTACAGCGCGACCTCCAGCGAAATTCCCGCCGATGTGTTTGCGGCTATGACCTGCTACGGCCTCGGCAGCTTCAGCTCGCAGGTCCAGTTCACCAATGTCAGCTATTACGCAGCGTAACGGGAGGTGCGGACGATGAAACGAATTTTTGCAATTTTCCTGACGGCGGCGCTCCTGCTGGGACTTCTAGCAGGCTGCGCAAAGGACACTGCCGCCGATTCTGACACGATAGGAGATAGCCCGATGCCCAAGACCCGTATCGAGCAGCTTTTGAGCAGCATCTCGCCGGAGGACAAGGACTATTATCAGCAGCTTGCGAGGTTCTGCGTGAGCGACCTGATCGACCATTTCTGGTCCGGCGACGAAAAGACTGGCTATATGACCCCGGTCTGGAAGGGCTTCCCGACGGACCTTGCCGACGAGCGCGGCGCGATCTGGGAGGCCGCCGAGGTCCTGTTCAACATCTACGATCTGTGGGTTCTCACGGGCGAGGAGATTTATAAGGACTACATGATCGCTGAGGCCAACTATTATAAGACCAACTACGAAAACGACCTGGAAGCGATCGAAACCGCCGGTGCGCTGCTCAACACCGCAAGCGACGACTGTGCGTGGACGGGAATGCTGATGCTGAATTTCTACACCGTCACGGAGGATATGTGGTTCGTCGAGCGTGCGATCAACATTCTCGACGATGCCTACGACCGCTGGTACAGCGACGAGCTCGGCGGCGGCCTGTGGTACAAGGACGGTGTGGACTACAAGTCCCTATATGAGGCGGGCATCGCGCTCGACTGGCTGCGCATCTGGGAGATCACCGGCGAGCAGCGCTTCTATGACCTCGCCCTTGCGTCGTATGAATGGATGCACACCTGCCTCGGCCGCGACGACGGCATTTATGCCTGCGAGGCGACCGCAGCCGGTCACCGGGGCGATGCCGGGCGCATCAGCGAGGGCGGCTCGTCCTCCTTCCTCGGCGGCAATATGGCCATGGCCGCGCTTTCGGCCAAATTCTACAAAATCACCGGCGAACAGAAATACCTCGACCGCGTTTATGCGACGAACGCCGGTATTTTGCAGCACTATAACAACAACGGCGTTCTGCTCAACGACCGTGACGCATGGACGAACGGCACCTTCGCGGGCTTCTATGCCACGTGGGTCCTCTCCCTGCCGAATACGGAGGAGATGCAGCAGCTGCTCAAGGACACTGCGGTGTCCATCGTGACCAATGACCGCACGGCCGACGGCTACTACGGCGGCTCGTGGCAAGGCCCTCCGGCCGGTCCCAGCTCGATCTGGGCGTCGAACGGCAGTGTGGCCCAGCAAACCATGACCAGCGGCACGACCGTCGCCATCGTCGTCGGCGCGGCTCTGCTGGAGGCCGGAATTCAGGATTATGTGCGTTAAGGAGGACAGACACATGAAAAAATGGCTTGCGTTGCTTCTGACGCTGGCGATGCTGCTGAGCTTTGCGGCATTGCTGAGCGGCTGCGGCGACAATACGGACAATCCCGAAGAAACAAAAGCATCCGACAACACGAACACCAACGCCACCGGCGAGGACACCATCGGCGCTTCCATCGATCTGCGCAGCACGACCGATGCCTCGAAGCCAGAAACCGACCCCTACGGCAAGTACCCTGAAACCGTGACCTTCACGACCGCCCGGCAGATGGATGTCGGCGCGAACTTCCCGGAGGGCATGGACGTGGAGAACAACCCCTATGTCGATGCGGTCTATGACAAGCTGAATGTGGAGATGGATCTGCAATGGCAGTCGGCGGACTACAGTACGAAGCTGGATATGACCATCGTTGCCGACGACCTGCCCGACATTTTCTGGGTCGATAACTATATGACCTACCGCGAGCTGCTCGATAACGACATGATTGAGCCGCTGACCGATGCGTTCCGCGCCTGTGCCGGTACGTATATGCGTGATTGCTATGCCTCCTACGGCGGCGCGATTTTTGAGCCGTACATCGAAAACGGCGAGCTTTACGCCCTGCCCGCGACCTATAACGGCTATCAGCAGTCCGTCCTGTGGGTCCGCAAGGACTGGCTCGATGCGCTCGGCCTGGAAACGCCCAAAACCCGCGACGATCTCGTTGCGGTGGCCAAGGCCTTTATGGAAAAGGACCCCGGCGGCAACGGCGCGGGCAACACCATCGGCATTGCCGTGCAGTCCACACCCCTCGGCGCGTCCAACGTCAGCTTCGGTCTTGACGCGATTATGGCCTCCTTCGGCGCGTATCCGCAGCAGTGGATCACCGGCGCGGACGGCAAGGTCGTCTACGGCTCCATCACCGAGGAAGCCAAGCAGGGTCTGAGCTACCTTGCCGACCTTTACAAGGAAGGCATCATCGACCCGCAGTTTGCCACCCGCGATTACAGCGACGCGATGGGCCTCATCACCTCCGGCAAGTGCGGCATCTGCTTCTATCCGTGGAACCTTGCATATTCCGCTTCCGAGTTCCTCAACGCCAACCCTACCGGCGACTGGGTTGTGCTGGAAGCGCCCGTCAATGACGCGGGCGAGTTCACCTACTCCGCGCTCCGCCCGGACAACGGCGTGATGTGCGTCCGCAAGGGCTATGAGCATCCGGAGGTTCTCATCAAGATTCTGAACGTCGAGTTTGATATGTGGCGCGGCTTTGACGAGGCGGGCTACGAGGCCGTGCAGCCCTTGATTGAGGCCGGCACGACCTGGACGGCTCCGATGCTGACCGGCCACTTCAATCTGGAATACAACGATGCCGTTATCCGCGTCGGCGAGCTGACCGCTAACTATATCGAGAAGGGCATCACCCCAAGCGGCACGACCGAGTACAACAAGCAGCTCTGTGAAAATGCGAAGCGCTACTTCGATACTCCCTCCGTCGCCGATACCGAGGGCTGGATCTGCTATATGTCCCGCTACATCGCCTCGAACGCACTGAAGGACGGCGTGGAAATTCCCGTTGCCTTCCACTATTCCACCGAGGGCATGGGCCTTTATTGGGCCTCTCTGGAAAAGCTGGAGGACCAGTACTACATGGAGGTCATCACGGGCGCCGCGTCCATCGATGACTTCGACAGCTTCGTCGAGCAGTGGAAGTCGCTCGGCGGCGAGGAGATTACCGGCGAGGTACAGGACTACGTCGATTCCCACAGCAACTAAGCGGGGCATACCGAAATGAAAAACCGGAAGGACCAAAAATATTATCACATGATGCTGATTCCGGGAATGATCTTTTTGTTCCTGTTCTGCATTCTTCCGATGTTCGGTATCGTCATCGCCTTTGAGGATTTCAAGCCCGCGAAGGGTGTGTTCGGTTCGTCGTGGGCCGGGCTGAAGTGGTTTGAATATATGTTCAAGCTGCCGGATACCAAGGAGATCTTCTTTAATACGCTCATCATCGCGGTGGCCAAGATTGTGCTGAATCTGATCGTGCCGCTGGTGTTTGCCATCATGCTCTCCGAGGTGCCGGGGAAGCATTTCCGGAAATTCGTTCAGACCGTGACGTATATGCCGCATTTTCTCTCATGGGTCATTCTGGCGGGTATTTTGACGAACTTCCTCTCGCTGGAGGGGATCGTCAATTCCGTTGTGGAGCTGTTCGGGGGCGACCCGGTGCAGTTTTTGGCCTCGAACGAGTGGTTCCGAACGGTGCTGGTCGTTTCCGACACGTGGAAGGGCTTCGGCTACAGCTCCATCGTCTATCTGGCCGCGATCATGAACATCGACCAGCAGCTCTATGAGGCTGCGGCGATCGACGGCGCAGGGCGCCTCAAGCGCATCGTGCACGTCACACTGCCCGGGATGCTGCCGATCATCATGCTGATGCTGACGCTCAGCCTCGGCAGCGTCCTGAGCGCGAACTTCGACCAGGTGTTCAACCTCTATTCTCCGGTCGTCTACAAGACCGGCGATATCATCGACACCTGGGTCTACCGCGCGGGCCTGCAGGGCTACCAGTACAGCCTCGCAACGGCGGTCGGCCTGCTCAAGAGCGTGGTCAGCACGATTCTGATCGTCGTATCCTATAAGCTGGCGGATAAATTTGCCGGTTACCGTATTTTCTGAGAAAGGGGCGCTTTTCAATGGTTGGTCAAGACTCCCTGCACTATCGCATGGTCAACTGGATTCTGCGCGTCCTTCTTCTGATGGCGGCGCTTTCCTGTCTGCTGCCGATTTTGAACACGGTCGCCATTTCCTTCTCCTCCAAGCGGTATGTCAATGAAGTCGCCTTCTGGCCGAAGGGCTTTTCGTTGGCGGCTTATAAGAAAATTCTGGAGGACACGCAGTTTTTCCGCTCCTTCTGGGTGTCGGTGAAGAAGGTCGCCGTCGGCACAAGCCTGAATATGATCCTCACGCTTCTGATGGCCTATCCGCTGTCCAAAAGCGACCGCGTTTTCCCTGCGCGCGGTCACTATATGCGCGTCATCATCACCTGTATGCTGTTTTCCGGCGGCACGATCCCGTGGTACATCGTCATCAAGTCGCTGGGCCTGCTCGACTCTTTTTGGGCGCTGGTGCTGCCCGGTGCGGTGAACATCGGCAATACCATTATTATGATGAACTTCTTCAAGGGCCTGCCGCCTGCGCTGGCTGAATCGGCCGCCATTGACGGCGCTTCGCCCCTGAAAACGCTGGTGCATATCTACGTGCCGCTCTCCGCGCCGTCGATCGCGACGCTGTCGCTGTTTTGCATTGTGGGCCACTGGAATGATTATTTCAACGGTATGATTCTCATCAACGACCCGAAGAAGATCCCGCTGCAAACCTACATCCAGTCGCTCGTTGCGGATATCAGCACGAAGATCAACAGCATGACCGCCGAGGAGATCAAGGCGTTTTCCGAGATCTCCAGCCTGAACTTCAATGCGGCAAAGATTGTCGTCGCGATGGTCCCGGTCATGGTGATCTATCCCATCCTGCAAAAGTACTTTGTCACCGGTCTTGTCATGGGCGCGGTGAAGGAATGAAGATTCCGAGCCGGTGGGCGGGGAAAACCCCGCCTGCCGGATAGCCCTATTTCACAGGAGAGAGAAAATGTTCCATTTTGACATTGATTTTAAGGACAAAAACGGCGAGCGCTATATGCTTCCCATCCGCATCGGGGTATTGCTGGAGGAGCTGTGGTGCAAGGCGTTTTCCTATCGCGAGCCGCTGGACGGCATCGAATACCGCGACGGCAAATATCCTGCGGACGATCACGGCGGCGACTGGAAGCCCTATGACCGTGAAAAGCAGTATTGGGGCGGCCGGGATACCTATATCTGGTTCCGCCACCGCTTTACCGTCCCGCAGGCGCTGGACGGCAAAATCCTCTGGTACTCCGTCGAGGCGGGGGACAGCGGCTACTGGCAGTGGGCCAATCCGCAGATGTGCCTG
>CABSFY010000109.1 GCA_902477055.1 uncultured Eubacteriales bacterium
CCGGCACAACCCAATTATTTGCGTTTTGTCTCTACCCCAACTATTGACATAGAGCTGGAATTTTGAACTCAAACGATCTGCTTGCCGCGAACGAATTTGGCCGCGACCTGACGGTCGTCAGAGAGGTAAAGTGCGCGTTCCAGCCTTGCGCGGAGGGGTAGCTCCTGCGGGTGGTCAAGCGCGGTGTCGTCCAGCACAACTGCGTCCAGCTCGAAGCCGTCCTCAAATGCGCCGACCTTGCCGAAGAAGTCCCCGCCGCCGCGCGTTGCAATATAAAACGCCTGATCGACGGACAGAGGCTTTACCGACTGATCCGTCAGTCGCCAGCGCAGCTTCGACACGCGAATCGCCGCAGCCATTTCAGCAAACAGATTCTCCGTCTCGCCGCCCGCAACATCCGAGGCCAGCGCTACTTGCAGCCCACGCTCCAGATAACGGCCCACCGGCGCAATGCCGGAGGCTAGATTCGCGTTGGAAAGCGGCGAATGGGCGACAAACACGCCGTTTTTCTTCATCAGCTCCAGCTCGCGCTCGTCGGAATGGACGCAATGGGCCATGATGCACTTATGGTCGCCGCCGAACAGGCCGAAGCGGTCGTAGGCGTCGCCGTAGAACTTAGAATCCGGACAAAGCTCCTGTACCCATGCAATTTCACCGTAATTCTCGGAAAGATGGCTCTGCACCGGCAGATCATATTTTTCCACAAGCCCGCGCAGACCGCGCAGCAGCTCGTCGGTACATGACGGGACAAAGCGCGGCGTCAGGATGGGCTTCGTGTTCTCGAAGCGGTCGCGGGTATGGCAAATCCATTCCTCCGTCGCCGCAACGGACGCAGCGGCGTCCGTTTCCCGCAGATAATCCGGGCTGTTGCGATCCATGTTGACCTTGCCGACGTAGGACACCAGACCGCTGGCCTCCATCTTTTCCATCAGCATCTCCGTGGCCGGGGCGTGGATGGTCGCAAAAACGGCGGCGCGGGTCGTGGCGCTGCGGTGCAGATGGTCAACAAACTGCATATACGCACGGTCAGCGTAGGCCAACTCGGCGTACTTCGACTCCTCCGGGAAGGTATAAGTGTTAAGCCAATCCAACAGCTCCATGTCCATGCCCAGCCCGCGGAAGGCGAACTGCGGCGCGTGGACGTGCAGATCGGTCAGGCCGGGGATAATGATCCGGTCGCCGAAGTCCCTCAGCGGCAGGTTGGCATATTGCTCCGGCAGCGCTTCAAACGCGCCGCGGCAAACGCCGTCCTCGCAGACCAGATAGCCGTTCGGAATCAGACGAATCCGATCGGCAGATTCACTATAACAAAGGTTTCCCTTCAGTACAAACGAGTTCATTGCAAGACCTCCTATTCTTATATCCGAGATTACTATTGTATAGATTATTCAGAAAATTGTCAATACGATTCCATGTTATTCCATAGCTTTTGTGCATATTGAATAAGTTCAGCTGCGTTGTTTCGTAAATTTTCCTCAATCACTGCATTGTAAAGTTGATTCAAAATTGCGCCCAACTTCCGCCCCTGCGGGATGCCAATGGCCATTAGATCTCTGCCGGAAACGGCAAGCTGCCGCAGCGTCAGGCAGTCGTCCTTCGCCAGCACGGCATCGAGGGCGGCCTCCGCTTCGCAGATGAAAGCCTCAATCCGCTCCGGCGGCTCCGTTCCCTTGCCGAGCCGGTCCGCCCGCCGCAGGCGCAGCAGCTGCCGGGTTTGCGTCTCGCCGCAGGCCGCAAGAATGCGCCGCAGGCGTTTTTCCGTCGGCGGATAGAGCTGGATGTCATGGCGGCCTACCAGCTCCGACACGGTTCGGATCGTTTCGCCGTCGTAGTGCAGCCGCCGCAAAATGCGCCCGGCCATTGCCGCGCCGATCACCGCGTGACCGTAGAAATGCCCGATCAGCTGTTTGTCCATTGTGAAAGCGGCAGGCTTACCGATATCGTGCAGCAAGACCGCCAGCCGCAGGACAGGCTCCGCCTCCGCCGCATCCAGCGCGGCAAGCGTATGCTCCCAGACGGTGTAGGCATGATGATAGTTATATTGCACAAATCCGTCCTCGTCGCGCAGCTCCGGCAGCAGAACCCAAAGGATTTCCTTGAATTCCCGCAGCAGGCGGGCCGCTGCCGGGCCGCAGAGCAGGCCGTCCAGCTCCTTATGCAGCCGTTCGGGCGCGACCAGCGTCAGCCGGTCCCGCAGTGCAAGCATCGCCTGCGCCGTTTCCGGTTCGATGCGCAGATTCAGCCGCGCGGCAAAGCGCAGCGCGCGCAAAATCCGCAGCGCATCCTCGGAAAACCGCTCCTCCGGCACGCCGACGCAGCGCAGAATGCCTTTTTTCAGGTCCACCCGACCGCCGAAGGGATCGATCACCCTGCCGTCGGCATCGGCGGCCATCGCGTTGATCGTAAAATCCCGCCGCGCCAGATCGCCGCGCAGCTCGGAAAGGAACGTCACGCCGTCGGGATGCCGCGCATCGCTGTAACCACTCTCGGCGCGGAAGGTCGTGATCTCATAGGCTGTGCCGTCCCAAAGCACCGTCACCGTCCCGTAGCGCAGTCCGGTCAAAATCGTCCGGCAGTCGGCAAAGCAGCGCTCGACCTCCTCCGGCCGCGCGGCAGTGCAGATGTCCCAATCCTGCGGCGTTTGCTTCAGCAGGCTGTCGCGGACGCAGCCGCCGACCGCATACGCCGAAAATCCCGCCGCACGGAGCCGCTGCAAAACGGCAGCCGTTTCCGGCGGGATGGCAATTCTCTCGGCGCTCATTCGATCGCGCCTCCGCAGAAGGGGCAGGTACGCGGCGTTTTCCCGCGCACCGGCAGCGCCCGGCCGCACGTCGGGCAGCGATAGAACACCGCGCTGAACACGATACCGATCAGCAGCAGCACGATCGCGGCGATCAGCAGCGGCAGATACCAGCTCTCTCGCAGGATCATGGCCGCGACCGCCGTGGCCGTCGCCAGAATATCAAAGCAGGAGCGAATCGCCTTGCACAGCTTCTTGTTCATCCTTCCGCCTCCCATTGCCTCCAGACCTCCGGGCAGTAGCCGACCGTCGCCCGCTTGCCGTTGCGGACGATGGGGGTTTTCATCAGCTCCGGATGGTCAAAAATTTTGTCCTCTTTTGCAACTTTATCGTCCATATAGCGCAGCAGATCGAGCTCCGGCGACTGCTTGTCCCAGTCGATCAGCTTGTCCACGCCGCCAACCGCCCGCAGCACGCTTTCAAACTCGCCGTTGGACATTCCATATCGTAAAAGGTCGATATTCTGCACGCGGATGCGGCGTTCCTTGAAGTATCGTTCCGCTTTTTTCGTGTCAAAACACTTATTTTTCCCAAAAATCTGAATATTCAATCGTATCGCACCTCCATCAGGCAAAGGCCCTTCGCCGGGGCCGTTTCGCCGGCGGCTTCGCGGCTTTGGGCCGCAAAAATTTCGTCGATCTCCTCCGGCGCACGCTTGCCCAGTCCGATTTCCAGCAGCGTGCCGACGAGGATACGCACCATATGATGCAGAAAGCCGTCCGCCGTCAGGCAAAAGCGCAGCTCGTCGCCGTCGCGTGTCAGCTCCAGCCGCTTGAGCGTCCGCACGGTCGATTTCTTATACTGGCGGTTGGCGCAGAAGCTCTGAAAATCGTGCGTCCCGACCAGCATCGCCGCCGCCCGCTCCATCGCGTCCATGTTCAGCGGCTGCTGCACCTGCGCCCGGAAGCGCCGCTCGAATACGTCCGGCACAGCGCTGTTCCAAACGCGATAGACATACGTCTTTTCCGTCGCGTTCAGCCGCGCATGAAAGCGCTGCGGCGCGTATTGAAGCGCCATCGCGCCGATGTCGTCCGGCAACAGATGCCGCAGGCGCGGCAAGATCGTTTCAATGGGGCGCTGCGGCGCATGGAACGATGCAACCTGTCCGGCCGCATGAACGCCCGCGTCCGTCCGTCCGCTGCCGTCGATCTCGATCGGCTGCTCAAAAATTTCCGTCAGCGCCTGCTCCACCCGGCCCTGTACCGTCGCCGCGCCCGTCAGGCGCTGCCAGCCACGGTAGCGTGTCCCGTCATAGGCCAGCGTCAATCGATAGGTCGCCATTGCATCCTCCTTCTCATACAGGGCAAACGCCCCGACGTTCCCGCCGAGGCGTTATGCAGCTTACGCCGGTCGGGTCACTGCACCCAGCGGGCATAGAACGTATAGTTGCCGTAAGCGGGGACGGTCGAGTCCGCCGTAAACTGATCGCCGCCGTTCATTCTGTCGTACCAGCCCGCAAAGGTGTAGCCCTCGCGTGTCGGCACGGGCAGCTCGCCGAACGTCAGCCCGGTCTTATAATAGTAGAACGTCTTATCACAGGTGCCGCCGTTTGCGTTATATGTAACGCGCAGATACTTCGTGCAGCCCAGTACGTATTCGCCGCTCAGATAAAGGTTGGCCTCGTCCATCCGGCGGCGTGCCAGCCCGTCGAGCGGCTGCCCGCCCGCGTGAATCCAACGGCCGAGGACGTTGACAAATTCCATCTCGGTAAAGCTGTTGGAATACAGCATTTTATAGGTATCGCTGCCGGTATTGCTCATCCAGCCCGCGCCAAGATTAAACGTGAAGCTAATCAGCGCATCGTATTCCTGCTGACTGAACTTACGGCCGAAGCGGGTTTCCAGCGCGTTCAGACTCTTTTCAAAATCTACCAGCATCAGGCGCAGCCGGTAGTCGGCTTCCTCCTCGGTGATGCCATCGGGGAATTCGTTCTCCTCGCAGCGCGTGCCATAGCCGATCGACCACTGGCTGTAGTCCCACACCGCGTATTTGATAAAGCCCTCATGATCCTTGATGAACTGGACGCCGTTTTCGCTGGTACGCAGCTCCGGCAGGGGCATCGGTTCGGGATTGGGGTCCGGGTCGGGCGTTGGATCGGGGTCCGGTGTAGGATTTGGATCCGGTGTAGGATTCGGGTCCGGTGCGGGATCGTCCGCCAGCGCAACAAAGCAGATCAGCAGCTTTGCGCACTCGGCGCGGGTCGCGTTGCCCTGCGGCCGCAGCAGATCGCCGTCGCCGTTCATGATCTTCGCCGCGACGGCCCACTTGATCGCCTCGACCGCGTAATCCGACACCAAATCGGCATCGCGGAAGGCGGAAAGCTCCGTCGTTTTGGTTGTGTCGATCTTTTCCTGCTGCTGCGCGTAGCGGTAAAGCATCGTCACGAGCTGCTCGCGCGTGATTTTGCCATCCGGGCCGAAGTGCGTTTCGTCAATGCCGTTGACTACGCCCGCCGCATAGGCCCAGTTGACCGCCGCTGTGTACCACTGCTCCGCCTCCACGTCCGTAAAGGGCGCGTCGGCCGCCTCGGTCTTTCCGGCGTTGCGCCAGAGGACCGTCGTCAGCATCGCGCGGGTCATCGAGCCGTCCGGCACAAACAGCCCGTCGCCCATACCGTTGAACAGCTCCTTGGCCACGGCCTGCGCGACATAAGTATAGTACCACGCATCCGTCGCAACGTCGCGGAACAGGCCCGTCGGCTTTTCCGTGGACCATTGGGCATAGAGCGTGTGATTCTGCGTGGCAAGGCTGGTCTCCAGCAGCTTGACGCCGCCGCTCGCAGCGGTATACCATCCGGTGAAATAATAGCCCTCGCGCGTCGCGTTGGGCAGAACGCCGTAGGCGATATTGTATGCGTAGCACAGCACGGAGTTGTCGCCGAGCTTGCCGCCGTTGGGGTTAAAAATCACGTAGCGGAACTTTGCTTCGCAGTTGCCGTCGTAGCTGCCGTAAAGGAACAGCTTGATCTCGCGCAGACGGCGCGCCAGATGGAGCTGCGACACGTTCTCACCGTACTTGACCCACGCGCAGAAGGCGTTGGCAAGCTGCACGTCGGAGTACACCCCCCC
>CABSFY010000110.1 GCA_902477055.1 uncultured Eubacteriales bacterium
GGGTGATGGAACGTGAAAGGGAACCCTGACGGTTCCCTTTCACACTTTTCCTCCCTCCGAAACTTTTCGTTGGGTGGTTTTTGACGGTCGGAATGATCTGCCAGGTTCTATGGACAGAAAACCTCCCCCGAAACCGCAGCTTCGGGGGAGGTTGGACGGATTATTTCGTCGAAAAATCAGCCGGGCGGGTTTCTGACAGGCCGAAATGCCAGGCGATCGCGTCGGCGATGCGGCGACAGGCATTGCCGTCGCCGTAGGGGTTGACGGCGTGGGCCATTGCCGCGTAGACGGCGGAATCGTCGAGCAGCTCAGCGCCGAGCGCGACGATGCGATCGTATTCGACCCCGGCCAGACGGACGGTTCCGGCGGCGACGGCCTCGGGGCGCTCCGTTTCGCGGCGCAGGACCAGCACGGGCTTGCCGAGCGCGGGAGCCTCCTCCTGCAAGCCGCCGGAGTCGGTCATGACCATGTAGCAGCGGGCCATCAGATTGTGCATCTGCTCCACATCCAGCGGCGCGATCAGATGCACGCGCGGGACGTTGCCCAGCTCCTCCCGTGCGCATTGCTGCACGGCGGGGCTGAGGTGGACGGGGTAGACGACCTCGACATCCTCATGTGTCTGCACAAGCCGGCGTACGGCGCGGAGAATGTCGTGCATCGGCTGGCCGTAGTTTTCGCGCCGGTGACAGGTCAGGGTGATGATGCGCCTGCCGGTGAAGTCCAGCGCGTTGAGAACCGGCTCGGCGAAGGTGAATTCGTCGCGGACGGTGGTTTTCATCGCGTCGATGACGGTATTGCCGGTGATGAAAATGTCGCCGCGCACCCGCTCGGCGCGGAGATTTTCGGCGTTGGCGGCGGTGGGGGAGAAATGCAGGCAGGCGATGTCGCCGACGAGCGTCCGGTTCATCTCCTCCGGAAAGGGGGAGTAGGGGTCGAACGTCCGCAGGCCCGCCTCGACGTGGCCGACCGGGACCTTATGATAAAACGCGGCCAGTGCGCCGGCAAAGGTCGTGGACGTGTCGCCGTGGACCAACACGAGGTCGGGCCGCTCCGCGTCGAGCACCGCGTCCATGCCGAGCAGCGTTCGCGTCGTGATGGACGAGAGTGTCTGCTGCTTCTGCATGATGTTGAGGTCGTGATCGGCCTTCAGCGCGAAAATTTCCATGACGGAATCGAGCATTTCGCGGTGCTGCCCGGTCAGGCAGCACAGGCTCTCGAAGCCGTCGCGGCTTGCCAGCTCCCGGACGAGCGGAGCCATTTTGATCGCCTCCGGGCGAGTACCGAAAACGGAAAGAATCTTAATTTTCTTCATGCGGCTCCTCCTGCGGCTCAGCGGGCTGGGCGGGCTTGGACGCTTCCGGATGCTCGGCGAGGCCCTTCTTGTGGTGTGTGCCGAAAATCAGGGCGATGCCGATCACGCCGACGACCAGAATCGCGCCGAGGAAGATCAGCGCCTGAATTTCGCCGCTGTCGGTCAGAACGACGGCGGAAAGCCCCAGCAGCGCCGAGAGCATATACGAGATCGCGACGGCCTGCTTTTGCGAAAAGCCCATGTCGATCAGCCGGTGGTGGACATGGCCTCTGTCGGCGTGCATCGGGCTTTGACCCTTGGACACGCGGCGAATAACCGCGAAGCACAGGTCGAAGATCGGCAGACCCAGCACCAGAAACGGCACGGCAAACGAAATTACCGCGTAGGTCTTAAACAGGCCGAACACGGACACGGAGGCCAGAATAAAGCCCAGCATATTCGAGCCGGTGTCGCCCATGAAGATGGTCGCGGGGTTGAAATTATAAGGAATAAAGCCGATGCACGCGCCGACGAGCGCCGCCAGCAGCAGCGCCGAGCTGACCGCCGTCGGGTCGGGGACGAGCATCAGCGCGACGACGAGCATCGTTCCGGCGGAGATGGCGGAAACGCCCGCCGCGAGGCCGTCGAGGCCGTCGATGAAGTTGATGGCGTTCGTAATGGCGACGATCCAGATCACCGTCACGCCGTACGACAGCCACGTGGGCAGGTTGATGCCCATGAAATGCTCGATGCGGCAGCCGTGGGCCACGACAATGACGGCGGCAAGAATCTGCACGATGAATTTCGGAATTGCCGGGAGCGTCACCGCATCGTCGAGGACACCCATCACGACGATCAGCACCGCGCCGAGCAGAATGCCGCGCAGCTCGCGGTTGATCTCGCCAAAGATCAGAACGCTGACGAGAAAGCCCGCGAAGATCGCCAGGCCGCCCAGCCGGGGAATCGGCGTTTTGTGCATCCGGCGATTGTCCTTGGGTACGTCGATTGCGCCGATCTTTTTCGCCACGACCTTGACCAGCGGCGTGAGCGCACAGGACAGGCCCGCCGCGAACAGCAGCGTCAGCGCGACCTTCAGGATAAATTTCGGGTCCAGTACCATAAAATTACCTCTTTTTCAGGGTTGCGTTGGGGAAAATAGTTCGCCTACGAGAATTGGCGCTTGGGATTGCCACGTCGCTTCGCTCCTCGCAATGACAAAAAGGAGGGTTATCGGGCAATAAAGCCGACCTTTTTATAGACCTTGCGGAGCGTTTTTTCGGCGACGTAGGCGGCCTTCTGTGCGCCGCTTTCGCAGACGGACTGCAAATAGGCCTTGTCGGCCAGCAGACGCGTCGTTTCCTCGCGGATGGGGCGCAGCAGCTCGACGACGGCCTCGCCGACCGCCATTTTGAAATCGCCGTAGCCGCGCCCGGCAAACTCCGCCTCGATCTCCGCAAAGGTGCGGCCCGTTGCGGCGGAATAGATCGTCATGAGGTTGGAGATGCCCTTCTTGTTCTCCGGGTCATAGCGCACGTCGGATTCGCAGTCGGTGATGGCGCGCTTGAACAGGCGCATGATGTCCTCCGGCTTGTCCATCAGGCAGACGCGGCCGGGGTCGTCGTTTTCGGACTTGGACATCTTCGCTTCGGGGTTGGCCAGACTCATGATGCGAGCGCCGACCTTGGGAATGTACGGCTCGGGCAGCTTGAACACGTCGCCGTAGATGCCGTTAAAGCGGCGGGCGATGTCGCGCGTCAGCTCGACGTGCTGCTTCTGATCCTCGCCGACGGGGACGAGATCGGCCTGATACAGCAGAATGTCCGCCGCCATCAGCGACGGGTAGGTGAACAGGCCGCCGTTGATATTGTCGGCATTTTTCGCGCTCTTATCCTTGAACTGCGTCATGCGGCTCAGCTCGCCGAACATGGCGTAGCAGTTGAGCACCCAGCCAAGCTCCGCGTGCTGATGCACGTGGCTCTGCACGAACAGGACGTTTTTCTCCGGGTCGAGGCCGCAGGCGATGTACTGCGCCAGCTGGGCCAGCGAACGGCGGCGCAGATCGGCCGGGTTCTGCCGGACGGTGATCGCATGGAGGTCGGCCAGAAAATAATAGCAGTCAAACTCGTCGGCGCGGTCCTTCCAGTTGCGGATGGCTCCCAGATAGGAGCCGAGCGTCAGGTCGCCGGACGGCTTGATGCCGGAAAGCATACGTTTTTTTGCGATGGGTTGCGTTTCGTTCATTACTCAACACGCCTTTCTGCGGATACATTATATTTTTTCCATTTTAGCACATTCGACGAAATAACGCAAGAAAAACCTCAAGGCGGCGAAAACGGCAGGTCGTTCAAAATGACAGGATGTTTTGATGACGCGCACAACTGTCCATCCGTTCGTAGGATATCGTGAATTCCTGCAAAGATGGCCGAAAAACTTTGTTATATTTACCAAAATGTTTATTTGCTGTGGACATTTTTTGGTGAAGGTGCTATAATTATACCGCAAGGAGTGCTTCCGGCAACTCCGGCAATATTTTTCAAAAGGAGAGTCAATATGAAGAAATTCTCGCGCGTTTTGTCCCTCCTGCTGGTGATCTGCATGGTGTTTTCCCTGCTGCCGATGGTATCCGCAGCGGAAAAGTACGATGAGATCGGCAGCGGAAAAACGGTCATTCTTCACTCGAATGACGTTCACGGCGCAATTGAAGGCTACGCCTACATGAAAGCGCTGAAAACCAAGCTGGAAGCAGCCGGCGCCGAGGTCATCTTGGCGGATGCCGGTGACTTCAGCCAAGGCGAGACCTCCGTTTCCCTTTCCAAGGGCGCGACCGCCATCGAAATGATGAATGCCACCGGCTACGATGTCGTCGGTCTCGGCAATCATGAGTTCGACTACGGCTACCCGCAGCTTCAGGAAAACATAAACAAGGCTGCGTTCAAGGTTCTCTGCGCCGACGTTCTCAAAGCCGACGGCACGCCCATCGTTGATGCGAACACCATCATTGAAAAGGGCGGCGTAAAGATCGGCTTCATCGGTTTGGAAACCCCCGAGACGCAGACCAAGGCGAATCCCGCGCTCATCAAGGGCCTGACCTTCTTGACCGAGTCCACCGATCCTACCATTTGGTATAAGGCGCAGGCGGAGGTCTATGCGCTCCAGGCATCCGGCGCGGACATCATTGTCTGCCTGTCCCACCTCGGCGTGGATGAGTCCTCCAAGCCGTATCGCTCCTATGACCTGTATTCCAAGGTCAAGGGAATCGACTTCATCATCGACGCGCACTCCCATACCGTGATGGAAAAGGGAGCGAATGGCGAGCCCATCCAGTCCACCGGTACGAAATTTGCCAACATCGGCGTGATCGTGATCGACAACGCCACCAAGAAGATTGAGGCCAACTACCTTGTCGCAACCGGCGAAAATGCCTTCAATGAGAAGGATCCGACCGTTCTGGCCAAGGCGCAGGGCATCCTCGACGCGATCAAGGCCGAGTACGGCCAGAAGTTCGCCACCTCTGAGGTCGTGCTGAACGGCGATAAGGAGCCGGGCAACCGTACCGAAGAAACCAACAACGGCGACCTCATCACCGACGCAATGGTCTGGTATCTGACCGAGGAGCATCCAGGCTCCATCACCGAGGTTGACGCGGATCACATCGTTGCCATTACCAACGGCGGCGGCATCCGCGCTGCCATCAAGAAGGGCGACGTGACGAAGAACGACATCTTTACCGTCCTGCCCTTCGGCAACACCGTCGCGGTCGTTTACGTGACCGGCGCGGAGCTGCTCGAGGCGCTCGAAGCCTCTACCTATTGCACGCCGGTTTCCATCGGCGGCTTCCCGCAGGTTGCGGGCCTGAAGTTCACCATCGATGCCGACAAGGCGTATGACAAGAACGACACCACCTATCCCGGCTCCACCTACTATGGTCCCAAGTCCATTCAGCGTGTGACCATCAACGAGATCAATGGCAAGCCCTTCGACGCAGAAGCGAAGTACGCCGTGATCACCAACAACTTTGTCGCAGGCGGCGGCGACACCTACTACGCCTTTGCAGCGGCGACCTCCCAGTTCGACACCGGCTATACGCTGGACTCCGTCGTCATCGACTACATCACCAAGAAGCTGAACGGCGTTATCACGGAAGCCGACTATGGCGCCCCCAAGGGCCGCATCACCGTGAAGTACACGCCTCCCGTCAGCGATAAGATCACCATCGGCGGTCTGGATGCCGACATCTGGATGACCAAGTATGGCAACGTCTACACCGACGGCAAGGCAACGGACTTCCTCGGTGAGAAGTGGGGCTTCGCATGGGGCGACCTCGTCACCGTGAAGTTCCTCAATCAGGAGCTGGTCCTGCCGGTCGTTCCGACCTATCACTATGTTGACTCCGGCAAGCCCGCCGTCATCGTCAATAAGGACGATAACGGCAACCCCACCGGCTATGTTTCCATGGCCATCAACATGGGCAACTTCGCCACCACCTACGGCATTGCCGAAAAGCACACCAACGAGGATAAGAC
>CABSFY010000111.1 GCA_902477055.1 uncultured Eubacteriales bacterium
TTTTCAAGCTTTTTAACAGATTCTAGTATGAAAACCAAAGCAGCGGCGGACCGCTCGGCCCGCCGCTGTTGCCGTTAACGCACCAATGCCACGGCTTGCAAAAGCAACCCGTGGCATTGGTGCGTTTGTGGCCTGTTGTTCATTTTGCTCCGCCGAGGGAGCGGATGGCTTCGGGGAGGGCAGTGAGGAAGGCGTCAATTTCGCTTTCTGTCGTTTCGTTGGACAGAGAAACCCGGATGGAGCCGTCGATCAGCGCGGGCGCGACCGCCATTGCCTCCAAAACGTGGCTGCGGTGGCCCTTGCTGCACGCCGACCCGGCCGAAACGCAGAAGCCGCGCTCTTGAAGCGCGTTGAGCAGCCCCTGTGAGCGTAGACCGGCGACGGCCAGATTGACGATATGCGGCGCGTCCTGCGCACCGAGCAGCGTCACGTTAGGAATTTCGGCCAGACCGGCTTGCAGGCGTTTTTTCAGCGCATCCTGTGCGGCGATATCGGCGCGGAACGTCGATTTTTGCGCCGTACAGGCGGCGGCCAGACCGGCGATCATGGGCAGATTCTCCGTACCGCTGCGCAGGCCGCCCTCCTGTCCGCCACCGAGCAGCAGCGGGGGCAGCTTTTTCGACAGATACAGCGCGCCGACACCCTTTCCGGCGTGAATTTTATGGCCGGAGATCGAGATCATGTCTGCGCCGAGCGTCCGCGCGGCGAACGGGACCTTGAAAAAGCCCTGCACTGCGTCGGTGTGGAACAGCGCCTCCGGACAGACGCGGTGCGTCAGCTTGGCCATGCGTTCGATGGGCATGACTGCGCCGGATTCGTTGTTGACCATCATGATGCTGACGAGGATCGTGTCCGGCCGGAGCGCGGCCTGCAATTGCTCGACGGAAACGCGGCCCAGCGCGTCCGGCTTGAGATACGTGACCTCGAAGCCGCGCGTTTCGAGCTTTTCCATCGGGTGCAGTACCGCGTGATGCTCCACGGCGGTGGTGACGATATGCTTACCGCGTTTGCCGAGACGCTCGGCGGCGGAAAAAATTGCCCAGTTGTCGCCCTCCGTACCGCCGGAGGTGAAGTAGATGCGGTCGGTTTCCGCGCCGAGGGCCTCGGCGACCTCGACCCGGCAGCGGCGCAGCAGCCGCGCCGCCTCGATCCCAAGCCGGTATTGTGCGCTGGGGTTGCCCCAATCGCGGGTCAGTGCGTTCGTGACCGCCTCTACCGTCGCGGCACAGGGCCGGGTGGTGGCGGCGTTGTCCAGATAGATCATAGTGTGTTCCTCTGAAAAACGCCCCGCAAAGCTGCGGGGCGTTTTTGGTGTTGTTTTTATCCGCACCCCGTTCGATACGTAGGGGCCGACAAATTATTTCTTCTTCAAGACCTCGCGAATCTTTTCGCAGAGGCCTTCGGCGGTCAGACCGTAGGCTTCGAGGACCTCGGCGGCTTTGCCGCTGCGGCCGAATTCGTCGTTCACGCCGTGGCGGACGAGTGGAGTGGGGCAATTTTCGCTGAGGAATTCTGCGACCGCGCTGCCGAGGCCGCCGATGACGTTATGCTCCTCAGAGGTGACGATGCAGCCGGTTTCCTCTGCGGCCTTGCGGACCAGCTCGGTGTCGAGCGGCTTGATGGTGTGCATATCGATGACGCGGACGGAAACACCCTCGGCTGCCATCAGCTCCCGCGCCTTGAGCGCGAGCTGCACCATCATGCCGACGGCGATGACGGTCACGTCCTTACCGTCTGCCAGCACGGCACCCTTGTCCAGCTCGAAGCGGTAGCCCTCGATCTCGTCGGTGACGTTCTCGACTGCCGCTCTGCCGAGGCGCAGATAGGCCGGGCCGTCGTAGCGCAGCAGCGCCTCGACCGCCAGCTTCATCTCATGGCCGTCGCAGGGACAGACGACCTTCATGCCGGGGATGGCGCGCATCAGGGCGAAATCCTCGATGCACTGGTGCGTTGCGCCGTCCTCGCCAACGGACAGACCGCCGTGCGAGCCGACGATCTTGACATTCAGATGCGGATAGGCGACGGAATTACGCACCTGCTCCCAAGCTCTGCCGGAGGCAAAGATGGCGAAGGTGTCGGTAAAGGGCTTGAAGCCGCAGGTCGCCATTCCGGCAGCGACGCCGGTCATGTTGCACTCTGCGATGCCCATATCGAAAAAACGGTCGGGATAAGCGGCGGCGAAGCCCTTGGTCATCGTCGCGCTGGCCAGGTCGGCATCAAAAACGACCAGCTCCGGGTATTTTTCCGCCAGCTCGACGAGCGCTTCGCCGTAGGCGGCACGGGTTGCAATTTTTCCTGCCATGTTACTTACCCTCCAATTCCGCTAATTTTGCTTCCAGCTCTGCTTTGGCCTGCGCATATTGCTCGTCGTTTGGGGCCTTGCCGTGCCAGCCGGCATTGTTTTCCATGAAGGAAACGCCCTTGCCCTTGACGGTTTTAAGCAGCAGAACAGTGGGCTTGCCTTTGCAGGCGGCAGCCTCGGCGAACGCCTGTTCCAGCGCGTCGTAGTCATGACCGTCTACAGGAATGACGTTCCAGTTGAACGCCTCGAATTTCTTGTCCAGCGGCGCGGAGGGCATGACATCCTTCGTGGCACCGTCGATTTGCAGGCCGTTGACATCGACCATCGCACAGAGGTTGTCAAGATGGTACTTGGCGGCGGACATTGCCGCCTCCCAGACCTGACCCTCCTCGATCTCGCCGTCGCCGCAGATTACATAGACACGATAATCCTTCTTTGCGACCTTGCCCGCCAGCGCCATACCGACGGCGGCAGAGATGCCCTGGCCGAGCGAACCGGTGGACATATCGACCCCCTTGACGTGGCGCATTTCGGCATGGCCGGAGTAGTGTCCCTTGATGGAGCGGAAGAGCTTGATGTCCTCGACGGGGAAGTAGCCGCGCAGCGCCAGCACCGGATACAGCGCCGGGGTGCAGTGGCCCTTTGACAGAACAAAGCGGTCGCGGTCGGGATCCTGCGGATTTTGCGGATCGATGTGCATGACGTTAAAGTAGAGCGTGGTGATCGCATCGATGGCCGAGAGGCTGCCGCCGATGTGGCCGGAGGCTGCGGTATGCACCGCATCCAGTCCCAGCAGGCGCGCACGCGTCGCCATGACGGCAAGCTGATTACCGTGTAGTTTTTCCATTGTTTTCGTCCTTTCCATAGTCTTTGATGAGCCTGGTACGGGCGTAGTATTCCGCGATGCGATACGTGTCGTAGGCTTCCTGCCCCGATGCGGAAAGCTCTGCCGTCCATGTGCCGTTTTCAACATAAAGCTGCTGCCTGTGAATGACGGGAACGCTCTGGCGCATGGCTCGCTGGCACTGCGCCCACGCCGGGCCGGTCCAGCCGCAGCAGTCGAACAGCTCCGTCATCAGGAAGCAGGGGGAGATTGTGTTGCCCTCACCGGTGAAGTCCGCGCCGAGGACGCGCCTTGCCGCGTCATTGGCCCAGATCAGATAGGGCGTGGAGTAAAGATTTCGGCAGCCCTCGGGGCTGTTTTCGTCAACGTTTACGCCAAGCTCGGCGTAGTAGCAGTTGCCCGTGCCGAAGGTCGGCTTGTGGTCGCCGAAAAAGATCAGCACTACCGGCTCCTCATCGTCCCGGAAGGAATCGACAAAAGCGCTGAGCTGCTTGCCGGTGTCGGCCACGGTGTTGAGATAGTTGTTGATGGAGTAATACGCGCCGTCGGACAGGCCGTCGTGCGCGAGGTATTCGCCTCCCTCCAGCTCGGTTTCGCTGTAGGGGCTGTGGCCCTGATAGCTGAGATTGAAGGCAAAGTATGGCTGTGCCGCATCGCGCTGCAAATAATCTGTGCGCCGGTCGGCAAAGAATGTCGCATCGTCCGGTTGCTCATGGTAGGTTCCCTGCCATTGCAGCGACGCATAGTGATTCTCGAGGAAATCGTAGTGCGCAAAGCCGAGCTTGCCGTTGACTTTTTCGCGGTCATAGAACCACTCGTAGCCGGGGTGCGCACCTTGGGTCGAATAGCCCTGTGCGTCAAAATAGCGGACATACGACCACGTGTCATGGTGGTAAAGCCCATGCGGATAGGCAAAGCCCGTCAAAAACGAGCGCTCGGCGTTGACCGTGCCGCCGCCGTTGGTGTCGGAAATCAGCGTACCGTGATAGCTCTCGGCTTGCAGCGCGTGGAAGTCGGCGTAGGGGTCGGCCGTAAACGTTACGCCGTCGAGCGCGGAGAGGTCGGAATAGCTCTCCAGCATAGTGGCGATGACGTTGACCTTCTTCTCCTCCGGAATGTCGGCATCGTCGTAGGCACCGAGCAGTGCCTGCGCGGCCTTGTCGCTGTAGTCATCCGGCTTTTGCGGGATGGATTCGTCCACCGAACGCAGAAACGACCAGAAAAAGCCGTGCGCCGCATAGTTTTCCGCCTCGCGTGCGACGCGGAACTGCACGTCGTTTTCCTGCGCGTCGTAAAGTGCAGCGTCACTGTACCAAAGCTGCCATGAAAGCAGCGCCAGCCCGACGCACGCTGCAACGCCAATCACACGCAGCCACCAGTGCCGTGTCGGCACTCGGCCGCGTGCCCAGCACCAGAGCATCAGCGTCATGAACACAAGCCACCCGATGCTGATAAAAAACAGCGCCGGAAAATGCATTTCGTAGTCTCCGACGGAACCCGCTGCCTCGCCGAGCAGCGTAAAGTCCTCGGCCATGAACGGATCGCCGCGGATGGAGATCTTGAAATAATTGCCGAATTCCATCACCAACAGCAGCGCCGCCGACAGCAGATACGCCAGCCACGCACGGTTTGTGAGGAAATACAGCAGCGCCATCAGCAGCGCCACGGGCAATAAATTCAGAAAAAAGATTGCCGGAAAATGAAAATAAGATACAAACCGCTCGCCGGAAAAATCCAACGTACCGATGAGCTGACACAGAAAATGTGTCCCGAGTACGGCACACAGACCCAGCCCGGCGGTCAGCAGCCAGCGTGTCCGCGCGGGAAATTCCGGCGGATGCAGGCGGCTATGCGTTTTTTTTGTCGTATTCGTACTTTTCATGGCAGTCAGCGCATCTTCTCCCTGTCAGTGCGGCTTAAAACGCCATCTTTTCGGTCAGATAAGCCTTCAGCTCGGAGATGGGAATGCGCACCTGCTCCATCGTGTCGCGGTCACGAACGGTGACGGCATGATCGGCGGGTGTCGTTTCGTCGCCGACGGTGGCAAAGTCCACCGTGATGCAGAACGGCGTGCCGATCTCATCCTCGCGGCGGTAGCGCTTGCCGATGGAGCCGGCATCGTCGAAATCGACCATGAAGTCCTTCTGTAGGTCGCGGAAGATCTCCTCGGCGGCGGGGGTCAGCTTCTTGGAAAGCGGCAGCACGGCGGCCTTGAACGGGGCCAGCGCCGGGTGCAGATGCAGCACGGTGCGCACGTCGTCCTTGCCGTTCTTGTCCTGCCCGACGACCTCCTCGTCGTACGCGTCGGCGAGGAAGGCAAGGAAGCTGCGCTCCACGCCCAGCGACGGCTCGATGACGTAGGGGATGTAACGGGTATTCTTCTCCTGATCGTAGTAGGTCAGATCCTTGCCGGAGGTGTTCTGATGCTGCGTCAGGTCGTAATCGGTGCGGTCGGCAACGCCCCAAAGCTCGCCCCAGCCGAACGGGAACAGGAACTCAAAGTCGGTCGTCGCCTTGGAATAGAAGCAAAGCTCCTCCGGGTCGTGGTCACGCAGGCGGAGGTTCTCCTCCTTCATGCCGAGGCTGAGCAGCCACTGCTTGCAGAAGCCGCGCCAGTAGGCAAACCACTCCAGATCGGTGTTCGGCTCGC
>CABSFY010000112.1 GCA_902477055.1 uncultured Eubacteriales bacterium
AAAGCTTGAAAAGCTTTTTATAGCGCCAACGGCGCGTCAGATTCTGCATGAGACGGCGCATCGTGCCCTCGCACGATGCGAGTGTGCGCAGCACATGGGATTCTTGATGAAATATTTTAATCAAGAATCAGTATTACACCCATATCATAGGAGGTTTTGCGCTCCGTTTGGTCGCCTCGCAGGCGACAATTATGCACCGAGCAGGCTCTGGTCAAAGGCGAACAGCGTTTCGTTGATCTCGAACACGTTATAGTTCCCGTGCAGGACGAAATACTCGATAATGATGTCAAACTTGCTGGCGTGGGACAGGGCGAAGCCCGCCCGTTCCAGCAGCTTTTTCATCTCCGAAAGCGGCAGCTCCAGCGCCAACGCAAAGGCAATTGCCGTGGGCTTGGAGGGCTTATAATTCTTGTCCGAACGAATCTTGGAAAACAGCTTCCGGTCGATATTGGCCTTCTTATAGCACTGCGCGTCGGTCATGCCGGACTCGTCGATTTTCCGCAGGAGCATTTCCGAAAAGCTCTCGTCCAGATCGTCCAGCGCATCGGCCAGCGACATCGACTCCATCGAAAGCGGTGCCGACGCGCAGGCCTTCCGGCGCTCGTGCAGCATTGCAGTCTGCATCGGGCGGCTGCGGCACAGCGTATCATCCAGCGCGGCGGCGTAGCGGTCGTCAATATAGCTGGCGATGTCCGCAAACAGGCGGCTGCCGATCTGATAGGACGCGCGGTCAAAAATAACCAGATACACCGTCATGTCATGGTGCAGCAGGAAGCGTCCGATGGTATCGACCGCAACGTGCAGCGCCTCGTCCCTTGGGTAGCCGAAATTTCCGGCGGAGATCAGCGGAAAGGCCACGGACTCGCAGTGGTGCGCCTCGGCAAGCGCGAGCGAGGTTCGGTAGCAGGCTTCGAGCTTGGCCCGTTCCCCTGCTTTTCCGCCCTGCCACACCGGGCCGACCGCGTGGATCACGTACCGGCTGGGTAGCTGATAGCCCTTGGTGATTTTCGCGCTGCCGGTTTCGCAGCCGTGGAGCGTCCGGCATTCGGCCAGCAGCTCCGGCCCCGCCGCGCGGTGGATGCAGCCGTCCACGCCACCGCCGCCGAGCAGCGAAGCGTTCGCCGCGTTGACGATGGCATCGACCTGCATTTTGGTAATATCATTTCGTACGATTTGCAGCGGCATCCGGCGATTTCCCCTTTCGTGTGGTGTTTTTTGGCTTGTAGTCCCGCAGCTCCGGGACGGCCCCGCCCGCGGCCGCCCAGAGATAGAGGCTTGCCACGCTGCAATAGGGCCTGAAGCGGCGGCGGTATTTTTCAAACAGCTTGCGGTCGATATTGCGGTGATGATAGATCATGCGCAGTCCGCGCCGGATGGCAAGATCGTCGTAGCTGAAAATATCGGGCCGCTGTAGGCAGAACAGCAAAATCATCTCCGCCGTCCAGACACCGATGCCCTTCAAGTCGCACAAAGCGCGAATTGCCTCCGCATCGGGCATTTTCTCGACCGCAGCGAGGTCGAACGCGCCGGTGTGGACCTTTTCGGCAAAATCTGTGATGTACTCCGCCTTGCGGAAGGTCATGCCCAGCGCCTGTAGACGCGGCACGCCCGCCGCGAGGATGGTTTCGGCATTCACCGTGTCGAGCGCGTCCTGCATCCGCTGCCAGATGGTCGCCTGCGCCTTCGTGGAGATCTGCTGGCCGATGATGTGATGGATCACGGACGAAAACAGGTCCGTATCTACCACGCGCTCGATCGGCCCGACGCGGTCGATCACCTCGCCCAGCCGCGCGTCCCTCTGCCGCAGATAGGCAAGCTCCGTTTCTCCGTATGAAAAAAACATTCCGTTCGCCTCCGTCTGACGGGTTGCAATTTTTCTGCTCCCATTGTATCATAATTAGCATGGATAATCTATCAGAATCTCATAAAACAGGAGCGCAAAGCATGAACGTTTTTGTTACCGGCGGCCTTGGATACATCGGGAGCCACACCTGCGTGGAGCTGGTGCAGGCCGGGCATCAGGTCGTGATCGCGGATAATTTGTCCAATTCCCGCCTGAGCGTGCTGGATGCCATCGAAACCATTACCGGTCAACGGCCCGATTTTTACCGTGCGGATGTCTGTGACAAGGCCGCGCTGCGGGAGATTTTTACCGCGCACGCCTTCGATGCGGTCCTTCATTTTGCGGGCTTAAAGGCCGTCAACGAGAGTCTGACGCAGCCGCTGGCGTATTACCGCAACAATCTGGATGCTACGCTGTCGCTGCTGGAGGTCATGGAAGAATTTGGCTGCAAGCGGCTCGTCTTTTCCTCGTCTGCCACCGTCTATGGGCCGGAGAATCCGATTCCCTACATCGAAACCATGCCCGCGCACGTCGCGACGAATCCCTACGGCTGGACGAAGGTCATGATCGAGCAGCTGCTGCGCGACTACGCGGCGGCAAATCCCGATTTTTCCGCCGTGCTGCTGCGGTACTTCAATCCAATCGGTGCGCACGAATCCGGCCTTCTGGGGGACGATCCGAACGGAATTCCGAACAATTTAATGCCCTATATCGCCCGCGTCGCCGCCGGGCAGCTCGAAAGGCTGACGATTTTCGGCAATGACTACGATACGCCCGACGGCACCTGTCGCCGCGATTTTTTGCACGTCGTCGATCTGGCCAAGGGGCATCTGAAGGCGCTGGACTACGCCATGACGCACAGCGGCGCGGAGCCGTTCAACCTTGGCACGGGCCACGGCGTGAGCGTCAAGGCGCTGGTGGACACGTTCGAGCGCACCACCGGCGTTCCCGTCCCGCATAGCTACGGTCCGCGCCGCGCAGGCGACCTGCCGGATGTCTACGCCAACGCCGAAAAGGCCAAGCAACTGCTCGACTGGCAGCCGGAAAAAGCACTCGAGGATATGTGCCGCGACAGCTGGCGCTTTGTCCAAAAGCAGCACTGACGCATAAAAAGCTGCCGCAGCCCAAAATGATAAGCTCCCTCTATGAGTGACAGTGAAATAAAGCCCTGTCATCATTGCCGGTTTGCTTCCGAAACGCAGAAACACCCAAAACCGTTTCCCGCTATATGCTTTCGGGGCGATTTTGGGCGTTTCCTTTCGCTATAAGCGGCTTCCGGATAACAAAAAGCGCCGTATTGCTACGACGCTTTTTGTCTTGCTCGGAAGATGGAGCAAGGGAACGCTATTCCATTATCTGTTGTGCTTTTTCTTTCTGCCGACAACCGTTATGGCAATGGCTGCACCGCCGCTGGCAAGCAGCAGGGCAATCCACAGCGCAAGGTTGCTTGTATCGCCGGTCTGGGGAGTCTTATCGGTGGTTCCCGGCTTGGTGCTGGCTGGCTTTTTCTCAAGAGCTGCAATGGCATCCTCGATCGCCTTTGCCATCTTATCCACCTCGGATTGCTCCGTAATGTTCTTGCCTCGGACAACAGCCTTCACGGCAGCTTCCACAGCGGAGAAGTCCTTGTAGTCGTCCTTCTTCAAAGCATTTGCCTTGGCAATCGCTGCGTCAACCTTGGTGTAGTCGGCGTCCTTGTATTGCAGGGCGGCAATCGCATCCTCGATCGCCTTTGCCATCTTATCCACCTCGGATTGCTCCGTAATTTTCTTGTCACGGACAACAGCCTTCACGGCAGCTTCCACAGCGGAGAAGTCCTTGTAGTCATCCTTCTTCAAAGCATTTGCCTTGGCAATGGCTGCGTCAACCTTGGTATAGTCGGCATCCTTGTATTGCAGGGCAGCAATGGCGTCCTCAATCGCCTTCGCCATTGCATCGACCTCGCTCTGCTCGGTAATATTCTTATCACGAGCAACAGCGTTGACAGCGGCCTCCACAGCAGAGAAATCCTTGTAGTTATCCTTGTTCAGAGCCTTTGCCTTGGCAATGGCTGCATCAACCTTTGTGTAATCCGCGCCCTTGTATTGCAGGGCGGCAATGGCATCCTTGATCGCCTTCGCCATTGCATTGACATCCGCCTGATTGCCAAAAGCCTTGCCTCTGATAACTCCGGACACCGCCGTATTCAATGCGGCAACAGATTCGTCGGTATACACAGTCAAATCAGAGGGAATGGCTGCCATCGCTGTTTCCACAGCACTGTAATCTGCCGGCTCTGCACCGCAAAGAACCTGTCCGTTCACAAAAGACCATCCGTTACTGTTGTCACCGTTATTCAGTGCGGCTGCAAAATCTTCGGTTTTCATTTCTTCCTGCGGCTTTTCAGTTGCGGATTCGTTCTGGTTTTTAATACCGAGGTTTTCCACTGCAAAATAGCAGTTGGTTATTTCGCCCCTCTTAGTCGCAGACGACTGCTCCGCAAAGGCATACTGAAAGGGTGATGAGCCTGTTACGCTACCGGTTGTAAAGCAATTTGTAATGGAGCCATAGTACGCTGAGTCAGAGGCATCGGTACCTACAAAAGAGGCCATAGCAGCCGCAGCCTGTGATACATTGCCACTCGCATAGCAGTTTTTGATATTCAGTCCCCAAAGGCCGCCGGCAAATCCGCCTGTATATGCGCCGCCGGTAACATTGCCCGTGGCGTAACAATTTCGAATAACCGTTTCTGCATCTGTTTTGCCGTTTCCTTTGCCGATAAATCCGCCGACATCCGCACCGCCACGGGAATCTGCCTTCACATTTACCGTTACATTTGATCTGCTGTATGTGATTTTCGCTGCTTTTCCCAATTCACCGATCAGTCCGCCGATAGACCCCTTGCCGGCTTTTTCCGTAATGCTGCCGGATACACTGCACTCGTTGATAAGCTGCGTTCCATCCAGTGCACCTACAAGCCCGCCGACCCAGTATGCAGCAGCATAAACGTTGCTCGGTGCGCTCATATCCATCGTCAAACCTGTCACATGACAATTTTCAATAGATCCGCCTGAATAACCAACCAGACCGCCGGCAAATCCGACGACAGCACCTATCGAAGCAATCTTTGCTATACCGCAGATAGAAACAGTGTCCAGATTCAAGTTGCTGATTTTTCCCTCTGTTGCGCCAAACAACCCAAATACATCCGATTCAAACGGTGTGGTTTCAGACCCAATGGAAACGTTAGAGATGGTATATCCGTTACCGTCAAAATTACCGGCGAAGACGCGATAATCCGAACCTCCCAACAGTGCATCAGAAAAAGAATTTGCAATCGGTGTCCAAGGCAGCCCGTTCAGGTCTATGTTGGCCGTCAATACAAAGTTCTTCCCCGTGTAGGTTTCTCCACCATTCACAGAGCTTGCAAGATATGCAAGCTGTGCTCCGTTAGCGATCTGATAAGGATCCTCTGCGGTACCTGTTCCACCTGCGAACGCTGCCGCTGTGCTGCCATCCCAGACGTTTGCGGTCTGTGCATCTTTTGCAAAGGCCATCATGGGCAAAAGCGCCAGCACAAGGCACAGCGCAAGCAGAAGGCTCAGTATTTTCCCTTTCATTTTCATTCCTCCAAAACAATTTCTGCGTATTTACTTTCTGTGATGACGGACATATCGAGAGATACTTAAAGTATACAACGTAATTCAAAGCATGTCAAGCCTCACGGCAACACCTCCTTCAAAATAGAAATAGCCGCCTGATTTCTTTTGAAAACCAAGCGGCTATGTACGCTATATTCAGCTCGGCAAACTGGAATTTGTCATATTCCCATCACATAGATTTGGCAGGGATTCCATTTAT
>CABSFY010000113.1 GCA_902477055.1 uncultured Eubacteriales bacterium
CGGCGTGCGCGAGGGCCACATCGGTAAACCAGCCGCCCTCGCTGGTCAGCGTGCCATGCTCGCCGGTACCGCCGTCGCTCAGGCTGACCGCTGCCGATGCCATGGCTTCGGTCTTGGTGTAGTCCTCATCCCAGAGCGTAACGGTGCCTGTAAGGTCTGCGCCGATCTCGATCACGCCGCAGACATCCCACCACTGATCCTCCATGCTCTCATACGAGCCGGAGCAGTCGCTCATCTTCCACCAGCCGTACCATTCGCCGTTCCACCAGTCGAGCAGAGCGTCGCCGGTCGCTTCGGTAGGCAGCGTTGGCTCCGAGCCAACATTGGCACCCGTTTTCCGGGTGAGCGTGGATGGGTCGATGGTAATGGTGCCGTTTTTGCTGCCGAGCAGCTCCTCAAAGGTCACCGTGATTTCGCCGGACGCGTTGTTCAGCACGAAGGCGGTCTGCACCTCCAGCGTTGCACCCGGCGCAACCTCCTCAAACTGGTTTTCGATCACTGTGGTAAAGGTATCGTAATCGGTATAGACTGTGGCGACCTCCAGCTCTGAGCCGTTCTGCACGAGCGTTTCATCGACGCTCCAAAGATACGAAGCATTCTCCTTGCCGTTGTTTGTGAAGTCCAGCGACAGAACGATCGCGTCGTTCCCGTCGGAATCCTCCATGATGCACGCACCCTTGTAGAGCAGCGTATAATCGCCCAGCCGGATCAAATTGGGGTCTGTCGCCTTATCCTTGCCGCAGGCAGCAAACGACAGGAGTACCGCCGTGACCAAGAGCAAGGCAATCGCTTTTTTCATCATTGCGTGTCCTTTCTTCCCTGGGAATGTTTGGTAAACGGCTCAGCCGTTTACCGCGCCGCCGCAGTATTCACAGCAGCCGTTTGCGTCCGGCATGGTGGTTGCGCCGCAGCAGGGGCAGGTGACCGCCGTTTTGGGCGCGGCGGCCTGCTCGATTTTTTCCCGCACATCCCGGCGAACCTGCGTCAGCACCTGCCGGATCTCCTCACCGAGCTTTTTGTAATTGCGATACTCCACATTGGTTTCCGGATTGCACCGGGACGTCATGCCCGGACGCATTGCAGGCGGCGGCGCGATATCCACGGAGCCGGAGTTGATTTGAAAGCGCATTTCGTCAAAATAGGGGTTGTTGACAAAAATGGTGATATAAAAATCATAGGAGTATTCATAGCGCGGCGGATTGTAGCTGACCTCCTTGCCATCCGGATTCTTCCGCTTGAGCTCGGAGCGGCTCTCGTCAATGTCGAGATTGCAGCCGGTCACGTCGGCAAAGTCCAGAACATCCGGGTTGGCCTCCGCGAGATTTCTGGCCCGGGTCACCATGAATTTTCCGGCATCCTCGTCAAGAAGCACTCTTGTGTCCCCACCGAGCGTTCTGGTCGTATGAAAGACCGCGACCTTTTTCTGATTCTCCTCCCGATAGGCAAGCTGCGCACGGATCTCCTCTACGGTGCTGCCGCGCCGGTCGGAGAACCACGGGGAGAGCTTTCTGGCACAGCTTTTGCAGAGATTCCCGTTTTCCAGCTTGCGATTTCCAAGCAAACCGATCTTTTCTCCGCAAATGTCGCAATATTTCTTATCGAACAGTCCCATATATCCCTCGATCTCCTTTGCGTCTGCTTGCCAAATTATGCGGCGTGGGGTGCGTCCGCCTTGGCATTGAGCACCGCGCCGACGATGTACAGAGCCGGAACGGCCACGCCCGTCAGGACGCTGATGATGCTAAAGTCGCCGCCGTTGATCGAATTCATCACGATGCTCAGAATGCTGAACACAGCCACGATGGCGCCCCAGACGATGAGTCCGCCGGCTTTTTCGCTGCGCTTGCTGTGCTGAATGCCCTTGATTCCGGCAATCAACTGGCAGACACCGCCGGCCAGCGTCAAAAACAGCGCCGCCCAGAAGGGGAACTTCAGCCCGGAGGCCGCACCCAGTGCCGCAACAATTGCGCCGACTCCGGCGACCAATACGCCTGCGATGATGGAAAACGCAGCGGCAATGATCATCAAAATACCTGTAACCTTTAAAAACTTGTGTCCTTTCATAATAAATCCTCCTTACTTATTTGCGGTTCATTTTTTGTAATTCCGCCGGGTACACGGCTATACACCCAGCGCAAAAACCGTACTGTCGCTCGGCCCTGCGCACAAGAGGCGCACGCAGCCGTCTTTTGACGCGGACCTCGGCGGCGCCGCGGTTTCCCCGTCAAGCGCCGCCGGCAGCGCACCGTCTTGTGTGCCTGTCAGCTCCACGGGTCCTCCGCGGCGGGAATACGGATGCCGCTGAGAATGCTGGAGTATTCCCAAAGGAACCATTCGCCGGTCGAGGCCTTCTGCCGCAGCTTCATGGGCCGCGGCGAATCTGCGCCCGTCGTTTTCAGAAAGACGCGCAGATAGCCGGGCTCCATATCTTGCGCTCTGGGGTCCGCCAGCACATGCAGTGTGTACGGCGTACGCGGCTGATACCCGTTTTCGGGCGTCGCGCCTTCAAAATATGCAAGCGGCAGATAGGGCTTGCCGCGCAGCCGGTCACGCAGAAACTGAGCGTCATACGGCGTCAGGGGCTTCGGGCCGCGCAGAAGGTTCATTGCGGCAGCACCTGCGTTCTTATCTCGGTCAAACAGCGCCAGCGCGCACAGAAACAGGGCGCAGATGCGCTCCGGCTGCCGCCCCTCGGCGGCGAGCTGCTCAAATTCCGGCAGGGTCTCCGGAAGCTTTTGAATTACGACCTGCAAGGCGATTCCTCCTTGTGCTGTAAAATGGCGTTTCTCCGTATCGGCCCCACCGGGGGAGCTGCGCGGCGGTTGTCCCGCCGCGCACACCCTCGGTCAGGAAACCATTGCGCGGTAGATAAAGGTAACAATCTGCGCACGGGTGCACCTTTCCCCCGGGCTGAAGGTCGTGGGGCTGGTACCGTTGGTGATACCCTCCTTGACGGCCCAAAAGACGGCGTCCATATAGTAGTCCGACGCGATGTCCGTGAACGGGTTGTTGTTTTCGCCGGCAAACGGCTCGCCCTTGCTGCGCCAGAGGAAGGTGACGATCTGCGCGCGGGTGCAGTTTGCGTCCGGGCTGAAGGTGGTGTTGCTGGTGCCGTTGGTGATGTTGTTTTCCACGGCCCAGAGCACGGCCTTTTCATAGTAGCTGCCGGGCTTTACATCCTGAAATGGCATATTTGTTGTTTTCGGCTCGGGCTGTCCCGATGCGCGCCACAGGAAGGTCACGGCGTGCGCACGGGTGCAGGTCCCCTCGGGGTCAAAATGCGTCGCATCCACGCCGGAGGTAATGCCGTTTGCCACCGCCCAAAGCACCGGGTCGTAATAGTATGCACCCTCGGCAACATCGACGAAGGGATTGGTCGGCTTTCCCTCGGCCTTTGCAAAGACTGCCTCGATGGTATGGTTGACCGTAACACCCTTGAAGGTGTACGATGTCACCGCGCCGACATCCGTTCCGTCCACCAGTACCTTGGACACGACATAGCCGCTGTTCGGCTGGATGGCAAAGGTCTGATCTGCGCCGGATTTGACGGTGACGCTGCCGGAGGGCGTGATCGTGCCGTTCGCGCCCGCCGTGGCCGTGATCACGGGATCCTCCTGCGCGGGGGTACCCTCGGCGGTCATGGTTTCAGACCAGAAGAATTTTTCCTTCCAGTCCAGCTTGCACGTCGTGTCGTTGAGGTAGAACTTGGCCCCCTTCGCGACCCCGACGCCGCTAAGGTCATAGGAGACATAGATAAAGCACTGGTATTCACAGCTCTCGCCGTCCGACGTTTTTCCTGCCTGGAAGGCAAAGGGCTTATCGGAATAGTACTTCCAGTCGTCATAGCACTTCAGCCAATCGACGCGCTCGAGCTTCATGTACGGCGGCAGGCCGTCGATCTTGCAGTAATCGCTGCCCGGCGCGGGGCTTTCGCCTGCGACAGGGGCCTTCACGGACAGATTCAGGCTGGTCAGCTCGAGCCGGTTCAGCCAAAGGCCGCCCAGATTGGTGTCGGTCTCGTCGTGCAGCTTATAGCACGCGCCGGCGCTGATGTTGTTCATGTCCATCCAGTTGTCGTTCCAAACGGCCTCCGCCCATGTTCCGGGCTTCCACTCCTCATTGGCATATTTCAGCTTTCCGGTGCCGCTGCGGAACACATAGCCGGGCTTTGCCTCGACTGTGCAGTAGAGATAATAGGGAGCGCCGGTCTCGTCGAGCAGCTCATCCGGCCGCAGGAAGCTGTCATAGATGGTAGAGCCGGAGGAGCTGATGTATTCGCTGACCTTCTTGACGGTGATGGTGTATTTGCTCGGCTCATACGACTCCACATAGATGTCATTGACGCGATTATAATAGACCAGACCGCGCACGGTGCCCTTTGCCTCGGTGATCAGCTCGCACTCCTTCGCCTCCACGCCGACGGCGCAGGTCTGACCGCCGTCCGTGCTGTAGAGCCACTTTGCCGTGATGCTGTTCGCGCCGACGACGTTAAATATCGTGTCTTTCGTCAGATAGAAGCCTTTCTTTGCCTTCAGGACCACCGTCTTGTTGCGCGTATCTCCGTTGTCCGCCCAGTTTACCTGATTGTTAACGGTGCAGTCTTCGTCCTCGGAGACGGTAATCGGGCTGTCGGTTGCGGCGGAGGTGGCAACCAGGTCGCCGTCCTTCACCGTCAGCGTGACCTCGGGAATGGCAACATCGGTCTCCGACATCATCCGGTAGCGCATCAGGAACATATTGGAAGCGCCGCTCAGTCTCAGCGGCTCGCCGTCCTTATAAAGCTCAACGGTGATCCCCAGCTGCTGCACCTCCGTCTGGTAGCTATAGCTATTCACAGGGATAATCTGAAACAAGAGATTGTTATTGTAGCTGCTGGCGGTGACGGGATAATCCGTACCGTTGAGCGTGTACTTGATCTTCTGTCTGTAGCCTGCGTCCCTCATCGCCTGCGGCAGGGGGTTCCAGTAGAACCGGAGTTGCTTTTTCGGATTGAGCGCGTACAGCGGAGCGCCGCTGTAGCCGCCCGTCACGTCCATCTGGTGCGGCACATAGGTCGGCTCACCGTTGACCTCCACCTTGACCAGACCGAAGGCGTTGGTGCAGACGTCGGTATAGGCCGTGCCGCTGTAGGACGAGAAGGCGACGCGCTTATAGTCGTCGAGATTCTTGGTCGACAGGGCGATAATATATTCCTTCGAGATGGAGCTGGTCATGTATTCGCTCTTGATGTCCTTCTGACGGTAGATCAGGCGGGTCCGCTCGTCGGGGCGAAGCAGGGCGGTCCTCTCCGGGAACATTGCGGCAAAGGCAAAGTTTTCCGGGGTCTGTTCGCTGCTGCTGAGCGCGAAGTTCTCCGTGAAGAGGCCGCGGCCGAAGCTGCCGCCGCGGATGCTGATGGGGAAAGTCCGCCCCAGCGCGATGGTCTCGCTGCCCTTTTTAACGACGATACCGCCCTTGAACTTGCCGCCGTTGATCACGGCCTTCGGCTTGCTTATCCCGTCCGTCCGGGTAGCGTAGGTGAAGCCGACCAAGCCCTCAAATTCGCCGCCGTTGAATTCGGCCTTGCAGTCGGACGACAGCAGCGCGGAATAGACATAGGGGATGCCGACCCTCGGGGAGATGGCG
>CABSFY010000114.1 GCA_902477055.1 uncultured Eubacteriales bacterium
CGCCGAGGTACTTGTCCATCTGTGTTTTCAGCACACCGTTGACGTAGCAGTAGCAGCCCTTGCCCTGCGTCCGTCCCATGACGAGCATATCAAAGTCGTCCTCCTCCAAAAGCGCGTCGTTGAAGCGCATTTCGGCGTAGTCCGCCTTGGTCATATTTTTGGGGATCACATCGCCGCGAAGCTCCGCCTGTGCGATCTCCTCGCGGATCTCGCCGAGGGTGGTGACGGATCCGACACCGAGGACCTCGTTCAGATTGGAATTGGCGTCGGCATCCACGACCAGCAGCGGGCCTTTCCCGGTTTTAATGAGATAATCGATCAGCATTCCGCAGACCGTGGTCTTGCCCACGCCGCCTTTCCCGGCGACTGCGATGGTATGCGTCATAAGAATTGCTCCTTGCCATAAATCCGCCATTGCGGCGGTCTGCGGCGTTTAGCCCGCAGACTGTGCCGCAATGACGCAGTTTGCTTTTATTAGATGAGGTCGAGCAGGCCGGCTTCCTTGGCAATGCGGGCGACATCGTCGTACTTGTTCAGTGCGTACAGATGGATGCCGTTGATGCCGCAGGTGCGGTACTCGTCGATCTGACGGATGGTGTATTCGATGCCCGCTTCCTTGAAGCTGGCCTTCTTGCCCTCGACGTCGGCGTCGAAGCAGGCCTCGTCGCCCTTGGCGGTCTTAAGACCGACGGAGAACGGGTTCGGGAAGATCCAGTTCTTGGAGATGATCTCGCAGAGCGCTCTGGGCATGACGCAGCCGTTGCGGGAGAGCGCCATGTTGATGGTAGCGGCCTGATCGAGAATCGGCATGATGCCCACATCGACGGGCAGCCAGATACCGGCGGCGCGAACCGCGTCAAGCCAGTAGCGGAACTGGTCCATATCCCAGCAGAGCTGCGTCATGATGTAGTCGGCGCCGTTGTCCTGCTTCTGCTTCAGGAAAGCGATATCCGCTTCCAGAGAACGGCAGGCAATGTGGCCTTCGGGAGAACCGGCGACGGCAATGGTGAACTTATCGCCGAACTCCTGACGGACAAACTTGACAAGCTCGGTGGCATAGTGCAGGTCGCCGCCCGTGCCCTTCCAGCCGAAGGGGAGGTCGCCGCGCAGCGCGAGCATATGGTCGATGCCGTTGTCCAGATAGGTCTGAAGCTGTTCCTTAATGCCTTCCTTGGTGTTGCCGATGCAGGTGAAGTGGGTGACAGGGGTGCACTTGCCGTCGTCCTTGATCTTCTTCATGACCTCAAGGTTTTTGCCGACGTTTGTGCCGCCCGCGCCGTAGGTGCAGGAAATATAGTCGGGGTTGAGCGTGTACAGCTTTTCCAGCACGCCGCCCTCGCCGCAGAGCTTTTCCATACCGACATCGGTCTTGGGAGGGAACACCTCAAAGGAAAAAGCATTGCGCTGTTCCATAATTTCCGCTACATTCATAGTGATTTTGCCTCCTATTATTTCTTTCGTTCGTCCGCATAGGACGGACATTCCGATACAAATTTATCGTATCACACAACGCCGCAAATTTCAAGCCAAAATCCTACAAAAATATATTTTGCGGCGGCAAAAAAGTTTGGAAATTTGTACAGCGCGGCAAACAAAAAAGACAAGCCCGGGGCTTGTCTTGATTGTATGTCAATTTTGTCAAAATCAGATAGCGCGTTCAACCTTATTGGAACGGAGGCATCTTGTACAGACGTAGACATGGCGGGGAGAACCATCGACGATTGCTTTCACGCGCTTCACGTTCGGCTTCCACATTCTGTTTGCACGTCTGTGGGAGTGGGAGACCTTAATGCCAAACGTAACACCCTTGCCGCAAATATCGCACTTTGCCAATTGCTGCACCTCCAATCATGGGAAAATCATCCTTTGAAAACGGCACTTTGATGCGCCGGGGTATATAATAGCAGAGTTTTCACTGAATTGCAAGAGAAAAATTGCAAAAAATATATTTTTTTCTCCGGACGGTTGCAGAAAAACCGCCTTTGCACTATAATGAAAGCATAATTCACTGTAATGGACAGGGGAGGAGCCGATTATGAACTCATACAGCGTTTCCCTTAAGAAAATCGTCGAGGATTTCCATCTGACCGTTGTCAACGCGTCGTCGGATTTCGATACCGTGCAGGTCATGGTCGAGGAAATCGCCCGGCCGGGCCTACAGCTTTCGGGCTTTTTCAACCACTTTGAGCGAATGCGGTTGCAGATCATCGGCAAGGTCGAGTCCGCCTATATCAACACGCTTTCGCATGAGCGCCTGCTGACGGCCTTCGACGAGCTGTTTTCGTATAAAATTCCGGCCATGATCTTCGCCCGGAACATCGAGCCGAAGCCGGAATGCCTCGAAATGGCGAAGAAGAACGACATCACCATCCTGCGCTGCATGGAATCCACTTCTTATATTGTATCCTCGCTGGGCGTGTATCTGAAAAACGCCCTCGCGCCGAAAATTTCGCGCCACGGCGTGCTGGTCGAGGTCTACGGCGAGGGCCTGCTGCTCATGGGCGAAAGCGGCATCGGCAAAAGCGAAGCGGCGGCGGAGCTGCTCAAGCGCGGCCACCGCCTCATCGCCGACGACGCGGTGGAAATTCGCAAGATCGCGGATAACACCTTGATGGGAACGTCGCCCGCGCTGATCCGGAACTATATCGAGATTCGCGGCATCGGCGTCATCAACGTCGCCAAGCTGTTCGGCATGGCAGCGATCAAGGACGAAACGTCGATCAATTTGGTCGTCAATATCGTCCCGTGGAGCGGCGAACAGATTTATGACCGCCTTGGTCTGGAGGAGCAGTACATGGACCTGCTGGGCGTGAAAATTCCCGCCATCACCATCCCGGTCAAGCCCGGCCGGAACCTTGCGATTATTCTGGAGGTTGCCGCGATGAACAACCGCCAGAAAAAGATGGGCTATAACGCGGCGGCGGAGTTCACCGAGCAGATCAATCGCCATTTTGACGAGCATAACGGCCAGAGCTTCTGACCGAACCGAGGCGAATAGCGATCATGTTTGACTATATTCTGAAAAACGGCAGCATTCTGGACGGTACCGGCGCGGCGGCGGTTTCTGCGGATATCGGCATCCGGAACGGGAAGATCGCCGCCGTCGGCCAGCTTCCCGGCGAGGGCAACACGATTGCGCTGGGCGGCAAGACCGTCGCGCCGGGCTTTATCGATATCCACCGGCACGGCGATGCGGCGGCGTTTCGTCCCGGCTTCGGCGAACTGGAGCTGCGGCAGGGCCTGACGACGATCATCAACGGCAACTGCGGCCTGTCCGCCGCACCGGTCGGACCGGCCCATCGCGCCGAAATTCTGGAATACCTGACACCGATCATCGGCGCGGTTTCGCCGGAGGTGCCGCTGGAAACACTGGAGCAATATCTCGCTGCGTTGAAGCGGCAGCCGCTGCCAATCCATGTCGGAATGCTGACCGGTGCGGGCGTTTTGCGCGCCAATGCGGCGGGCTACGCCGAGCATCTGACGGACGGCGATTTTTCCGCCATCCGCCGGTCGATGGAACGGGCGCTCGGCGACGGTGCGTTCGGCATTTCCCTCGGCCTCGGCTATGCGCCGGAGTGTTTCTATACGACGAAAGAATTGATCCGCGCGCTTGAACCGCTGCGCGATACGGACCTCCCGCTGACGGTCCATATGCGCGAGGAGGGCAGTGCCGTGGACGAGGCGGTCGAGGAGATGCTCACCGTGGCTTCCGCGCTGCACTGCCCGCTGCACATCAGCCACTTAAAGGCGATGGGCAAGCGCAACTGGGGCAAGAAAATTCCGGCCATCCTGCGCCGTTTGGAGCAGGCCCGCGCCGAGGGGATGGATGTCACCTGCGATGTCTATCCCTATACCGCCGGCTCGACGCAGCTGCTGCATATCATGCCGCCGGAGCTGCTGGCGGGCGGCACGGACGAAATTTGCCGCAGGCTGCTTGACCCCGCCGTGCGCCCGGAGCTGACGCGCCGCCTGCGTGAGGACACGGATTTCGACAACATTTCCATGCTCGTCGGCTGGGATAATATTTATCTATCGTCGCTGCAATGTCCGGAGAACCGGCCGTATCTCGGCAAGAGCGTCGCAGAGGCGGCTGCCCTGCGCGGGCAGGAGCCGGAGGTGTGCGTGTTCGACCTGCTGGCGCAGGAGCATTGTAAAATTACGATGATCGATTTTATCACCTGTGAGGACGACATCGCAGCGATCCTGCGCACACCGTATTCCAATGTCATTTCTGACAGCACCTATCCGACCGCCGGGATGCCGCATCCGCGCCTTTACGGGACGTTTGCGCGGGTGCTGGAGCGCTATGCCGGCAACGTCCTGACGCTGCCGGAGGCGGTCCATAAAATGACGCTTGCCCCGGCGCAGGCCCTGCGCCTGCGCGGCAAGGGGGAAATCGCCGTGGGCTGCGACGCGGACCTTGTGATCTTTGACCCGACGGCCGTCCGCGAAAACGGCACATATGACGATCCCGCCCGCTTCGCTTCGGGCATCGAAACCGTGTTCGTTGGCGGCGTTCCCGTCCTGCGCGACGGCAAGCTCACCGGCGCACACCCCGGAACCGTGCTGCGCAGGGATTGACAAGGGGAAAATTTTGCCGTATAATCGGAAAATCGGAGTGAAAACACGATGAAACAGAAGAAAATGCCGCCGCAGCGGCTGCTGGGCCTGACGTTCCTGATTGCGGGGATCCTGTTCGGTATCGTTGCGTTTATCAATCATGAGGACCCGGCGATTTACCTTCCGGTGAGCCTTGTGAGCATCGCGGTGGGCGCGGCGGCACTGCTGCTGCAAAAGAAAAACTGACCAGACATGAGGGGGGAGCATAATGCCATATTGCGCCAACTGCGGCCGGAGAATTCAATCCGACGCGCGGTTTTGCCCCTATTGCGCCGCCCCGGTCCGTACAAAGCAAAAGCGTCCCGCTGAGAGCCTGCGCGAGGTGAAGCGCGAAATGGATGCCACCCCGGACTATTCTGAGCGCTATCAACGCGCCGATATCCGCCGCAACCGTACGATGGCGATGCTGGCCTACGGCTCGGTCCTGATCTTCGTGCCGATGCTGCTGGCGCGGCGGTCGTATTTCGCAATGTTTCACGTCAATCAAGCGATCCTGCCCAATACGATCGGCCTCGGCTTGATCGCCCTCGCGGTCCTGCTTGCGCCTAAGGCCGCCTTCTTCGGCTGGTTCTTCGTCCTGCTGGACCTTCCTGTGATTGCCCTGCGCGTCCTCGGCTTCCTCAACGCCCGCAGCGGCCGCGCCAAGGAGCTTCCCTTCATCGGCAAATTCCGCTTCTTCCAATAAAAACCAACCTGCCGCAGCCCGAAACCGGAGCTGAAGCAGCCAATAGTTAGCAGACACAAAATTTCTTATGCCACCAGTTCTGTTCTGTACAGGACTGGTGGTTTTTCTTTTTGCTCGCTGTACCCGCCACAAGCGGCGCTCACAAACGTCCCCGCTTGACGGTCGGGGCGAAGCGACGTAGGAATTTCATGTAAAATGTTTCGGATTTTCCGGAGCTTTCCGAAAGCCTCAGAGCAGCTTGTCAAAAAAGTCCTCACGGACTTTTCCGACAAGCTGCTTTCAAAATTG
>CABSFY010000115.1 GCA_902477055.1 uncultured Eubacteriales bacterium
TGCCGCCACCAGAGCCACCAGAGCCACCGGAACCGCCGCCCGAGCCGCGATAGCTCGCCGTGCTGCCGAGATTGGAAAGATACCCCAGCGCCCATTCGTTGATCTGCGCCTGCTGTGCCTTCAAGGCCTCGTCCTGCCGCACCGCCTCCTGATACAGCGCCTGCGCCCGCTGGTAGTCGTTGCTTGCCGCTGCCTCCCGCAGCGCCGCCTCATACTGCTGCTTGTAGGTCGTCCGCTGCTGCTCGATGCCCGCCAGCGCCGCCTGCTGTGCCGTCCGGATCGCCGTCACGTCGCTCTGGAGCTGGTTGCTGCGAGCCAGTGCCGCCTGTCCCTGTGCGCCGCTGGAAAGACCGTAGGCAATCTGTGCCTCAGCCCATGCCTTTTGCGCCTGCTGCGATTCCACCGCTGTGCGGGTCATGTTCTGCTGCGCCGCTTCCTCCGCCTTCTTCGCCTGTGCGTCGAGGGCCTCATTGTACCCGGCGTATTCCTGCTCCAGCCCTGCCTTCTGCGCCTTCAGATTTGCGTCGTACATCTGCCGCAGATACTCGCTCAAATCCGTAACCTGCCCCGGCTGCGTGATGATCTCCCGATACGCGCCGTAAATGCTGCTCGGGTCGTTCGGATTCACCTTGCCCAAAAGGTCGGAGACGTAATTGCTCCCGCCGGGAAGATACGATTCGTAAAGGTGGGTCTGGTCATAGCCCAGCCCCTGCCCCTGAATCTTCGCGTTTCGCGCCCGCTCATATTCCGCCGCCGCGCCGTAGTTTCCGGCAGCTACCGCCTCGTTGATCTTCGCTTGGTAGTCCGTGTTCGCGTCATAGCTTGCCGGAGCGCTCTGCTGTGATGGACTGCTGACCGGCGAGGCCGAGGCAATGCTTGTCTGCGGTGCGACCGGCTGCGTGGTCAGGCTCGGCGCCCCCGACTGCGGCACGACCGCGTCCAGCGTTCTCCGCTCCTTGTTCTGCGAGGCGTTGTTCCCGTCCTTTGCGGTCTCGTTCGGGTCATTGATCAGTTTTTTCTCGTTTGCCATCGTTTGTCACCTCTCAAAATCCGTAGTAAAGCGGAATGCTCTCAAACTGCGCCGGGCAGGAATTGCCCAGCTTTTGCAGCATCTCCTGAAACTTCTGCTCAAAGAAATCCGCCAGCACGTCGTTTTCTCCCAGCAAAAGGCGGCTTGCAAGGCCGTAGGGGAGAGCGCCCTGCGCCACCGCGTCGTCGAGATCGAGCGCGTCGTCCAGCGACGTGATCTCTGCGCAGATGCCGCGCTTGCCGTTCTCCCCGCCGCGGAAGGTGTCCGAGCGCGGGAAGCACTCGTGCCGCAGCATGTTGATCAGATTCACGCTCCGCAGCTGATACTCCTTCGTATCCGCCGTCTGTGTCGCGCCGCTCGATTCGTTCTGCTCATCCATCAGATGGATTGCCATGTCAAAAACCTGTTGTCCGGTCGTCATCTCGTCATCTCCTTACTTCGCATCGCTCGTAAACCTTACTCTCTGGTCAACGGACAGCACCGTCACCGCCCCGTCCGTGCTCTCCGGGATCTCCGGCACGGTCGTCTCTTCTCCTCCGTCGCAGCGGATGAGGAGCTTGTAAAACACAAATTTCTTGACCTTGATTTTCAGCCGCCTCGCCCGCGGCACCTCGTAGGTTTCAAACGTGAAGTCGGCAAAATCCGTCTCGTCGAACAGACCGGTCACGGCGTTTTCCACCGGCTTCTCGGCGTAGCTCGGTCTCCGGTCGCTTCGCGCCGTCAGCCATGCCCGCACGCGCCGCCCCGGCTTCAGCGTCACCCAGATATACGAGCTGTATTTCCGCGTGTTGCTCCGCCCGAAGTCCATGTGCCCGCTCTCCCAGCGGCAGGAGATTGGCTCCCTTGTGTAGCCCGTGATCGCCGCTTCCGCCGAGATAACCGGTGTGTAATCGTAGGTATGTGCGTCATCCAGAGCGAACAGCCCCTGCACCCCGCCGTGCTGCATTGCAAACACCAGCGCCCCATTCTTCCCACGTCCAGCCGCCGTGACGTACTGGAACCCGGTGTACTTAAACCATACGCCCTGCTCGTAGGCGTTGACCAGCACCGTCCCGGCCTCGTCATTCAGGAACAGATAGAACCGACGCCGGTCATCGTCATCGTACAAAAACAGAATCCCCGGCGCAGCCTCCTGCGCTGAGAATTGCACCGGCTCAGATGCGACCTTCGCATAGCGCTCGTCCTGATAGTAGCTCGCCGTCTGCTTCCAGTCGTACAGGCAGCCCTTGCAAAACGTCCGGGGGAAATTCTGTACTACGCAGATTTGGCCGGCTGCATCCGAGCCGAGCGAACGGTGCATTGTCCTCACGTAAAAGCCCGCCGTGACCGTCCCGTCCGGCAGCGTCAGCGTGTCGTATGCCACCGCATAGCAGCCATCTGGTTTAAACGCCATCAGCCGCCCGTAGTGCCGCTGTAATGCCGTTACTGGGGAAGAAGCATCCCCAATTTTAATTTCGTTCAGCGCCGCAAAATAAGCGCCTGTGGCCTCCCCCGAGAGCGTCGGCTCGCTGTAGCGAATAATGTTGCTATTGCCATCGTATACAAACAGCCTGGAATCCGTCGCGCCGTTGAACTTCTCGCAGTAACAGCAGCGCGTTATCAGCGTACGGTCGTCTACGCGCGGGTTCTGATAGGTGATCTCCACATTGTTCACGCCCTTTGCCGGTGCCGTCGCCAGCTCTGCCGCGTAGGTGTTCGCCGCCTCGGTGCTGACCTCCGTCCACGTCACCGCCGCGCCGTCCACCGTTACGGACAGAATCAGCGTTTCCCCCTCCTGCCGCTCAATCTGCTCCGGAAGCACGAACCGCTTGCTCGTCCCGTCTGCGGAGTACTGCACGCGCCGCTGGTTCGTCAGCAGGTTCACGCGCTCGAGCGTTGTGCCGCCGCCGCTCGGTGCCGCGCCGGTCACGACCAGCGGGACATATCCGACTACCTCAGAAACCGCAGCCGACCTGCCGTCCCACCAGTAGAACCTTCTGCCAGTAATAATGTAATACCGGTCGCCGAAAGCAAAGATGGACGCGTCGCTCGGCCTGCCGTTGAAGGGCCGCCGATGGATTGGCGGGAAGTATATTTCACCGAGCGACACCCACCCGTCGGAAGTTGTCGTGTTCGCAGAAAACAGCCGCCGGTATACCGTATTGTCAAAAATCGCGATTTCCAGTGTTTCATCCGAAAAGTACCCGCGGCATCTCGCGCCCTTGATGGGATCGTCCGTCGGAATGATTTTATACGGCACAATGCCCGGCCTCGTTTTCAGGTGAAAGCTCTCCGTAATTTGAAAGTTCTCCATCTCCGGCGAAACGCCGTTTTTCATCTGCGTGTCGCCGTCCGGCGCTTCATAAATCCCCAGAAATTTGGAATAGTTCACGTCGGTCTGCTTGACCGACCCTCGAATACTTGCCATTTCATCCGCTCCTTCGTTCCTGTCATTGCGATGTCGCACCTTGTTCAAGGCTCCCCTGTGTAAGGGGAGCTGTCAGCCAACGGCTGACTGAGGGGTTTTCCCCCCGTGCCCGCAGGCGCATCCCTACGCAAACAAATAGCTTGCCGTCGGCTTCCCGCCGCGCATCACCTCGTCGTAGTCCTCCTGCCGCTCGTCCTCCTCGCCGTAGTCCTCGAACACGTGCTGTGTGATGGCCGGCATCGTCCGCATCACGGAAAAATACCGTAGCGCGTCGGGCAAGTGCGTGATTTCGTGCGGCTCCTTGGCGCAGTCGGTCGGGTTGGTATTGTCGTGCTGCAAGGCGGGAATAAAATCAATCAGCCCCTTGCAGTCCTCAAAGATGATCAGCCCCGGTTTCCCGTCCGGCATCGGCTTTAGCAGCTCCTTGAGCGCCAGCCAGCCCTGCACGCGGCTGTTTGAGGCCTTCACGATCCCGACGCCGTTCTGCATAAAAATCTCGGCGGCAGTCTTGCCGGTGTCGTTGCGCCGGTTCCACATATCCGGCGGCGCAATGGTGAATTGGATTCGTTCTCTTGCCGTCGTCGCCGCGTTCATCGCCTCCGCCGCGCCGGACACGATCAGGTCCTTTTCCGCAAACTCGCGATACACCCAGCACCGCCCGGAAAAGTCGATCGCCACCCAGAGGCAGGCGAACATATCAAGGCCGTAGTCAAACGCCCGATACTTTGCCCACTCGTCCGGAATCCGGAACGGGGCGCACGTGTGCCAGCCCCGCCGGAATTCCGGGAAGTACGACCCGCCCAGCGCGTCCCAGTCGCCGTAGCGGTGCGCGTTGCGGATGTCCTCCGGCAGCAGCTCCAGCGCCCGCACATAGTCGGGGTTTGCCTCCATCAGGTCAACGTTGTCCTCGACGGTTGCCTTGATAAAGGTGTAGTCCTCCGGGTCTTCGCCCGGGTTGAACCGCCCGTCCACAAACAGCCGCTTCACCCAGTGATGCCCCACGCCGCCGGGGTTGCACGTCAGATAGAACCGCTTCGGAATCTCGTTGACACCGCGAAGGCAAGCGCCCATGCCGCGAAATTCCTGCTCTGTGAATTGCGTCGCCTCTTCCATAAAGATCCAGTCGTATTCCTGGCCTTGGTATTTGCCCGCGACTGCCGCGCCGTAGCCCGGCATGTTGCCGAATTTGATGGTCGAGCCGTTGAGAAAGTAGATGATGTTCAGCGTTGCGTTGTAGGTCGCCAAGCCCTGCGGCAGCATCGCCAGCATCGGCTCAATGATGGAGTTGCGCAAATCCTCATATTCTCGCCGGATAAACAGAATCTTGATGCCGGGGTATTGCAGCGCCCCGCCCAAGCCCTTGCGCATCGAGCACCATGTTTTGCCGCCGCCTCGTGCACCGCCGAATGCGGTATACTTCGACCGCGACGCAAAAAACCGCTTCTGCGCCTCCGAATTTGGCCGACCCAAATCGATCTGTAATTGACTGCTCTTCGGCTTCACCTTCTGCTTCGCCAACCAACATCACATCCTTTTCCCCTTGTGCGTAGGGGCCGATGCCCACATCGGCCCGCCGCTGGCACTTCAATTATCGTTCCGCCGCCGCCTTTGCCGTCGAGCACAGGGTGCATTGCGTCGGCATCTCCCCAAAGCCCGGCAGGCATTTGCCGCACACCCACCGGCCACCGGCCTTGTAGATCACCTTCGTCGGTGCAACGACCCGTCCGCAGGCCGCGCAGTGAATCTCGTGCTTTTCCTCGTCGTAGATCAGCGCCGCAAACTCATACTCCCGCGTCATGTCCGCGTCCCTCCGTTTCCTCCGGCTCATACGGCAGGGCATTGACCGTGTCCATCAGCTGCTTTGCGTCTCCGTTGCCGCCAAGCCCGCCGTGGTACAGCTCGTGCCAGTGCCGCAGCCTTCTTCTCTGCTCAAACGTTGCGTA
>CABSFY010000116.1 GCA_902477055.1 uncultured Eubacteriales bacterium
ATAACATAAAAATAATGGTAGGCACTTTCGTGTCTACCATTATTTTATCACTTCAGAAAAATTTTCCGGCGGAATTTTGTGTATTTTGACGAAAGAACCGTACTTACGCGGTGGGTTGGTTGGCGTCCTCGATGATCTTGACGAACTTGGACGGGACAAGGGACGCGCCGCCGATGAGGCCGCCGTCGATGTCGGGCTGCGCCAGCAGCTCATAGGCGTTCTTGTCGTTCATGGAGCCGCCGTAGAGGATGGTGGTGGCACGGGCGTTCTTGGAGCCAAACAGCTTGCGGACGACCGTACGGATAAGCTGGCAGACCTCCTCGGCCTGTTCGGGCGTGGCGGTTTTGCCGGTGCCGATGGCCCAGATCGGCTCATAGGCGATGACGACCTTGCGGATGCGCTCCTCGCCGATGCCGGCGAGAGCCAGCTTGATCTGCATGGCGATCCACTCCTCGGTAATGCCCGACTCGCGCTGCTCCAGCGTTTCGCCGCAGCAGACAATGGGAACCAGTCCGGCATCGAGCGCAGCCAGCACCTTTGCGTTGACCTCGGCATCCGTCTCGCCCATGGCGCGGCGCTCGGAGTGGCCGATGATGACGTACTTGCAGCCCGCATCGGTCAGCATCCCGCAGGAAATCTCACCGGTGTAAGCACCGGAGGCGTTGGGGTTGCAGTTTTCGGCACCGATGCCGATGCGCGTTTCGCGCATGGCGCGGACGGCGGCGGGGATGCACACGGCAGGAACGCACAGGGCGATGTCGCACCAGCGGCCCTTCGGCAGCAGACCCTTCAGCTCGGTCATGAACGCCTTCGTTTCGGTGGGCGTTTTGTTCATCTTCCAGTTGCCGGCGATGAGCGTCTTACGATACTTTCTATTCATGGTTTTCTCCTTTTTATTTATCCTGTAAGCAGGCGATGCCGGGCAGCTCCAGGCCCTCGAGGAACTCCAGGGACGCGCCGCCGCCGGTAGAAATGTGGGTGATCTTATCGGCAAAGCCGAGCTGCTCGCAGGCAGCCGCGCTGTCGCCGCCGCCGACGATGGTCACGGCATCGCTGTCCGCCAGCGCCTGGGCCACGGCGACGGTACCCTTGGCCAGCGTGGGATTCTCAAACACGCCCATCGGGCCGTTCCAAACGACGGTCTTTGCGCTCTTGGCAGCCGCCGCAAACAGCTCGCGGGTCTTTTCGCCGATGTCAAGGCCTTCCATGTCGTCGGGGATCGCGTCGGCCGCGACGGTCTTGACCTCGATGGGAGCATCGATGGGGTTCGGGAAGTCCGCAGCCACGACGGTATCGACCGGCAGGAGGAGCTTCACGCCCTTTTCCTCGGCCTTTTTCATCATGTCCTTGCAGTAGTCGATCTTCTCGCTGTCGAGCAGGGACTTGCCGACGGAGTAGCCCTTCGCGGCGAGGAAGGTGAAGGCCATGCCGCCGCCGATGATGAGGGTATCGACCTTTTCCAGCAGGTTATTGATGACGTTGAGCTTGTCGGAGACCTTTGCACCGCCGAGGATGGCGACGAACGGACGCTCCGGGTCGGCCAGCGCCTTGCCCATCACGGAAACCTCTTTTTCAACGAGGAAGCCGCAGACGGCGGGCAGATAGTCGGCCACACCGGCGGTCGAGGCATGGGCGCGGTGCGCCGTGCCGAACGCGTCGTTGACAAAGAGATCGGCCATCGAGGCCAGCGCCTTGGAAAGCTCGGGATCGTTCTTCGTTTCGCCCTTTTCAAAGCGGGTGTTTTCCAGCAGCATCACGTCGCCGTCGTTGAGCGCAGCGGCCTTTGCGTGCGCGTCGGGGCCGGCAACGTCGGCGGCCATGACCACGGGCTTGCCCAGCAGCTCGCTCAGGCGGTCGGCGACGACCTTCAGGCTCAGCTCCGGCTTGTACTCACCCTTCGGCTTGCCCATATGGGAGCAGAGGATGACCCTTGCGCCGTGGTTGACGAGGTACTCGATGGTCGGCATGGCGGCGACGATGCGCTTGTCGCTGGTGATCTTGCCGTCCTTGGTCGGGACGTTGAAGTCGCAGCGGCACAGGACCCGCTTGCCCTTCACGTCGATCTGTTCAACGGATTTCTTGTTGTAATTCATTTGATAAGCCTCCTAATGTAGTGCGCTTTTCACGGTCGGGTTCTTCCTTCATCTTGCCATAGTCCTTCAGATGGGGGAAGTCAAGCTGCCGCAGGGCCTCGAACACGCCCACGGCGACGGAATTGCTGAGATTCAGACTCCGCGCCTCGGAGCGCATGGGGATGCGGACGCAGCTTTCATAATTTGCGTTCAGAAATTCCTCGGGCAGGCCCTTGGTTTCGCGCCCGAAAAACAGGAAGCAGCCGTCGTCATAGCTCGCCTCGGTATAGCCGCGCGGCGCCTTGGTCGAAAACAGACGCATTTGTCTGACGTCGTTTTTGGCAAAAAGCTCCGCAAGATCTTCGTAGACCCGCACATCGACCAGATGCCAATAGTCCAGTCCGGCACGTTTGACGGCCTTGTCCGAAATATCGAAGCCCAGCGGCTTGACCAGATGCAGCACCGAGCCGGTGGCGGCACAGGTGCGGGCGATGTTGCCGGTATTCTGCGGGATCTCCGGCGCGACGAGAACGATGTTGAGCATGGCTTCCTTCACGGGACGCAGTTATTTTTGTCGGGCGGCCGTCCCATCTCGCCGCCCGGTCTATTCTATGATAAATCAAATCAAAATTCAACTGTTTTTCTGCAAGTTTCAAAAAAATTTCATACATTTCTGTGAAAAATCGTGCGGCGGCGGTCTTTGCCCCGCTCCGGCGGCGGATTTGGAGTGATTCGGCCGGTTTTGCACCGAATTTGAAAAAAGTTCCGCCGGGATTCACAAAAAATTCACCCAAAGCCGCAAAAAGCGGTTATAATGGGAGGGTACAGAAAAAGAGAGGAGCTGATCGTATGGCGAAAACGGTGCTGATCGTAGAGGACGATCGAAATATAGCGGATCTGCTGCGGCTGTATCTGGAGAAGGAAGGCTACGAGGTTGCAATTGCCTACACGGGGCTGAAGGGCGTCGAAAAATTCCGGGAGGTACAGCCGAGCCTGGTGCTGCTGGACGTGATGCTGCCGGAGATGGACGGGTGGGGCGTTTGCCGCACCATCCGGTCGGAATCCAAGGTGCCGATCATCATGCTGACGGCCAAGAGCGAAACGGAGGACAAGGTTTCGGGGCTGAAGCAGGGCGCGGACGATTATATCACGAAGCCGTTTGAAATGAAGGAGGTCCTTGCACGGATCGAGGCGGTGCTGCGCCGCAGCGGGATCGCCCCGGAGCGGACGGCGCGGCGGCTGGTGTTTGACAAGCTCATTATCGATATGGATGCCTTCGAGCTGACGGTAGACGGCAAAAAGGTGCCGACACCGCCGAAGGAGATGGAGCTGCTGTACCATCTGGCCTCGTCGCCGAACATCACCTTCTCGCGCAACCGCCTGCTCGACGAGGTGTGGGGCTTTGATTATTTCGGCGATACGCGGACGGTGGACGTTCACATCAAGCGCCTGCGCGAAAAGCTGGAGGGCGTTTCGGACAAGTGGGCGCTCAAGACCGTGTGGTCGGTCGGCTATAAGTTCGAGGTTCAGGATACATGAAAACGACCTTCCGGCGTCAGGTTACGATGGTGCTGTGCATCCTGCTGGCGGCGACAATCCTCATCGGCGTGTTTTTCTGGCTCATATTTGCACGTTACGCACAGGAGGAGCAGGAGCATTCTCTGGACGCGACGGCGCAGTCGGTCGGCGCGCTCGTACAGGCCTATGCCTACAGCGGACTGAACAACTGGGATTTCCGGACGAATTTGGCCGTTGCAGCGGCTTCGTCGGAGAGCGATGTGCTGCTATGCGACAGCGAGGGCAACGTCAACATCTGCGCCGCGGACATTCAGGGCTGTGAACATCTCGGTCAAAGCCTCGGCGCGGAGGTCGCCGATGCGCTGTTTTCCGGCGGAAAAGCGGAGCTGAACCAGGCCGTTTCCGCCATCTACGGCGACCAGCGGCTGGCCGTGGCGCTGCCGGTGACGATCGACAACACGCGCTACTGCATCGTGCTGGCCTCGATCCAGCAGGCGGCACTGTCCGATCTGACGCGCAAAACGCTGACGATCTTTGCCATGACGGCGCTGCTGACGCTGCTGGTGGCGCTGATCGCCGCGCCGTATATCACCAACCGCGAAACGAAGCCCATCCGCACGATGGCCGCCGCCGCGCGGCAGATCGCCCACGGCAACCTCGACGTGCGCATCCCGACCGGACAGCAGAGCGAGGAGATGGAGGAGCTGGCCGTCGCGTTCAATAACATGACGACCGCGCTGAAAAACTCCGAGCGTGTCCGGCAGGAATTCGTCGCCAACGTCAGCCATGAGCTGAAAACGCCCATCACAACCATTGCGGGCTATCTCGACGGAATGCTCGACGGCACGATATCGCAGGAAAAGCAGCGCTATTATATGGAGCTGGTCAGCACGGAGGCACGGCGGCTGTCGCGGCTGGTGCGCAGTATGCTGGAGGTCAGCCGTCTACAGGATCAGGGGATCCCGGCCGACCGGATGGAGGATTTCGACATCTGTGATGAGGCCGGGCAGTCGCTGCTGTGCTTTGAGCAGCAGATCAACCGGAAGCATTTGAATGTGGAAATCCATATGCCCGACGAGGGGCTGCGCGTCCATGGCATGAAGGACGCCATCGTGCAGGTGCTGCATAATTTAATGGACAACGCCGTCAAATTCATCGACGACGGCGGCACGCTGACCGTCGCGGTCAAGAAGCAGGGCAGCAGCGCCGTCATTACCGTCGGCAACACCGGCCCGACCATCCCGCCGGAGGAGCTGCCGCTGCTGTTCGACCGCTTCCACAAGACCGACAAGAGCCGCTCGACCGACCGCGACGGTGTAGGGCTGGGCCTGTATATCGTAAAAACGATCGTGCTGGCCCACGGCGAGGACATCTTCGTTACCAGCCGAGATCATAAGACCGAGTTCACCTTCACCATGTCGCTGGCGAAATAGCGCCGGACGCACCGCCGAAATTCGTTCGTAGGGCGGGGTCCCCTGCCCCCGCCGCTGCCGGCAGTTCGATTAAGTGAATAGTGAATAATATAATCGGTGTGCCTTACGGCACGGATTAAAATTTCGCGCCGCAGGCGCGAAAACAGCCCTTCCGTCACGGCAAGCCGTGACAGCTTCCCTTACACAGGGAAGCCCTTAGCCGGTGCGCAGTCGAAAGGCTCCCTTGTGCAAAGGGAGCTGGGCAGGTTATAATTCGAAGTGCAACACCCGCGAGGAGGGAAAAAAGGGAGACAAT
>CABSFY010000117.1 GCA_902477055.1 uncultured Eubacteriales bacterium
CAACGGCATCCATGTCGCACATTTCCTTCAGGTCCTCGTAGTCCCAAATCGCAATCTTTTGGATCTCGTGAGAGGTACGGAAGCCGTCGAAGAAGTTGATGAACGGAACACGGCCCTTGATGGCGGCCAGATGCGCAACGGCACCGAGGTCCATGACTTCCTGCGGGTTGGTTTCGCAGAGCATGGCGAAGCCGGTCTGGCGGCAGGCGTAAACGTCGCTGTGGTCGCCGAAGATGTTCAACGCATGGGTCGCGAGCGTACGGGCCGAAACGTGGAACACGCCCGGAAGCAGCTCGCCGGCGATCTTATACATATTGGGGATCATCAGCAGCAAGCCCTGCGAAGCAGTGTAGGTGGTGGTCAGAGCACCGGCGGCGAGAGAGCCGTGAACGGTACCGGCCGCACCGGCCTCAGACTGCATCTCGACGACCTTCACGCGGTTGCCGAAGATGTTCAGACGGCCCTGCGCAGACCACTGGTCAACGTTATCGGCCATCGGGCTGGACGGGGTGATGGGGTAGATGCCGGCTACTTCTGTAAAGGCGTAGCTGACGTGCGCGGCGGCGGTATTGCCGTCCATCGTCTTAAGTTTTCTTGCCAAAATGAAATACCTCCTGAATGTATTGTATTTATACTCAGACAGCTCCATTCTACCACCGAATTCCGGTTTTGTAAATCAGAAAAACGACGGAATTCCATGAAAAGTTGAAAATTGGCGAAAAAATTATCGATACAAAAATCGATGCCTTGTAATTTGAGAAAATATAAGGTATGATATTAGAAAGAAAAACAATTCCGCTTGGCGAGGAGGGGAGCGCAGCATGATCAGTCTTGTGGAATCGCTGGGCCTGAACGGTATCAACGGCTATCCCGTTGCAGTCGAGTGCTTTATTTCCAGCGGTCTGCCCGCCTTTGAGATCGTGGGCCTGCCGGACGCGGCGGTGAAGGAAGCCAGAGAACGCGTCCGCGCCGCAATCAAAAACAGCGGCTTTAAGTTTCCCGTCAGCCGCATCACGCTGAACCTCGCGCCCGCCAATACGAAAAAATCCGGAACGCTGTACGATCTTCCGATTTTGATCGGTATTCTGGCGGCGACGGAGGTCTGCCGTCTGCCGAAGGAGCGATCGGCCTTTCTCGGAGAGCTGAGCCTGGAGGGCAGAGTGCGGCCGGTCAACGGCGTGCTGCCCATGACCATCGCGGCGCAGAAGGCGGGCTTCCGGACAATCTATGTTCCCGCCGCCAACGCCCGCGAGGCGACGCTGGCGGGCGAGATCACCGTCATCCCGGTGCAGACGGTGCGGGAGCTGATCGCCCATCTCAAGGGGGAACAGCAAATTCTGCCCGAAGCGCCGTGGGTCCCGGAGAGCGACGACGTGGAGCTGCCGGACTTTGCCGACGTGAAGGGACAGGAAAACGTCAAGCGGGCGCTGGAAATTGCTGCTGCCGGTTCGCATAACGTGCTTTTGGTCGGCCCGCCGGGGTCCGGCAAGAGTATGCTGACCAAGCGCCTGCCGTCCATTTTGCCGGATATGACGCGCGAGGAGGCGCTGGAGGTCACGCAGATTCATTCCATCATGGGCCTGCTGACACCGGAGGCGCCGCTCATTCGCTGCCGTCCGTTCCGCAGTCCGCACCATACCATCTCCGCAGCGGGCCTGACCGGCGGCGGGACCGTGCCGCGTCCGGGCGAGATTTCACTGGCGCACTGCGGCGTGCTGTTTCTCGACGAGCTGCCGGAGTTTCATAAGGAAACGCTGGAGGTCATGCGTCAGCCGTTGGAGGACGGCGTTGTGACCATCTCGCGCGTGAATGGTACGGCGATGTTTCCGAGCCGCTTCCAGCTCGTTTGTGCGATGAATCCGTGCCGCTGCGGCTGGTACGGCGACCCGTCCGGGCGCTGCACCTGCTCGGAGGCATCGGTGCGCAGCTATCTGTCACGCATCTCCGGTCCGCTGCTCGACCGGATCGATATCATCATCGAGGTCCCGGCGCTGAATTTTGACCAGCTTCGCAGCCATGCCGAGCCGGAGCCGTCCAGCGAGGTAAAGCGCCGGGTCGAAGCGGCGCGCAGCATCCAAAAGACCCGCTTCTCCGGCGGGAAGTGCAATTGCAACGCCAATATGCAGACGCCGGATCTGAAGCGCTACTGCGACCTCAGCGAGGAGTGCGCTCAGCTCATGAAGCAGGCGTACGACGCGCTCGGCCTGACCGCCCGCAGCTATGACCGTATCCGCAAGGTCGCGCGGACGATCGCGGATCTGGACGGCAGCCCGGACCTTCAGCCGCAGCACATCGCCGAGGCGATCCAATACAGAACCTATCAATTTTCGCAGGATCGAGGAACCTATTATGAATGAAATGTTTTTGCTCAAGCTCGGCGAGATCGTCCTGAAGGGCGGCAACCGCTTCCAGTTTGAAAACCGCCTGAAAACCAACGTCTGCCGCCGTCTGCGCCCGTATGGCGAGTTCAGCGTGCGCATTTCGCAGTCCACCGTGTTTGTTGAGCCGCTGAACGACCAATGCGACCTTGACGGCGCGTGGGATGCGGCGCATACGATCTTTGGGGTCATCAGCCTCTGCCGCTGCCGCCCGTGCGAGAAGGAGCTGGACGCGATCTTTGACACCGTTAATGCCTACCTCGGCGACGAGCTGCTGGCGGCTAAGTCCTTTAAAGTGGAGTCCAAGCGCTCGGACAAGCGCTTCCCGCTCAATTCCATCCAGCTTTCGCAGGAGATCGGCGGCCGGCTGGCGGAGCGTTACCCGGCGCTGAAGGTGGATGTGCATCATCCGGATTATACGGTTTACGTTGAAATCCGCGACCATGCCGCCTATGTCCACGGCCCGGCCGAGCAGGGCGCGGGCGGTCTGCCCACCGGCGTTGGCGGGCGGGCGATGGTGCTGCTTTCGGGCGGCATCGATTCCCCCGTTGCGGGCTACATGATCGCAAAGCGCGGTGTGGAGCTGGAGGCGGTGCATTTCTTCTCCTACCCGTACACGAGCGAGCTGGCCAAGGATAAGGTGCTGGAGCTGGCGCGGCTGATGACACGTTACTGCGGCCGCATGACGGTGAACATCGTCGGCTTTACCGAGATTCAGGAGGCCATCCGCGATAACTGCCCGGAGGAGTATTTTACGCTCATTATGCGGCGGTTTATGATGATGATCTCCGAGCGCATCGCCCGCGACCACGGCTGCGGCTGCCTCGTCACCGGCGAAAATCTGGGTCAGGTCGCCTCGCAGACCATGGAGGCCATGGCGGTGACCGGCGCGTGTGTCGATCTGCCGATCTTCCAGCCGCTCATCGGCATGGACAAGGAAGAAATTGTTACGATTGCCCGCAAAATCGGCACGATGGAAACGTCCATTCTGCCCTACGAGGACTGCTGCACGGTGTTTACCCCGCGCCATCCCAAGACGAAGCCGACGAAGGCCCAGGTCGATCGTGCGTGCGCTAAGCTGGACTTCGATGCGCTCATCGAGCGGGCGCTGGCCAACACCGAGCTGGTTAAGGTGCGATATCATGGATAACGAACTGCGGGAACAGGCCCGCAGCGTGATTCTGACGCTGACGACCGTCAACCGGACGCTGGCCACGGCGGAAAGCTGCACCGGCGGTCTGCTCGGCGCGGTGCTGACGGACGTTCCGGGCGCGTCGGCGGTCTATCTCGGCGGCGTGATCTCCTATGCCTACTCCGTCAAGGAGGAGCTGCTTGGCGTGGATCACGGCATCTTGGAGGAAAAGGGCGCGATCTGTGCGGAGGTTGCCTGCCAGATGGCGCAGGGTGTCCGCGAACGGCTCCATGCCGACTTCGGCATCGGCATCACGGGAAACGCCGGTCCGGGAACGGACCCGCAGAACCCGAACGTCGGCGAAATTTACGTCGCCATCACGGAAGGCCTGCAAACCGTCTGCAAGCGGCTGGACCTGAACGGCGACCGAACCCAAAACCGCCGCGCCGCCTGTTCCGCTGCGATGGAGCTGCTGCTAAAGCGGCTGGCCACATAAAAAACGAACCCCCTTCCGGATTTTCCGGAAGGGGGTGATTTATACTACATGAACGCTTTCAGCGCCTCCGTAGCGTTTGCCGGGTCCTCGGAAACGACAACGGTGAAGGACAGCTTGTTCGTTGCGCCAAACTTTTCGCACCAGAGCATGAAGTCCTCCAGCTCGGCGACGCCGGCGTTTTCGACCAGCTTATAGAAGCTGTCGATAAACACATGGCTGATGTCGAAGTTGCCCGCGTGCAGGCCGCTGATGAAGCCCTTCAGAAATTGCAGCGAGCCGAGGAGCTTATACTCCTGAAAATCAATCAGACGGACGTGCATATTGATATCGTAACGGAGCTTCGTGCCTTTTTCGATGCACACGATGCTGCCGGCTTCCTCTTTTACTGCGTTATTGATGTCCTGAACGAGCTGCTTGGTCTTGCCTGCGCCCTTCAGGCCCATGATAAGTTTGACCATAGGAAATTCCTCCCTTGTTTTGATATTCTCATTTTAACAGATTGCCGCAGGAAAAGCAACCGCGCAAAACCGGAGTTCACGAAAGATTTACGGATCAATAGCCGGGCTTGCCGAGCAGGCGGAACATATTCCTCTTATAGAACTCCACGCCGGGCTGATTGAAGGGATTCACGCCCAGCATATGGGCCGAAATGCCGCACGACAGCTCGAAGAAATAGAACAGCTCGCCCAGCGTATCGGCATCGACCTCGTCGGTTTGCAGGACCATGACGGGGACACCGCCGTCCACATGTGCGGCCAGCGTGCCCTGGAACGCCTGCTCCTCCACGAAGTCCAGCGTCTTTCCCTCTAAGTAGTTCAGTCCGTCCAGATTCTTCCAATCGACCTCGATCGTTGTGCGTTTGCGCGGTGGGGTGAAGCGAACGACCGTTTCAAAGAGGTTGCGCTCGCCCTGCTGAATCATCTGACCGAGGGAATGCAGGTCGGCGGTGAATTCGGCGGTGACGGGGAAGATACCCTTGCCGTCCTTGCCCTCGCTCTCGCCGAACAGCTGCTGCCACCAGCCGCCGAACGTGCGGAAGGAAGGCTCATAGCAGCACAGCAGCTCGATGGCCTTGCCCTTGCGGTACAGCAGGTTGCGGATGGCGGCGTACTGCCACGCGGGATTTTCAAAGGAGCGGACGTCCAGATCCTTCTTTGCGCGGGCTGCGCCGAGCATCACGTCCATCGGATTGATGCCTGCAACGGCCATCGGCAGCAGGCCGACCG
>CABSFY010000118.1 GCA_902477055.1 uncultured Eubacteriales bacterium
CGGTAAGGATGAAACCTCCTACGACATTGCAGCGTGCGCCTGCGGGCGCGGGGACTCCTTCAGTCATGGCCTACGGCCACGACAGCTCCCTCAGAGAGGGAGCCAAGGCGCTGCGGGCGCGGGGGAAGAATTATTTCGGCAGGACGACGCGGAAGGTGCTGCCCCTGCCGGGGGCGCTGTCCACCTCGATCACGCCGTCGGATAGCTCCACGATCCGCTTGACGAGCGCGAGTCCCAGTCCGTTGCCGTCGGCGCGGCGGGACGTATCGCCCTGATAGAATTTTTCAAAGCTCCGGCGTGCTGTCGCCTCGTCCATGCCGCAGCCGCGGTCGGTAACGGTGGCGACGACGCAGGTCGTCTGCTCCAGCAGGCGCAGCGAGATCTCCTGCCCCGGCGCACTGAATTTGACGGCGTTACTCAAAAGGTTCGTCCAGACGTGCGACAGCAGGCTTTCGCAGCCGTGGAAGGTCACCTCGTCGAGCTGCACGTCGAAGCTCAGGCTCTTTTTCGCCCATTCCGGCTCCAAAATCACGACGGCCTGCCGGAGCTGCTCGTCGAGGCGGAAGTCGGTGTACTGCTCGGGCAGCGGGCCGCTTTCCAGCTTGGAGAGAATCAGAATATTCTCCACCAGCGTGGACAGCCGGTGCGTGTTATATAGAATTTTATCCAGATATTCCTCCCGCTCGGCGTCGGACAGCTCCTTGTCTTGCAGCAGCATCGCGTAGCCCTCGACGGCGGTCAGCGGAGTCTTAAACTCGTGGGAAACATTGGCGATAAAGTCGTTGCTGAGCGTGGTAATGCTGTTCAGCTCCTGCACCATCGCGTTAAAATTGCGGAAGGTGGTCTGCACCTCCTCCAGCTTGCTCGAATCGCTGACGGAAACGGTGAAATTCCCGTGCGCGACCTCCTTGGAGGCGTTGCTGAGCTTGAGCATCGGCGTCAGAATGCGCCGCCCGATGAATACGCTCATCAGGCCGCTTGCCACCAGCGACACCAGCACCAGTGAGGCAAGCGACAATATCCCCGGCGAGGCCATATCCCCCGAGCGCCGGAGAACCAGCAGCACGGCGATCACCGCACCGAAGGTAATGAGCACGATCACCGATACAATTAAATAGAAGTACAGCCGCATTCGCGGCGAGAGCTTATAGTCCATCCCGTTTCACCGCCCGGTAGCCGATGCCGCGCACCGTCTGAATTTCAAAATCGGGGCTTGTGCGGAAACGATCGCGCAGACGGTTGATATGCACGTCCACCGTCCGCGCCTCCGTCACCGAATCCATGCCCCAAATGTCGTCCATGAGCTGCTGCCGCGTAAAAATATGCGCCGGGGAGGACAGCAGCTTATACAGCAGCAAAAATTCCTTCTGCGGCAGGACGGCTTCGCCCGCCGGGGTCGAAACGGTGAAGCGGTCGTAGTCCAGCACCGAGCCGCCGACGGTCAGCCGCCGCTGGGCGACCATCTGCGCCCGCCGGAGCAGCGCGTTGATGCGCAAAACCATTTCGTTGACGTTGACCGGCTTGACCATGTAGTCGTCCGCGCCGGAAAGGAAGCCGAATTGCAGGTCCTGAAAGCCGTCGCGCGCGGTGATCATCAGCACGGGGACGGGATTTCCCTCCGCCCGAAGCTGCCGCACCAGCGCATAGCCATCCACGCGGGGCATCATGATGTCCGACACGATCAGGTCAATGTATTCGTGCGCCAGCAGCTCCAGCGCCTCCGCACCGTCAGCCGCGCCGAGGGCCGTAAAGCCGTTTCGCGTCAGCACGCGGCAAAAAAGCTGCCGCAGCTCGGCGTCGTCCTCCGCCACAAGAATCCGGAACATGGCATTGCCCCCTTTCGCCAACAGTATACCACACCGGAGGGGCTGTTGTAAAACCGCAATTCCGTTTTTTAATAAAATTTCATATCCGGTTGATGCCCAGTTGATGTTTGGTGCGTATACTAATTAAGAAGAATAAGGCGTTCGTGTCATTGCAAGGAGCGGAGCGCCGCGGCAATCCGCTTTCCTTGCGCCCGCAGGCGCGATGGTATGCACCAAAACTGGCGTGCCTGCACGGGCCGATGAGGGCATCGGCCTCTACGCAATGAGCAGAACTGCCTGCACAAGATCGCCACGGCCTCGTTGGGGCCTCGCAATTATAACGACCGGAGGGATGTTTATGCAAGAGAAAGACCGTCAAAAGCTTGAACAGGCGCGGCACGTGGATACCGACCGCATCTTTACCCTGCCGAATATGCTCAGCTTTTTCCGGCTGCTGCTGATTCCGGTGATCGTCTATCTGCACGAGAGCGGATACGTCTGGTGGGCGTTCGGGATGCTGCTGCTGTCCGGCGCAACGGACATCGTTGACGGCTGGATCGCCCGCACGTTCCATCTCGTTTCTGACTTCGGCAAGGCCATCGACCCCATCGCCGACAAGCTGACGCAGATTGCCGTGCTGCTGTGTCTGATGCCGATGCGCTTTTGGTGGGTCGTCGGCGTGCTGATTTTGAAGGAATGCTCCATCGGTGCGCTGTCGCTGGTCACCATCAAGCGCACCCACAGCGTCTACAGCGCCGGCTGGTACGGCAAGCTGTGCACCGTGATTATCTATCTTTCCATGTTCGTCCTGATTCTCTGGCGCGACCCGACGCCGAAGTTCGTGCTGATTGATTCGCTCCTGATCGCGGCGGCCGTCTGTCTGTCGTTTGTGAAATATCTGCTCTACTTTACGCGGATTTTGCGGGAGGCGCGGAGGGATACGCCGCGGACTGACGCATGAAGGGGCGCTTCCTGAGATTTTGGCGGCAGCGCTCGGCGCGGCTGGGCCATCGGCTGCGCTACGGGCCGCAGAAGCGGATGGTCCGCTGCCCGGCCTGTAGGGCTATGCAGTCCGTGCCTGCCGGCCGCGGACAGACCAAGATCATCTGCCGTCGCTGCGGAGAGATTTTTTTGCGCCGAACCTGATATTATGCCGGAATTCGACAAAATCGAATTCCGGTTTTCGTAAAAAATGCACAATATCTGGCAGTTAAAATTGTCTATTGTCATGAATCTGTTTTTGTGGGGTGTACATTCCGAAAAACATCTGCTATACTCTACTTGTAGAGCGGGTACAATCCCGCTCAACATAACGAAAAGGAGTGTATCTCATGAAAAAGCTATCCCGCATCCTGGCCGCTTTGTTAATGGTTTGCATGATACTGTCGATGCTTCCGACCGTATTTGCAGCCGACGAAACGGTCGACTTTGCATTCGTAGTGACTTCTGACCTGCACGGACAAATCTACGCAACCGACTACACCGTTGACCAGGCCAAAAGCGGCACTCACATCCAAGGCCTGACCCGTCTGGCGACTTACATCAAGAGCCAACGGGTTGCGTACGGGGACAACCTGTTCGTCGCCGACCTCGGCGATACGATTCAGGGCGCTCCGCTTACCTATTACTACGCATTTAACAAGCCGGAAGAGCAGCAGCCTGCCATGAAGGCGTTCCGTACCATCGGCTACGATCTGTGGGTCGTTGGCAACCACGAGTTCAACTACGGTCTGAAGATTCTCAACAAGCAGCTCGAGGATGTCACCGCGAAGTCTGCCGGCAAGGAAAAGCAGGTCGACGTCTGCATGGCAAACTACCTGAAGGCCGAATCCAACAGCGACGAGAAAAAGGACTGGAAAACCTGGAACGACTATAAGCCCTATGTCATCAAGGACTTTGATGGCGTCAAGGTCGCCGTCATCGGCTTCGGCAACCCCAACATTGCCAAGTGGGACATTCCCGAAAACTGGAAGGGCATCTACTTCGCCGACATCCTCGAAACCTACAAGCACTATGAGGCGGAGATGCTGGAAAAGGCCGACATGATCGTCGTCATGGGCCACTGCGGTCTGAACAGCGAAATGGACAACCAGTGGGATTCTCTTACCCGTCTGATCTCCCAGACGAACACCATCAGCATGGCGTTCTCCGGCCATGAGCACGGCCAGCAGATCGCCACCGTGAAGAATGCGGACGGCAAGGAGATCAGCGTTCTCCAGCCGGGTTCCAAGGCCTCTGCCATTGCGCAGGTGGACGTTACCTATAACAAGACCACCAAGGAAGCGACCCTGAAGCCCGAGGTCAAGGCCGCCACCAAAAAAGTCGACGGCAAGAAGGTCGCCTGCGAAGGCTTCGAAATCGACACAGACCTTGCCGCGGACCTCAAGCCCTATGAGGATACCGTTTGGAACGAGTACATGAACATCAAGATCGGCGAGGCTAAAGCGGACTTCTCCGCCGCCGACCTCGGCACCAAGCCCTCGGCGTTCATGGATCTCATCAACACCGTCCAGCTCTGGGGCGCATATGACAACACCGGAAAGAACACCCCGAACAAAGAGACGGACGACAAGCCCGCAATGCTCTCCATCTCCGCACCGCTGACGGTTGGCGACAACCCCAACATCATCCCTGCCGGCGACATCAAGCTCGGCGACCTGTTTAAGCTCTATCGCTTCGAGAACTGGTTCTATCAGATCACGATGACCGGCGAGGAGGTCCATCAGTGGCTGGAGTTTGCCGCGACGAAGATCAGGCTCGACAAGGAGGGTAAGCCCTACGTTTCCTCCGGCGACCTGACCTACTACGACGTTATCTACGGCGACGGCTTCACCTACACCATCGACTACGCCGCCCCGATCGGCAAGCGCATCGTGGAGATGACCTACAACGGCAAGGAAGTCAAGGCCGACGACAAGTTCACGGTCGTTGTCAACAACTACCGCTATAACGGCGGCGGCAACTACGTCAAGTGGCTCAACGAGCACGGCTGTGACTTCAAGGCCAACGATCCCGACCGCATCATCTACTCCACCCAGTTCGACATGATCCAGGGCGAGGACAAGGGCCAGGCCCGCACCCTGCTGATGGATTATATCCAGAAGGAGAAGGTCATCAACCCGACCGTCACCTCCACATGGAAGGTCATTGACGGCATCGGCGACGGCATCGAAATCTTCTTCACCAATGACGTCCACGGCGCCTTTGAAAACTATGCCTATGCCGCAGAGATTGCCAAGAACGCCGATCTTCTCGTTGACGCGGGCGATAACATCCAAGGCTCCGTCGCGACCACCCTCACCAACGGCCAGTGCATGGTCGATC
>CABSFY010000119.1 GCA_902477055.1 uncultured Eubacteriales bacterium
GGGTGATGGAACGTGAAAGGGAACCCTGACGGTTCCCTTTCACACTTTTCCTCCCTCCGAAACCTTTCGTTGGGCAGTTCTTTGACAGTCTGAAAAAAGCACCGCTGCGGATTTCGCAGCGGTGCTTTTTCAGACAAAATTACTCGTCGAGGTCGGCGAAGGCTTCGGCTTCGTCGGCTTCCTTGCACTTGCAGCAGCCGGGAAGCAGTCTTTTGATGTCGTCCCAGAAGTGGATCAGCGCAACAGCGGTAGCCGCAGCGATAACAACGCCGCCGACGATGGAGCAGATCAGGCCGAGATTGCTTTTCTTCATAATAATTCTACCTCCGTTCATTATTTAGGCTTCTGCCTAATAGTATACCGCAAAATTTCCGTTTGGCAAGAGCATTTTCTGCCGGTGCAAAAAAATTTACAATTTACCCGACGCGGACGATGTAATCGGGCTTACGGGGAACGTCGGGGTGCAGCGGGCCGTCAGGATAGCCGAGGATGCAGTGGCCGACACCGATCCAGTCGCCCTCAATGCCCCATTTTTTGAGCAGCGCCTTGCCCTCTGCACTGTCGAACTCCTCGCGGGCGCGATGAATCCAGCAGCTTCCGAGGCCGAGGCTGTGCGCCGCCGCCATCATATTGCCCATGACGAGCGAACCGTCCTCCACGGCGGTGTGCGCGTCGGCCTTGGCCAGCACGAGGCAGACCGTCGGTGCGCCGTAGAACGGGTGTGCGGCGGGATTGCCGATGATCGCGGCGTTCATCCGCTCCAATTCGGCGACGTCCGCCGGGTCTTGCAGCACGACGATCTTCGGCGACTGCTTGCCCATGCCGTTGGCGGCATAGGTTCCGGCGCGAAGCACCTGCTCCAGCTCCTCGTCCTTGATCTGCGTGGGCAGATAGCGCTTGCAGCTCTTGCGGCTGCAAAGCGTCTGAATGAATTCGTTCATAGAAGTTCCTCCTTACGTATAGCTTTCGACTCCGCGCACGGAGACTTCTCCGCTGCGGATGGTGTCGGTCGTGCCGTCGGGATAGCGGACCAAAAGGCCGCCCTGTTCGTCGATACCGGCGGCGAAGGCCGTTCCGATCTCCTCGCCGCCGCGCAGCAGGCGAACGGGCTGATTCAGCGTGACGCAGTGGGCGGCGTATTCGGCTAGCCACGTGTCCCGGCCGGTCAAAAGCGCTGCGTCCATCGCTCGAAGCTGCTGCGCGAGGCAGTCGGCCAGCGCTTCCGGCGCAATCTCCCGCCCGGTCAGCAGGCGCAGCGAGGTCGCGGTCTGGGCAAGGCCCTCCGGGAAGTCCACGGTGTTGCAGTTGATGCCGATGCCGATGATCGCGGCGGTGCCGCACCATTCGACCAAGATGCCGCAGAGCTTTTTGCCCCCACAGACCAGATCATTGACCCATTTGATGCCGGCGGCGATGCCGCTGACCTGCTCGATGGCGCGGCGGGTGGCTACGCCCGTCATGGCCGTCAGATGCAGCAGCTTCTCCGGCGAAACGGCCGGACGCAGCAGGACGGAGAGATAGACTCCGCCGTCGGGCGAGCTGAAGCTCCGGCCCAGACGGCCCCGGCCGCCGGTCTGCCGCCGCGCGGCGACGATTGTTCCGTGCGGCGCGTCAAAGCGCCGCTTCAGCTCGCTGTTGGTCGAGTCCGTTTCCTCCAGCCATTCGACCTCCCATGCGGCCATTGCGCCGCCTCCCTTCGGTTGCTTCTTCCTTTTGATTATATCACACATTCGGCCCGATGCAAGCCCGAAAAATGCTGGACAAACGGGCCGGAATGTGCTATGCTGATACCGTTTTTTCGACTGTTTGCACACACAGAAAGGAGAGCCCAATGAAAAAAACACGAGAGATGATATTGACTGCAATCTTTGCTGCATTGACCGCCGTCGGCGGCTTCCTGAAGGTTCCGGCCGGCCCGATTTCCTTTACGATGCAGGTCTTTTTTACCTGCATGGCGGGACTTCTGCTGGGGCCGTACTGGGGCAGTCTGTCGCAGCTCATTTATGTTCTGCTCGGTCTGGTCGGTCTGCCGATCTTTACGCAGGGCGGTGGATTGATGTATGTTGTGAAGCCGTCGTTCGGCTTTTTGATCGGCCTCATCCCGATGGCCTTTATCGTCGGTCTGCTGACGCGGCGCGTTTCGATGCAGCTTTCGCGGCCGAAGCAGTTTTTACGGCTGCTGCTGGCGCAGACCGTGGGCCTTGTGGTCCTGTACGTGATCGGCCTGCCGTATATGTACATCTTCCTGAAGGGCGCGTGGACGATTCAAAAGACGATCGTCTCCGGCTGCCTGATCTTCCTGCCGTTTGATCTGCTGAAGATGGTGCTTGCGTCGCTGCTCGCGGTGCGCATCCGTCCGGTGTTACAGCGATAAAGTTTTGGCCCCGTGTGCAACCCGCTCACGGGGTTTTTTACGGTTCGCGGGCGAGGAGCCAGTTGACGGACACGTTGAGAATATCCGCCAGCGCGACCAGCTCGATATCGGTCACGGGGCGTTTTTGCCCCTCCAGCAGCGAGAGCGCGGGAATGCTCATATCCACACCCGCGAGCTGTAGCTTCGCCAGCAGCTCGACCTGCTTCATGCCCTGCGCCAGCCGTGCCTGCGTGACGCGGGCGCCGATGAGATTGCGGTCGCCCAGCGCCAGTTTTCGTTTTTTCATGAAAAGCACCCCCAATTTCACAATTATATGTGGATTGGGGGTTGATATATTTGGATTTGCCAAATATAATAAATATATATTTGGCTATGCCAAATATCGTGACAGCCTTATTCGTTGATTTTTCCGTGTTCCTTTTCGTAGGCCTGAATGCAGTCGCGAATCAAAACCAAAATCTGTCCGTTTGCGGAACGGCCCTCGTAGTCGGCGACAACGTGCAGCTTGTTCAGCATTTCTTCGTCAATTCGTATTGAGATACTTTTGATTGCCATAGCGTTACCTCCAAAATAAACATATTTTGTGTTTATTTTAGAACACGAATATGATACAATAGTCAAAACGCATCTGTATTAATGCTAAAATATATCTATATTGGAGTTATTATGGAAGATAAAACTGTTGATTACAAGGAAATGTACCTCAAATTATTCCGTGCGACGGAAACGGCCATCCGCGTTTTGGTCGAGGCGCAGCAGGAATGCGAGGAGGCCTACCTCGCCGCCACTGAACCGCCGCAGGAGAAAAATGAGATCAAATCCGCCGGGTAAAAGCTCTGAGCCTTGCCGCACCGCCTGGTTTTCATCAGACTTCCCGTCTTGTTATTGCGAGGAGCGTAGCGACGCGGCAATCCGTATTCCTTTCCCCGCGCCGCAGCGCCTTGGCTTTCCCTCTGGGAAAGCTGTCAGCGAAGCTGACTGATAGGGTCCCGCGCCCGCAGGCGCACGTTGCGATTTTGGTTGCAGCAAAATCGAAGTGCCAGCAGCGGGGCGTCGAGGACGCCGCCCCCTACAAACGGATAACGTTCGATTTCGTTCGCTGGCCGTTGAACATAGTGCGTCCGGCGGGCCGATGAGGGCATCGGCCCCTACGCAAAATTGGGTGATTTCTCATAGCCCCTTGCAAGGCAGACTTGCAACTCTCCCTTCGTGTTAATCTTCTATTGACACGGGGGGAGAATTTTGCTAGAATGAATTTCACACAAATATGAAAAATATGATTTTTGGAGGTGGGCGCATGGCCGGTGGCGGAAAGCATCTGCTCGGCAGGCAGCGCGGCCGTCATATCTTCGGAACGGCGCGGGTCGGCGAGCGCGGCCAGATCGTCATTCCCAAGGAAGCCCGGCAGGTGTTCGGCATCGCGCCGGGCGATACGCTGCTCATCCTCGGCGACGAGGAAAACGGCATCCTCGTGACCAAGCCGGAGGTTCTGAACGACGTGGCGCGGAAAATCTTTGAAACGATGGACAAAGGAGAGGAAAAATGAAACAAATGTACGCGCAGCTCGGCGTTTCGCCGGCTGTTTATGATTACGGCGAGCGGGTTTTGGAGCACCTCCGGGAGCGCTTTGCCGCCGTGGATGCCGTGGCGGAGTACAATCAGGCCAAGGTGCTGCACGCGATGCAGAAAAACCGCGTCAACGCCGGCTGCTTTGCCGCGACGACCGGCTACGGCTACGACGATATGGGCCGCGACAATCTGGAGCGCGTCTACGCTGACACATTCCACACCGAGGCGGCGCTTGTCCGCCCGCAGATCACCTGCGGCACACACGCGCTGACCGTCGCGCTGTCGGCCAATCTCCTGCCCGGCGACGAGCTGCTTTCGCCCGTCGGTGCGCCGTATGATACGCTGGAGGAGGTCATCGGCATCCGCCCGTCGCGCTGCTCACTGAAGGAGTACGGCGTGACCTACCGGCAGGCGGAGCTGACGGCGGAGGGCGGCTTCGACTACGATGCCATCCGTGCCGCCGTGAACGAAAAAACCAAGCTCGCGACCATCCAGCGCAGCAAGGGCTACGCCACCCGGCCGACCTTCTCCGTCGCGCAGATCGGGGAGCTGATCGCCTTTTTGAAGTCCATCAAGCCCGACATTATCTGCATGGTCGATAACTGCTACGGCGAATTCGTCGAAACCATCGAGCCGAGCGACGTGGGCGCGGATATGATCGTCGGCAGCTTGATTAAAAACCCCGGCGGCGGGCTTGCGCCCATCGGCGGCTATATCTGCGGGCGGCGCGACCTGGTCGAGCGCTGTGCCTATCGCCTCTCCGCGCCCGGACTGGGGCAGGAGGTCGGCGCGAACCTCGGCCTGATGCCCGCGTTTTATCAGGGCTTCTTCCTCGCCCCCACGGTCGTCGCTGCGGCGCTCAAGGGCGCAATTTTCGCGGCAAATCTCTACGAGCGGCTGGGCTTCCGCGTCGTGCCGAACTCGACCGAGAGCCGCCACGACATCATTCAGGCCGTGGAGCTGGGCAGCCGCGAGGGCATGATTGCCTTCTGCAAGGGCATTCAGTCCGCCGCACCGGTGGACAGCTATGCCGACCCCCTGCCGTGGGCCATGCCCGGCTATGAGGACGAGGTCATCATGGCGGCGGGCGCGTTCGTGCAGGGCAGCTCCATCGAGCTTTCCGCCGACGGCCCCATC
>CABSFY010000120.1 GCA_902477055.1 uncultured Eubacteriales bacterium
GGAACCGCCGACGAGGTGACCTTTGAATCCGGCAAGCCGCTCGGCCACGACTGGGGCAAATGGATGCCCGACGAGGAAGAAGGAACGCACAAGCGCGTCTGCACCCACGATGCCAGCCATGTTGAAACGGCCGGCTGCACCTACGGCGACTGGAACACGAATCAAGACAGTCACTGGAAGACCTGCACCGTCTGCGGCGGAGAGACTGAACGGCTCGACCACGCCGACCCGGACTGCAACCATTTCTGCGACACCTGCGGCATCAAAATGACCGAGCACGACTTCACGGGAGAAACTGCAATCACGGCACTTCTGTACAAGGAAGCAAACTGCCTCTCTCCCGCGCTCTATTACAAATCCTGCAAGATCTGTCTGCTGTCCTCCAAGGGCACGGACAGCGAGGCGACCTTTGCAAGCGGGGAGAAAAACCCGGACCGGCACGCCGAAGAGCCGGGTGACTGGCAGCTTGACGCCGACAGCCACTGGAGATTCTACACCTGCTGCCATCTGGAGGTCGATCGCGGCGCGCATCAGGGCGGCACGGCGGACTGTCTTGCCCCGGCCCTCTGCGAGGTCTGTTTCCATTCGTATGGTGAGCTTGGCCCGCACCATTTCGTCAATCAATTGAACGAGTTCCGGCTGAAGTCCGCCGCGACCTGCACCAGCCCGGCGGTGTACTATCAGTCTTGCTCCACCTGCCACGCGCAGGGAACGGGTACCTTCGAGAATGGCGAACCGCTCGGCCATGCCTACGGCGCATGGACCTCGAACGGTAACGGTACGCACACGCGCATCTGCGCTCACGACGCAGCGCATACGGAAACCAAGGATTGCCACGGCGGCACGGCGACCTGTACGGAGCGGGCGGTTTGTGACGACTGCAAGACGGGCTACGGCGAGCTGGCGGCGCATCACTTCACGGCGGAAAAGGCCGAGGAGCAGTATCTGAAATCCGCTGCGGCCTGCACCGAAAAGGCAGTCTATTACAAGTCCTGCGCAGTCTGCGGCCTGAGTTCTAAGGACACTGCCGACGAGGCGACGTTTGCATCCGGCGACGTGCTGGGCCATGCCTACGGTGACTGGACCTCAAACGGCGACGGCACACACACGCGCGTCTGCGCTCACGACGCGACGCATACGGAAACCAAGGATTGCCACGGCGGCGCGGCGACCTGTACGGAGCAGGCGGTTTGTGACGACTGCAAGACGGCCTACGGCGAATTGAAGCCCCATACGTTCACGGCAGAAAAAGCCGAGGAGCAGTATTTGAAATCCGCTGCGACCTGCACCGAAAAGGCAGTCTATTACAAGTCCTGCGCAGTCTGCGGCCTGACCTCGAAGGGAACCGACGGCGAGGCGACGTTTGCATCCGGCGACGTGCTGGGTCATGCCTACGGCGCATGGACCTCAAACGGCGACGGCACACACACCCGCGTCTGCGCTCACGACGCGACGCATACGGAAACCAAAGATTGCCACGGCGGCACGGCGACCTGTACAGAGCGGGCGGTTTGCGACGATTGCAAGACGGGCTACGGCGAGCTTGACGCGGAGCATCATGCGGCGGGCTGCAAGCCGGAGTGGGTGACCACTGAAACGACGCATGAGCAGAAGTATTCGCTCTGCGGCAAGGTGACGGTCGCTGCGGCGGCGCACAATTTCGGCGACTGGACGGTCGTTCGGGAAGCGACGATCGTGCAGGCGGGCGAACGCGAACACACCTGCGCGGATTGCGCCTACCAGCAGACCGAAACGATCCCCGCCACCGGAAAATTCGTGGATGTCCCGGAGGACAGCTACTATGAGGACGCCGTCATCTGGGCCGCCGAGGAAGGCATCACGAACGGTACCGACGAAACGCATTTCTCCCCGGAGGCCCTCTGCACCAGAGCGCAGGCGGTCGCCTTCCTGTGGAGAGCGGCGGGCCGTCCCGCACCGGAAAGCACGGAAATGCCCTTCACCGACGTTCCCGCCGGCAGCTATTACTACGACGCAGTCCTCTGGGCCGTGGAGAACGGCATCACCCTCGGCACCTCGGCGACGACCTTCAGCCCGGATATGGCCTGTACCCGCGCCCATATCGTGACCTTCCTTTGGCGGGCCGAACAGATGCCGGCCGCTGGGACCGACAACCCCTTTACCGATGTGGACGTGACGGCTTACTATGCCAACGCGGTGCTTTGGGCCGCTGCGCAGGGCATCACGCTCGGCACGACAGCGACAACCTTCAGCCCCGACGAAGGCTGCACCCGCGCACAGATCGTTACCTTCCTCTGGCGCTGCAAGCGCGATGCCGGCTGACGGAATGATCGCTCCATAAATGAATTCACCGGCGCAGCAGCGGGCCACCCCACTGCTGCGCCGGTTTTCTGAATGTGCTGAAAACCGTCTAATATGTCATTTCGAGGTCCTGAAAGGACCGCGGCAAGCTCGTGCAGGCAGTTGCGCAAAGGACGAGAGTTACGGCTTGTCACGTCGCTTCGCGCCGACCGGCAAGCGGAGTGGCCGTATCCGTAAGGCTCCTTCGTCGCCAACGGCTACGATATCGCAATGACAAGACGGGGGCTTTTGACAAAAAACGGGTGCCGAGCGGCACCCGTTTTTGCCGGACAGTGTTTATTTGCGGTTGGTCTTTTGCTGCTGGTTCTGGTTGTTCTGATTGTTCTGCTGATTCTGCTGGTTGTTCTGGTTCTGATTGCGGTTTTCCATGTGAAACCTCCATAATGATTTGTAAATTTGCGGCGTTTCCGCGCCTCTAGTATGCCCCGTTGCGGACAGGGTATGCATCTACTTATCCTTCGGCTTGCAGACGAGGCCCGCGAGCAAGCCGAACACGATGGCCGCTGCGATGCCACCCGCCGTGGCCGTCAGGCCGCCAGTGAAAATACCGAGGAAGCCCTGCTCGTCCACGGCCTTCCTTACGCCATTGGCCAGTGAATAGCCGAAGCCGGTCAGCGGAACGGTCGCGCCCGCCCCGGCAAAGTCCGCGAGATACCGGTACAGCCCCACGCCGCCCAAAAACACGCCCGCAACGACGTAGGACACAAGGATTCTGGCCGGGGTCAGCTTCGTCTTGCAGATCAGAAGCTGACCGATCACGCAGAACAGGCCGCCGACGACGAATGCTTTCAAATATTCCATGCCTTCAGTTCCTTTCGATGGAAATTGCGTGGCAGACGGCGGGAATCGACTCGCCCTGCTGCGTAGAGAGCGGGGAGAGCAGCGCTCCCGTGCCGCAAAACAGCAGCCGCCGCAGCTCACCGCGCTCCAGCTTGCCCAACAGATGGCCGCAGAGGACCGACGCACTGCATCCGCAGCCACTGCCGCCGCAGTGAACGTCCTGCTTTTCCGTGTCGAAAATCATCATGCCGCAATCGTCGTAGCGTGCGCCGAGGTGAACGCCCTCGCGCTCGAATAACTCCCGGACGATGTGGCTGCCAAGCCGGCCGAGGTCGCCCGTGACGATCAGATCATAGTCCTCTGGGGTGCATTGCAGATCGTCAAAGTGGGCGCGGAGCGTCGCAAAGGCGGCGGGAGCCATCGCCGCGCCCATATTGTTCGCGTCCTTGATGCCGCGATCGACGATGGTCCCGATCGTGGCGGTTTTCAGCCGCAGACCCTCGCCGCGATTGCCGAGAATGACCGCGCCCGCACCGGTCACGGTCCACTGCGCGGTGGGCGTGCGCTGGCCGCCGTAGCCGAGCGGGAAGCGGTACTGCCGCTCGGACGAGGCAAAGTGCGAGGAGGAGAGTGTGAGCGTTTTCCGGCAGAAGCCGCCGCCCACGGCCATCGCCGCCAGCACCAGCCCCTCGGCCATCGTCGAGCAAGCGCCGTACAGCCCGAAGGTCGGCACGTCGTTGTTGCGCATGGAGAAGCTCGACCCGATGCACTGGTTCAGCAGATCGCCGACAAAGGCTGCATCGAGGTCGGCCTCCGTCAGACCGGATTTTTGCATTGCCAGCAGCATGGCGGTTTTCTGCATCTGCGTTTCGGCCTTTTCCCACGTTTTCTGCCCGAATTTTGTATCCTTTGTGGTCACGTCAAACGTATTGCGCAGCGGCCCCTCCGATTCCTTCTTCCCGGCGACGGAGGCGTAGGACAGCAGTACGGGCGGCTCCGGAAAGCGCAGACTGCGTTTTCCCTGATGTGCGGTTTCCATAGGGTCCCTCCGATCAAAATTTCCTGCTGCTATTATGTGAAAGCTGCGCAAAAAAAATCCGCTGCCGCTTGCATTTGCGCTTATTTTCCGATATAATGATTTTACTGTCGTAAAACAGAAGGAGAGAAGTTTATGGAACCTGTCAATCGCGCTCCGGCGGAGCTGGAGACAAAAGAAAACGTATTCTTGGGCGTGATCGGTGCGCTGCTGTTCTCGCTGGCCGGTGCTTTGGTGTATTTCATCCTCAACCGTGTCGGCTACATTGCCAGCCTCAGTGCACTGGTCGGCGCTTACTGCGCGTGCTTCGGCTATGGGCTGTTCACGCGGAAGAAGGGGACAAAGGCCGGAATGATTTCCTCCGCAATTGTGACGGTGATCGTGATGGTGCTTGCTGTTGTGTTTTGCCTTGGCTTTGATCTGTATGAGTATGTCGGGGACAAGTATGCGAATGTGAAGCTGATGGATGCTCTCCGCGATACCGTGCGCAGCCTATTCGACAGCGACTATTCGATCGAGTATGGCTTCTATGTCTTTACGATCGATAAATCGGTCTTTGTCAGGGATTTGATCGCTACACTGATCTTCACGGCCCTCGGCATCGGCGGCTTCATCGGCGGCCAGCGCAACAAGAAGAGGGCCGCGCAGCAGGCGGCACAGGCGCAGGTTACGCCCATCCAGACCACGACCCCGCCCGTCCAGCCCATGAGCCAGCCGGTTCAGCCCGCAAGCGAACCCACGGAAACCCCGAAAACGGAAGAATAACAGCTCTATGTCAATAGTTGGGGTAGAGACAAAACGCAAATAATTGGGTTGTGCCGG
>CABSFY010000121.1 GCA_902477055.1 uncultured Eubacteriales bacterium
AGGCACGAAACGCCGGTGACGGCCTTGTGCTTCTGCGCATCGTAGTGCTTGACATCCATGATGAGCAGGTCCAGCACGGGGAACAGCTCCGGCAGCCGGGGAGAGGTGCCGTTCGTTTCGATGCATGTGGCGATGCCCTCGTCCGTCAGGCGCGTGAGCAGCTCTTTTACCGCGTCGAGCTGCATACAGACCTCGCCGCCCGTCAGCGTCACGCCGCCGCCGTCAAAAAACATGGTCTTGCTGCGCAAAACCTCGTCTACGATCTCTTCCACGGAGCAGCGCTTGCCGCCCTCGAGGGAAAGTCCCTCCGGATTGGAACACCACGGGCAGCGGAGGTTGCAGCCCTGTAAATGATAGACCAGCCGGTTGCCCGGCCCGTCCTGCGAGAAGTTAAAGCCCTTTTGAAAAATACGAAGCTCCATTTTCTTCACCTCATGGCTATGATAGCAAACTGAAATAAAATTGTCAACCCGATTGACAAATGTTTTTCGTTGTATTATGATAATGATACAAATCGAATTAAAAATTGGCTGCTAGGAGGAGTTATCATGAGCGCAATGACTGATGCATGGCTTCGGCCCGTGTTTTTCCGGCGCAACCGTGTGTTCCGCGTGTATCTCGGAGGCAAGCTGTTTGCTGATTTTCTGGGCGATGCGCCGCAGGACGGCAACGAACCGGAGGAGTGGATTTGTTCTGCCGTCCGCGCGATCAATCCCGGACATACCGACCCGTTAGAAGGCATCTCGAAACGTCTGGAGGATGGAAAGCCCTTCGATGTGCTGCTGCGTGAGCACAAGAAGGAGTACCTCGGCGAACGTGAGGACCTAGGCGTTCTTGTTAAATATCTTGACAGTGCGATCCGTCTACCGATGCAGGCGCACCCGACCCGCACGTTTTCGCAGAAGAATTTTCACAGTCCCTACGGAAAGGCTGAGGCGTGGCTGATTTTGGCGACACGGCCCGATGCGTGTATTTACTTTGGCTTTGACCGCGCGGTCACGAAGGAGAAATTCCGCGCCGCCGTGGAGCGGAGCGAAACCGACCCGGAGATCATGACGAGCTTCGTCAACCGTGTTCCGGTGCAGACGGGCGACGTATTCTACGTTTCCGCGGGCGTGATTCACGCCATCGGCGCGGGCTGCCTGATTCTGGAGGTGCAGGAGCCGACGGACTTTACCATCCAGCCGGAATACTGGTGCGGCGACTACCATCTGAACGCACAGGAGATGTATCTCGGACTCGATGCGGACACGGCACTCGACTGCTTTGACTATACGCACAGCGGCGCAGCGGTCGTGGAAAGGGGCAGAAAACAGCCGCGCGTGCTGCATGAGGAGAACGGCGTGCGTGTCGAGCAGCTGATCGGGCCGGAGGACACGGAGTGCTTCTCCATGACGCGCTACCTGCTCGACGGCGGCAGCGTGTCGCTGACCGAACCCGCCTCCGTCTGGATCTGTGTGGACGGGGCAGGCGAGCTGGTCGGCGAGGACTATGCCCGGCCGATCGCAAAGGGCGACTATTTTTTCCTTCCGGCCGCCGCTGCGGGAAAAATTACGGCAAAGAGCGACGAAACGCTGAAAATTGTTTGCTGTATGGGTGGAAAATAAAGGTAAAGTGTGGTATCATATTCCTCACAAACTACTCATGGCAAGGAGAATACTGCTATGGCGCGGGTTGCGAGAAATGCGGAGTATACAAAGGAATATAATCGTAAGCTGATATTGCGGCTGCTGCGGTCGCAGCCGATGTCGCGGGCCGAGATCGCCCGGCAGACGGGCCTGACCCGCGCCTGTACGTCGCTCATCGCGGCGGAGCTGTTGAGTGAGGGGCTGGTTTACGAGCTGGAGCCGGTGACGGGAAAGCACGGCCGGATGCCGACCCCGCTGGCCCTTTGCGGTACGGCGGGCTATGCCGTCGGCGTTTACCTCAACCGCGACGGCTGCACGGCGGGTATCGTTGATATGGCGGGCAAGGTCTACGCCCAGCAGCGCGTCCGCATTGAAAATGAGGAACAGAAGGTCGCGGCCATCGTGCAGGCCATCCGGGAAATGATGGAGCAGACCGGCCTCCCGGCGGAGAAATTCTGCGGCATCGGCATTTCCGCGCCCGGCCCGCTCGACGGCGAGAGCGGCCGTATCCTGAATCCGCCGCGCTTCGATCTCTGGCAGCAGACGGACATCGGCCCGGCGCTGACGGAGGGAACAGGGATGCCGGTTTTTCTGGAAAACAACGCCACGTGCCTCGCCAGCTATCACAACGGCCGCCCGGAGAGCCGGGGCAGCAGCCAGTTTTTGCTGCTGCTGGTCGATAGCGGTGTCGGCTCCGGCGTAATCTCCAAGGGCAAGGTCCTCAAGGGCGCGGGATATTTCACCAGTGAGCTGGGCCATACCTCGATTGACTATCGCGGCCGCCGGTGCGAGTGCGGCAATGTCGGTTGCTTAGAGTGTTACGCGGCAATTCCGAACCTTTTGCAGGGCAGCGGCTTTCGCACGTGGCGGCAGCTCATCGATGCACTGCCTGATTCTGAGGAGGCCGAGGAGCTGCTGCGGCAGGAGGCGGAGTATCTAAGTACGGGGGTGGTCAACCTGACGAATCTGGTGCCGATCGATTCCGTGCTGCTGGCGGGCGACCTGCTGTACGGTGTGGAGCAGATTGCGCCGCAGATGGAGGAGCACATCAACGCCCGTATCCTGCGCGGCCATGTGTCCGTCCTGCCCTCGGCGCAGACCCCGGACATCAAGCTCCTCTCCGCAGCAGACGTGGCATTCAGCCGTTCGCTCATGGTCTAATACTATATGATAATATAACAGGCGGCCCACATCGGGCTGCCTGTTCTTATATCATTTCTTTAATTTGTTATAACAAATTTACAAATCCTTATCCAATATTCACAAAAACGATACCGGCGTCCCGTCATAATGGAGAAAAGCTGAGCGTTGAAGCTGCTTTTTTGTTTAATCGCTTGACATAAAGCGGCGTTTGGCGTAAAATTTGGATAGAAAAAACCCGAATACTCTGAACGGACCATTGGAGGGGACGCAATGAAAAAGAAATGGATCTGGATTCTGGTCGCAGCGGCCTTGGCCGTCGCGGGCGGGATCACGGCGATTGTGCTTCTCAGCGGCGGCGGCTCCGGCGGCAGCATCCCGCAGGGGGATACAACGCCGGTCACGGACGGCAACTGGGAGCTGACCGGTGAATGGACGGTCGAGCGCGCCGAGAGCGGCGAGGAAACGCTGACCGTTGCCGCCGCCGAGGATTCCACTGCGTGGAATACCTTCTTTAAGCTCTATGCGGACTGGACGGTGTCCGTCGATGTTCAGCCGGAGGATGGCGAGGGCTGTATGCGTCTGGCCTTCGGCGATACCTTTCAGAATATCGGCACCGTAGTTTCCGCCGAGTTCCATAACGGACAGGTTCTGCTCAAGGCTGACTATCTGAGCTATAACGGCTGGAGGGATGTCTTTGCGGCGGAAAGCTGGGCGGACTACGATAAAGACCGGCCGGTGACACTCTCCGTCAAGCGCGTGAGCGGCGCAAAGAAGCTGGGCCTGACCCTGACGCAGGGCGAAACGGTCCTGGCCGAGGGAACGACCCGCACGATCAACGAAGAGGCGATGGACATGATCGAACGCGCTGCGGTAAGCGCGTATCACACGGTCGGCCGGTTTACGAACTTCGGCGTGCAGGCGGCGCGGCAGACACTTGACCCCGGCAAGAATTCCGATGGCATCATCGAAGTCGGTCCGAACGTCCCGACGGAGGATTGGCTTCTCGGCGAGGGCGCGGTGCATAACCTGCTGAACGGACAGAGCGCCATCATCATCGACGGCGAGGGCGAGCATCTGGCGTGGAGCACCGCCGGCGAGCTGGGCGATGAGTGGACGCTTTCCTACTACGTCGAATACGGCAAGAGCTATCGCGACTCCGTGTGCGCCCGCTTCATCTTTGGCCCGGCGGCGGAGCTGCCCGGCGATGTGACCGGCCTCATCACCGTGAACTACACGAATGGGCAGGTCAATCTCGAAGCGCAGGACAAGGAGGGCGGCAGTTGGATCACGACCGCCAACTCCATGGGCTGGAAAAACGTCAGCGCCCGGCACATCCGCGTCGAGATCGCCAAGTACGCGGATATCAACCGCCTTGCGATCTTCCTCTATGACGAGGACCATCTGGTCTATTCCACCTTCACCGACGAGATGGAGCCGCGCCAGCTGGAAAAATATAAGCACTACGGCGTTATGATCTATTCCTCGCAGGTCCGCTTCAGCCAGATCACGCGGAGCGACACGGCGGACCGCTCGATCATGCCGTCCATGACCGAAAAGGTCTATCCGCACGTGTCAAACCTCACCGTCCCGGAGGGAGAGAGCACGAAGGACTGGGCGCTGAGTAAGAACGCCGTGTTCTTCCACGAAAACGGCAAGGAGGCGCTCATTATCGACTCTAAGGGCGAGCAATTCAGCTACTACACCGCCCATTCGATCGACGGTACGTGGTCCGCTTCGGCGAAGGTCGATTTCGGCACGTACTATTCCGATACCGCAGGTGTCCGCGTTTCGTTCACCACGGCGGAGAAAAAATTTGCGGGCCTTCTGACGGTGAAGTACTCGCCGGACAGCGGCGGCCAGCTCAGTGTGAACCTGCAAACCTACGTCCCGGCGACGGACGGCTGGAACGACGTTCTGAAATCCGGCTGGGAAAAGGGCGACACGGCCTTCTATCTGAACCTCAGCGGCGACGCATCCGGAAAGCTCCGCATCGAGCTGGTCGGCGCGAACACCGGTAAGACGATCTACGAGGGCGAGGTTACCCTAGGCAAGGATGTACTTGCCAATATGAAGGTCATCGGCCTCGGCACGCTGGCGGCGCAGAGCAAATTCTCCGAAATTGAAATGAAGCTCACCGGCCCCGCCGTTGAAATGT
>CABSFY010000122.1 GCA_902477055.1 uncultured Eubacteriales bacterium
AAGACCCTCGAGGGCGTGAAGTTCAACGTCTACGCCACGCAGGATACCGTCGAATACGACAGCACGACGAACCAGTACGATAAGGACGCGGCCTACACCGAGATCGTCGCCGCAGGCAAGACGTTCACCGGCAAGACGACCGTCAGCACCGGTATCACCGCGACCGACCCGAACGCGATTGCCGTCAAGGCCATCGGCGCGGATGCCGACGTTACCATCGAAGGCGGTACCTTCGACGGCGGCAACGGCGGCAACAACATCTGCGTTGCAGCCGCAGACGGCGCGACCGTCACCATCAAGGGCGGCACCTTCACCGTCGGCGGCGACGCCAACGGCTACGGCAACTCCGTGGTCTATTCTCAGGGCGGCAAAATCGTCATTGAGGGCGGCTTCTTCTACACCAACTACAGTTACAGAGGCTACTACTACGTTCTGAACCAGAGCAACGGCAACCCCGGCACCATCACCGTCAAGGGCGGCACGTTCGTCAACTATGACCCCTCCAAGGGCGACGATAACCTCGGCGGCAACTTTGTCGCGGACGGCTACAAGGTCGTTTCTGAAACGAAGGCCAACGGTGACGTATGGTACACCGTCGTGAAGAACACGGAGGTCGCCACTGCGGATGAGCTCGCCGAGGCCGTCAAGGCTGGCGGCAACATCACCCTGACGAGCGACGTCACCGTTTCCGGCATGGTCGAGCTTCCGGCAGATACGGATGTCACACTCGATCTGAACGGCAAAACGGTCACTGCAACCGGTAACTTTGTCAAGGTTCCCTCCGGCAGCAAGCTGACCATCGGCGGCGGCACGGTAGTATCCGGCCGGTATGCACTCTATATAGATGGCGGCGAGGTCGTCGTAAACAGCGGCAGCTACACCGCACAGGAAACCGTCTGCGCCCTGTTCGGCGGCAGCACGCTGACTGTGAACGACGGCACCTTCACCTCCAGGGATAACGCGGTCGTCGCGACCAACGGTTCTTCCGCAGAGGGCTGCAATATCACCATCAACGGCGGCACGTTCTACGGCAACATTCAAAGCGCCGGTTACATCGCCTGCGGCATCTATGTCGCCAATAAAGACACCGTGAACGTGAACGCAGCTACGTTCAACATCACGGACGGCGTGGGCATCCTGATGCGCGCCGGTCACACCACCATCGGCAAGAACGTCGTCATCAACCTCAACAACACCGGTACGGTAACGGCCGGCAAGATCGGCGACGCGAACATCAACATCACCACGCCCAGCCATCTGGTCATCGATGTCCGCTCCAACTATCCCGGCCTGACCGAAGGCTACTCTGTCACCAACAACACCGCATACCAGCTCGTCGAATACAAATAAATCGCACCCCCGAGGGCATGAGGCACGACCTCATGCCCTTTTTTATTTTTCTGCTTGACAAATACCCCCTAGGGGTATATAATGCAGATACCGAGAGGAATTTACGAAAGAATAAAAACGAGGTGGGGCCGATGGACTGTTGTCATTGTGAAAAGCACAAGTATCGCTCGGAGGAGGAGCGCCGGGCGCTGCAAAACCGTCTGAGCCGCATTGAGGGCCAAATTCGCGGCCTGCGCGGGATGATCGAGCGGGACGCTTACTGCACGGACATCCTGACGCAGTCCGCCGCCGCTGCCGCCGCGCTCAACGCCTTCAACCGCGAGCTGCTGGCGGTGCATATCCGCACCTGCGTCGCCGATGACATCCGCGCCGGAAGGGACGAGGTCATCGACGAGCTGACGGACACGCTCCAAAAGCTGATGAAATAGAGGTGTTCCACATGAAATTTGATGTCACCGGGATGAGCTGCGCCGCGTGCAGCGCCCGAGTGGAAAAAGCGGTCGGCAAGGTTGCGGGCGTGAACCAATGCGCCGTGAGCCTGCTGACCAACTCGATGCAGGTCGAGGGAACGGCCTCGCCGGAGGCGATCATCGCGGCGGTCGAGGCGGCCGGTTACGGCGCTTCCCTGCACAACGCCGCCCCCGCACAGGCGCAGCCCCGCGACGAGGCACCCGCCGATGCCGGGCAGAAGGCGCTGCGGCGGCGCTTGATCGCGTCGCTGGCCTTCCTCGTGCCGCTGATGTACGTGTCGATGGGCCATATGATGTGGGGCTTCCCGCTGCCGTCCTTCCTCGCATCGGACCACGTTGCGATGGGGCTGGTTCAGCTGCTTCTGACGGCGACGGTCATGGTCATCAACCAAAAATTCTTTATCAGCGGCACGAAGGGCCTGCTGCACCGCGCGCCGAACATGGATACGCTGGTCGCCCTCGGCGCGGCGGCGGCCTTCGGCTACAGCACGGTCGCGCTGTTCGCCATGTCCAACGCGCAGAGCCGCGGCGATATGACCGCCGTTATGGCGTGCATGGAGGAATTCTATTTTGAGTCCGCCGCCATGATCTTGACGCTCATCACCGTCGGCAAGCTGCTGGAGGCCCGCTCGAAGGGCAAGACGACCGATGCCATCCGGTCGCTTCTGCGCCTCGCGCCCAAGACGGCTACCGTCCTGCGCGACGGAAGGGAGGTCGAGATTCCCGCCTCTCAGCTCCTGCGCGGCGACGTGTTTCTTGTCCGTCCGGCGCAGAGCATCCCCGCCGACGGCGTGGTGCTGGAGGGCAGCAGCGCGGTCAACGAGGCCGCGCTCACCGGCGAAAGCCTGCCCGTGGACAAGGCACCGGGTAATACCGTTTCCGCCGCAACGCTCAATCAGTCGGGCTTTTTGAAGTGCGAGGCTACACGCGTCGGCGAGGACACAACGCTTTCGCAGATCATCCGCATGGTCAGCGACGCGGCGGCCACGAAAGCGCCGATCGCCAAGGTTGCCGACCGCGTTTCCGGCGTGTTCGTCCCGGTCGTGATGAGCCTCGCACTCGTCGCGACGATCGTCTGGCTGCTCGTCGGCAAGGACGTTGGCTTCGCGCTGGCGCGAGGCATTTCGGTGCTGGTCATCAGCTGCCCGTGTGCGCTGGGTCTGGCCACGCCCGTCGCGATCATGGTCGGCAGCGGCGTAGGCGCGAAGAACGGCATTCTGTTCAAAACCGCCGCCTCGCTGGAGCAGGCGGGAAAGGTCCGCATCGTTGCACTCGACAAGACCGGCACCATCACTGCCGGAGCGCCCGCCGTGACCGACGTTCTCCCCGCCCCCGGCGTTTCCGAGGATGAGCTGCTGCGTTCGGCGCTGGCCTTAGAACGCAAGAGTGAACATCCGCTCGCAAAGGCCATTGTCGCCCACTGCGGCGATTTGAACGCAGCGGAGCCGACCGACTTTCAGGCGCTGCCCGGCAGCGGTCTGAGCGGAACGGTAAACGGCGCGGTCCTGCGCGGCGGCAACGAGGCGCTGATGGACGCGCATCTGACGCTGCCTGCGGAAGCACGGAAAGTGGCCCTACAGCTTGCCGAGCAGGGCAAAACGCCGCTGTTTTTCAGCCGTGACAACACCTTCCTCGGCACGATCGCCGTCGCGGACACCATCAAGGAGGACAGCCCGGAGGCCATTCGGCAGCTCCGCGAAATGGGCCTGCGCGTCGTCATGCTGACCGGCGACAACGAGCGCACCGCAAAGGCCATCGGCAAGCAGGCAGGCGTAGACGAGGTTGTCGCCGGGGTCCTGCCCGACGGCAAGGAAGCGGTCATCCGCGACCTGATGCAGCAGGGCAAGGTTGCCATGGTCGGCGACGGCATCAACGACGCGCCCGCTCTGACCCGCGCCGACCTCGGTATCGCCATCGGCGCAGGCACGGATGTCGCCATCGACGCGGCGGATGTGGTGCTGATGAAAAGCCGCCTGACGGACGTTCCAGCCGCCATCCGCCTCAGCCGCGGGACGCTGCGCAACATCCACGAGAACCTGTTCTGGGCGTTCTTCTACAACTCCCTCGGCATCCCGCTGGCGGCCGGTGTGTTCATTTCACTGCTCGGTTGGCAGCTCAACCCGATGTTCGGCGCGGCGGCCATGAGCCTTTCGAGCTTCTGCGTCGTGACCAATGCGCTGCGCTTGAATCTTTTGAAAATTTATCCCAATCAAAAACCAAAAAAGGAGAAAAAAGCTATGAAAAAGACCATGAAAATTGAAGGAATGATGTGCGGCCACTGCGAGGCTCGCGTCAAAAAGGCCCTCGAAGCGCTGCCGCAGGTCGAAAGCGCCGTCGTCAGCCACACCGAAGGCACCGCCATCGTCACCCTCCGCGAGCCACTCGACGACGCCGCCCTGCGCCAGACCGTGGAAGCTGCGGATTATAAGGTTACGGGCATCGAATAACAAGTCGCGCAATAATCACCAACGCCCCGCCTCCAAATCAGGAAGCGGGGCGTTGTGAACATTGGGCGGGGAAAACACTTTAAGTTGCCTTACAGAAATATTGTAAAGGAACGAAATAAAGGGTGAAACGCGGGGTGAAACAGGAGGATGTTTTTGCATTTTTGCCGTGTTAAGTGAGTCCCCTCGTTTTCTATCTTACTGCTTGCGAAACTAGGGAGCGAGTGACTGGATTCGGCTGAAGGTAGGGGTGGAACTACGGCAAGCGTCCCGGTTGCGGTACCCAAAATATCTTGTTCGCTGGCGCTCACGAAATTTTGACCGCTTCCCCTCCTTATTGCTCGCTTCATCCGCCACAGGCGGCGCTCGCAAACGTCCCCACCGGCAGCTTGCTGGGGACTCCTGGAAAATCCTAATTTCTACTGTTGCATCGATAGATTATTGCAATCATTTTCATCCAGTCACCCGGCCAAAAAATTTGGACCGTCTCCTACGGTAGACTGTCAAAGAACTGCCCAACGAAAGGTTTCGGAGGGAGGAAAAGTGTGAAAGGGAACCGTCAGGGTTCCCTTTCACGTTC
>CABSFY010000123.1 GCA_902477055.1 uncultured Eubacteriales bacterium
GTCTCCAGAGCACGGTGACGAGCATCGCGCGGGTCATGGCATCATCCGGGCTGAATTCGTCGGGAGCCGTGCCGTTGAACAGCTCCTGCTGGTTGGCAAATTTCACTCCCTCATAGAACCAATCGGAACTCTTAACATCCTTGAACGGATTGACCCAAGGCTTCGCCGGCTCGGCGTTCTTCTCGTAAATCGCCGTGACTGTCAGATTTTCGGTAACATTGTCGAACGCCTTGTCCCAGCCCTTGAAGGTGTAGCCTTCGTGTTCCGGCGCGGCAGGCGCAGTTGCAGCCTTGCTCTCCTCGACCTTCACGGTCGCGATGGTTTCCTTTGTCAGACCATCGACAAAGGTCACGGTATACTCGACCGGGTTCTTCTCGTAAATCGCTGTGACCGTCAGGTTTTCGGTAACATTGTCGAACGTCTTGTCCCAGCCCTTGAAGGTGTAACCTTCGTGTTCGGGCGCAGCAGGCGCAGTCGCGGCCTTGCCCTCCTCGACCTTCACGGTCGCGATGGTTTCCTTTGTCAGGCCATCGACAAAGGTCACGGTATACTCGACCGGGTTCTTTTCGTAAATCGCCGTAACCGTCAGGTTTTCGGTAACATTGTCGAACCCCTTGTCCCAGCCCTTGAAGGTGTAACCCTCATGTTCGGGCGCGGCAGGCGCAGTCGCGGATTCACCTGTTTCGACGGTGCGGACGGCGATGGTTTCTCCGGTCAGACCGTCCACGAAGGTGACGAGGAACGTGGTCTGCTCGACCTCTTTACAGGTCACGGTGATGTTCTCATACTTTGCGGTTCCGGCGTACAGGCCAAGTTCGAGATTCTCGTTTTCCTCGGTCGGCGCGGCGGAGAGCTCCATCTTGTCGCCGTTTTTGCCGGTGACGGTGACGGTCAGGTCGCCGCCGTCCTTGCGTTCGAGTTTGACGTGCATCTCGCAGGCCTCGCCCTTGACCCAGTCTTGGTTCCGGCCGTTGATCTTGACGAAGCTCTGGTTGCCGTCGCCGCCGCGGCTGTCAAGCTCCAGCGTGACACCCAGCACCTTGACATAGGCGGAGGATTTGTTGTTTGTCGAGATGTCCAGCTCGGCGGTAAAGTCCTTCTGATTCGTCAGCAGGCCCTTCCAGATGCGGTGGTTGCCGGTCGTCTTGTCGTAGACTGCCGCAACATTTGCCGCGTCCGTCGCCGTCCAGCCGGAGAAATCCTTCGGTTCGTCCGTATCCCAGCCGAATTCGTCCGGCGTATGGGTTTCGACGGGTACGCTGTTGATGCAGATGTACTCGTTAAAGGTCCGCATGGCGACGTTTGCCAGCACGCGATAGCCCGCATTGGTGGGATGCAGACCGTCGTCGAGCAGCCATTCCACGCCGCGCATATCATAGTAGGTATCGACGTAGATGTAGCCGAACTCCTCGGCCAGCGCCTTGATACCGGCATTCCATTCCTTGATCCCGGCGGCATCGGCATCGTTGCCCTTCGCGGTGATGCTGAACACCATGACGACGGTATCCGGCAGCTTCTCCTGAATCTCGGCGAGGTAGCCGTGGTAGGTGGTCAGGAATTCCTGCTTGCTCGTTCCGGTGTGGAAGTCGTTGATGCCATAGGCGATCGTGAGCAGGTCGGGATGGTTGGCAACGATGTAGTCGTCCACCGTTTCCTTGGCGGGCGGGAACATATCGTTGTCCGTGCGGGTACACATTCTTGTGCCGGAAATGCCTTTATTGATGAAGGTAACCGGCGAAAGCGCGTTGAGCATCGCGGCGAAGCGGGCGGCGTAGCAGTCGGTCGTGCGATCGACGGCCTGTGCGCCCTCGGTGATGCTGTCGCCGACGGAAACATAGGTCTTGATCTCGCGGGTCATGTCCTTGCGTGGGTTAGCACGGCTGACCTTGATCGTTTCGGCAAGCACCAGTGCATCGGCGGCGGTGAAATCGGCGGCGTTCTTTTCCGCTGCGGCAAGGGCCGCGCAGACCTTCGCCTGATTCTCGCTGCTCAGCGCACGGTAGGAGCGGAGGTTCAGGCCCAGCGCTTCGTTTTCCAGCGCTGCGCTGACAGCCTCGGCAGTCGCCGCCGCGTTAAAGGCGGCAAGGGCCTCGGCGGTCTTGGCCGGTGCGGGCGTACAGGTCGTCTTGATGGGGCTGACGGAATTCACAGCAAGGCAGGTGCAGCTTCTCAGAAGCTGTTCAAGGACCTCGCCCGCGACGACGGTCTGTCCGACGGCGCTGTTGACCGCCCAATCGCGCTCACCCATGGCGGCGTAGAGGTCGGCATAGAGATAGTCCTTCTGTTCTGCCAGTGCGCGGAGGCCGGCGTTCGCAGCGGCATACTGGTCCGCATCGGCATCCGCAATATAAGGCAGGGACGCAACAACGACGACATCGCCCTTGACGGCGTTCAGCCGGGCTGCAAAGGCGCTCAGGAACGCCTCGACGCTTGCCGCTGCGGTGAAGTCGGCGGCGGCGGGCGTTACGACCACGAGGTCGGCCTCGCTGCCCGCGACGGGCTTGACGGTATGGTTCTGATATTCGCTGATGTCGGCGCAGAGACTGTCAGCACCGGCGAAAGCACCGTCAAACGCAACCGTACCGAACGGGACGGCGCGGCGGCCCATGGCAGCCTTTCCGGCGCGGATGCTGCGGAATTCCGCAGTACCGGCGTAGAGACCCAGCTCCAGATTGCTGCTGTTTTCCTTGTTGGCGATGGTGTAGGTCTTGACCTCATTGGTGCCGACGACGCTGATTTCCAGATCGCCGCCGTCACAGGAGAGGTAGACCGGTACAACCAGATTTTCAACATCGAGCCATTCACCCTCGCCGTTGACCTTGGCGTAGACCTGCTGGCCGTTTCTGCCGCGCGTGTCCAGCTCCAGGGTCTGGTTGAGGACCTTGACATAGGCGGCGGTATCGTCGCGCAGCGCGGCGGCCAGCTTCACGGAGAAGCTGTTCTGATCGGAGATCAGGCTCTTCCAGATGCGGTGGCTACCGGTCGTCTGGGCATAGATGCCGGTGATGTTCAGGCCGTCCACCGTCGCCCAGCCGGAGAAGTCCTGCCCTTCGTCGGTTTCCCAACCAAAATCGCCGGGATTCTGCCCGCTGACACCCTCGTCGCGGACGTTGGCATAGACAACCTCGTTGCCCGCATCGATCGCGCCGATGTAGACGTTCTTGTCGGCGGTGTTGGTCGGCGTGAGGGCGAACACTTCAGCCTTCGCATTGCCCTTGCCGAGCATTTTGACGGTCAGATCGCCGCCGCCCACGCGGGCGATCGTCAGCTCGCAGGTCTGGCTCTGCGCATCGAACCAGCCGTTGATTTCCTTATTGTAGATCTGATTGCCGTTGCCGCCCTGCGCATTGAGTTCAATGTGCTGGCCCATGACCTCGACCTCGCAGCGCCAATTGACGATCTGAACGTCCATCTTGACGCAGAAGTTTTCGGGGTCCTGAATGAGTACTTTATAAATGCGGTGACCGCTCTTGCCGTCGTTCGTTATCTTCATATGAGTGCCGTCGGTGCTGACCTGCCAGTTGACAAAGCTCTTTCCGGCATCCGTCTGCCAGCCGAAGTCCGCCGGGGTCTTGGTGGGATCGTACTCCTCCGCAGGCTCCTCTCCACCCTTTTCGGTCTTGATGTAAGCGTTCGTCGGAGCGTTGGCAATGCACGCACCAAAATCATTATTCGCAAAGGCAGCCGATTTCAGTTCGCAGGCTGTGTATTCGCGAAGCACATTGGGAATCGATTGCTCTGTCGTACCGGTGCTGAGGACAGCGTTAGTTTCCCGATTGGTGATTTTCCATGTGTACAAGCCGGTTTCTGCGGCGTAGTTCAGAACAACGTGGAGCTTGGACACCGGTGCGTCAAAATCATTGCTCCAGTCAAAGTGCAGATTCGTCCAGTTGTTCTCATAATAGTACTGAAGATTCGTTCCGATCTGGTACTTTCCGTTGCCGTTGCAGAAGGATGAGAGTGCAACTTGGAACGTCACGTCAGCCACCGGATTGCGGATGAAAAGCCACAGCGCATCCGGCTGCGCATTTTTCTCCGTACAACCGACGATATTCGGCAAGTCTACATCAAAGCCGATCTCATAATTCTTCGTGTTATCGATCTGGGTATTCGCCGTGTTCCAGTCCGCGTTGCACGGGAAGGTCACGGGAGTTCTTCCGGTGGTATCTTCCTCCTCAACCGCCGCCTTGAGCTGCACGTCCTGATAAGAGATCAGGCCGCTGTTGCCCTCGGCGTAGAGAAGAAGCTCCTTAGCGCCGGAATTGAACGCATCGGAAAAGTTGGAGATTGCGATATTCTGCGATTGCAGGACTTCACCGGTCGTGGGATCGGAGAAAATCCATTGCATGGTGTCGCTGTTTTCCGCCATGCGGAAGGTGACCTTCAGCGAGGACAGGCTCGTTACCGTCCAGTCCGTCGTTTGCAGGCCGTTTGTCCAGTTTACGCCGCCGTCGCTGCTAAAGCGGATCATGGCGTAAACCTGAGAATGCTCGGCATTGCGCTGGATTTCGTAGTTCAGGAACTGCCAAACGCCGTTGTCCAACTCGCGCAGATAGCCGCAAGCGCGGGACAGCTCTCCTTCGACCTCGCTGAAATTGACGACATAACTCAGTTCAAAGCCGCCGGAGATGATTTGCTTCCATGTGTTGAAGCCGCCGCCGGCAGTCGTCTGACGGAGGACGCCGGTTTCCGCATCGTACGTCCAGTTCCCGTCAAGCGCCCATCCGGGGTCGTTCGCGGCAGCCGCAGCGGGTACGATGGAAAGTACCATGGCAACTGCCAGAAGCAGGGTAATCAGTCGTTTCATTTGTGCCTCCTT
>CABSFY010000124.1 GCA_902477055.1 uncultured Eubacteriales bacterium
AGACGACAACGGTGTCCGCCGCGACGATGATGTCCTCATCGTGGCACAGCGGGTAGACCGCCTGCGCCTTGAGCTGGCTGACCCGTGCCACCTCGTCGGTGGGTACGGAGAACGGGTTCATCGCTTCGTCATGCGGCGCTGTCCGCACGATAAAATCCACACCCATCCGTTGCAGCAGCTCCTGCCGCCGGGGAGAGGCGGATGCAAGAATAATATCCATCGATTGGTTCCTCCTTCGCGGTTCTATTCAACGCCCCGCAGATACAGCCCGCGGGTGCAGGCACCGGGGTCAAAGAACGCCTCGCCGCTCCACGCGGACAGGACGCCGTCGATCTCCGACGGATTTTCGGTGGTAAAGGACAGCCGAAGTGCCCACATACCGAGCTTGCGCAGCTCGGATTTTTTGTCCAGCAGATTGAGCTTCCGACCGTTGAGAATGACGCTCCGGCACGTGCCGCAGTCGCGCACGACGCGGAATTCCTCGCCGGTGCGGTCGATGAGCTTGGCCGGTCCGGTTTCACAGGCGCAGTTGCCCGCGCGGTTTTTCAGCAGACAGTTTTCCGTCAGCATCAGCGGCAGACGGCCGTAGACGATCAGCTCTGTCGGCAGCGGCTTGGAAAGGTCGCGAAGCTGCGGCAGCATGGCCTCGAACGAGGCGGTCGCCGTCGTCAGACCGAGCTGACGCAGCGCGTTCATCGTCCGGGAGTTAAACGCGTTCAGCCCGAAATCCCCCGCAAGCTCGAAGCCCTTGTCGCGCAGCAGCGCGATCTGGCCGAGATTGCCTGTCAAAATCCGTCGCACGCCGATGCGCGCAGCGGCATCGAGCGCCGAAAGCACTGCGTTGCGCTCACCGTTCCAGATCACGCGCGGCAGGACCGCCGCCAGCGTGACGCGCGAGGCAAGCCGACCGTAAAACTGCGGCTGCGCCGTCAGCTCCGACAGAGGGACATACAAAACGGCAGGCTTTGCCTTGAGCAGCCGCGGTGTGATCTGCTCCGTGCGCAGAACGCTGACGGTCAGCGCCGGAGTCCCCTTGCTGCCCGCAAAGCTCTGCGGTTCGGTATACGTGCCGACATCACACGGTGCGATCCGCCCGCGCAGCGCCGAAAGCTGTGCCAGCACCTCGCGCCGCAGCCGGTTGATCTCTGCCGCCGGCAGGCTCAACCCCCGGTCAATCACGCATTTCACGGCCGTGCAGTGATACGGCGTGCCGCCGGTCTTGGCCAGGCGTTCCTCCAACTCCGGAATGGTCAGCTCCTTCGTCCGCGCCTCCTCCGGAACGGCTCCTTCGGCCTTGCACGTGTTGCCCTCGAAATCCTGAGCGGCCAGCATACTGGGATTGCCGCGTGCGATCATGGCGTAAAACTGCACCGGTACCCGTTGCGCCTCAACGTTTTCATAAGAAGCACGCGCGGTCTGCATCAGCTCGCGGTCATTGCCCGTGCCGACGCGGCGGCCGAACATTTCCGCTCCCTTCTGATTCAGATAATAGCCCTGCGTAAAGCCCTCGCGGGAGAAGGCGGTGCGCAGCGCGTTCATCGCCTGCGGTCCGATGCTCCCGCCGTCGAGCGCCGCGCGGTAAACGCCCGTCACCGTCGCGACGTATTCCGGCCGCTTCATGCGGCCCTCGATCTTCACACTGGCCACGCCGAGCTGATCCAGCTCGTGCAGATACTGCACCAGGCAGTTGTCCTTCAGACTGAGCGGGTATTTGTCCTCGAAAAGATCATAGCCATAGGGAAGGCGGCAGGGCTGGGCGCACTGGCCCCGATTGCCCGACCGCCGCCCGATCAGCGCCGACATATAACACTGTCCGGAATAGCACATACAAAGTGCGCCATGGACAAAAACTTCAATTTCAATATTCGTATTGCGGCAGATATACGCGATCTCCTCGCGCGGCAGCTCACGGGCCAGCACGACGCGGGAAACACCGAGCGCCGCCGCCTCCTGCACTCCCTCCAGCGAGTGGATGCTCATCTGCGTCGAGGCGTGCAGAGCAATACCCGGCGCAATCTGGTGGCACAGCGCGAGCATTCCGAGGTCCTGCACGATGAACGCATCCACGCCCGCCCGCGCCGCCGCCGCAATGGTCTTGGCCGCAACGGGCATCTCGCGGTCGGAAACGAGAGTGTTGAGCGTGAGATGCACCTTCACGCCGCGGATGTGGCAAAATCGCACGGCTTCCGGCAGCTCCTCAACGGTAAAGTTCCGCGCACCCTGCCGTGCGTTGAAGCCCACCAGCCCCAGATACACCGCGTCCGCGCCGTTGCAGACCGCAGCCCGCAGCGCGTCAAAGGAACCGGCGGGGGATAATAATTCGAGCATTTGAAAAAACTCCTGTGATCGGAATTAGGGAAAATACAAAATCGCAGCATAGATTATAACACACCGGACGGTGGGATTTCTACCGGCATACCGATTTTTTTGTGAAAAATCTGAAAATTTTTTACACGCTTTTCCGCATTTCGACATTTGGTTGACATAATATTGTTCAAAACCGCCGGAATAGGCTACCGAAGCAGTTGGTTTTCAACAGTTTGCACAGGCTTTTGCACAGCACCTCGCCGGAATCTTATGGAAACCATCTCCGGCGGGCCGATCCAGCCGTCGTGGTTGACAAAGCTGTCTGCGGGAAATATAATTAGGATAGAAAGCTACCGGCGCTGCCGACGCGGCTCTGCCGGAGGAAGAGAAGGAGAAGGTCTTTCATGGCAAAATATATTTTCCGGATTTTTTTCGGCGTCTGCCTGATGCTGCTCAGTGTGGGCCTGCTGATTTATAACGTGTTCCTGTTGACGACCGGCTTTGACATTGCGCTCGGCCTGCTGGATCTGATCCTGCTGGTCGGCGGCCTGCTGCTGACGGTTTTTTCCGCCGCGTCGCTGCCGTCGGAGCAGCACCGTTGATGCGCTGGCGCGTCCGCTGCCTTTCGTCGTTCGAGCCGGACGCGCTGCGGGAGCGCTATGCGGCGATCCCGTCCGAAGCCCGCCTGCATTCTCCGGAGCGGGCCACGCCCCTTCGCATGGCTGCGGAGCTGCTACTACGGGAGCTTCTGGCGGAGCATACCGGCGCGGATTTTTCCTGCTTCCGATTTCTCCGCACCCCGCGCGGAAAGCCCTACGCCGAAAATGCGCCGCACTTTAACCTCTCCCACAGCGGCGATTGGCTCCTCTGCGCTGTCGGCGACGCGCCCGTCGGCGTGGATATCGAGGTCCCGCGCAAGATTTCCCCGGCCCTCGTCCGCCGCACCTGCACTCCCGCCGAGCGGGCCTTCCTCGCCGACCGCCCCGGCTGTTTCTTACAGCTCTGGACCGCGAAGGAAGCCTACCTCAAATACCTCGGCACCGGCATCACCGGCGACCTGCGCAACGTCAATACAGTCCACGACGGAAAATTTTCCTTTCCGAGCCTCCACTGCATCCAAACGCAAACCGAAAACTACACAGCGACGATCGTGTTTGCCGAAAACGACAACCCCGGCGCGGGATAAACCGCATCGGGGTTCAGTCTATCAAAAAGGTCCGATTTAGTCATTGCGAGGCCGCCTACGGCCGTGGCAATCTCGCAGAATTGTTTTGATATTTTGGAAGATTTCGGCGAATTCGGAACTGCCTGTATGAGATTGCCACGTCGCTTCGCTCCTCGCAATGACACGAACGGTAGTTTTTTGACACACTCAAGGGCCTCGATGCGCTATAAGACGCATCGAGGCCCTGCTTTTTTTCAATTACTTCCCCTCGCGGGCCATGGCGGGGATATCGCCGACACCGTCGAGGACGATGCTGGGGCGGTAGGCGTAGGTCTTGAGCGTTTCGCGGGTCGAAACGCCGGACAGCACCAGCACCGTGGACATACCGCTCTCCATTCCGGAGATTACGTCCGTGTCCATCCGGTCGCCGACCATCACGGCCTCCGCCGAATGACAGTGCAGCAGCCGCAGCCCAGTGCGCATCATCAGCGGATTAGGCTTGCCGCAGAAATACGCCCGCGTTCCGGTCGCCATTTCGATCGGCGCGATCAGCGCACGGCAGGCGGGCGCGATGCCGTTTTCAATTGGTCCAGAGACATCGGAATTCGCACCGATCAGCTTTGCGCCGCCCAGAACGAGATTCGTCGCCTTGGTCAGCGTGTCGAGCGAATAAGACCGCCCCTCGCCGACGACCACATAGTCCGGGTTCATATCGTTCATCGTGATGCCGGCATCGTACAGCGCATTGAGCAGGCCCGCCTCGCCGATGGCGAAAACGGAGCAGCCCGGTGCCTGTTCCTTCAAAAATGCGGCTGTTGCCAGCGCACTGGTGTAAAAATGCTCCTCCGGCACGTCCAGCCCAAGCCGTGTCAGCTTCTGATTCAGCTCGCGGGGCGTGTAGCCGCTGTTATTGGTCAAAAACAGATATTCCTTATTTTCCTCGTGCAGCCACTGGATAAACTCTGCCACACCGGGCAGAATGCGATTTCCGTGATAGATCACGCCGTCCATGTCGCAGATAAAGCCCTTCTTCTCGTTAAAATCGATCTGATTGTAAGCATCCATTCTTATCATCCTTCTTTCCCTCATATTCTGGGGTCATTATACCATCCGACGGTAAAATAATCCAGCCGAGGTTTGTAAAATTTGTGTTAGGTTTGGGAGGAAGAAAAGAATGTGAAGGGAGGTTTTCGCGCGCTGCTATTTTGCTGCGCTGCGAAAATTGTCCGTCGCGCGGGGCACGACGGACCGCACGGGACAGCAAAAAAAGCACACCTTCCGGTGTGCCTTTTTCTTGGTGACCCGTACGGGATTCGAACCCATGTTACC
>CABSFY010000125.1 GCA_902477055.1 uncultured Eubacteriales bacterium
ATTGTCTCCCTTTTTTCCCTCCTCGCGGGTGTTGCACTTCGAATTATAACCTGCCCAGCTCCCTTTACACAAGGGAGCCCTATTGGTGCGCACCAGTCAAAAAATGGAGCTGGCACGGCGAAGCCGTGACTGAGGGATTGTCATTCTTCGCATAGCGAAGAATGCGCGGGCTTTGCCCGCGGAGCGAGTTCAGATGTTTTTGTATAAAACCAGCGCAGGAGAGGTTTTCTCCTGCGCTGATTTATTTTGCGATGGCTTCCAGATCGTCAATGGTGACGGCGGAGTCGTGGGGGATGGGCTTCCAATCGACGCGGCGGAACAGGGCGAGGAAGGTCGAGGCTCTGCCAATGATGTCGAAAATCGGGAAGGTGAGGGAAAACCAGACCTTTTTCCACCACGGTATCGGCGGGATGCGGCGGCGTTCGGCGATGAAAACATAGACCGCCGCTGCGATATTCTCCAGATACCGTGTCCCAATGGCGGCGAGGACGGCCAGCAGTGCCGCTGTGACTGCGCCGAAGGACGCGCCGAGCGCCAGCCAGAGAACGAGCGGGAATACAATCTGCAAAATATGATGAAAAATGCTCAAAAGTGACCTTGGTGCGACGATGCAGAACATATCGTAGGACATGAAGGCCGTCGCGGCGTTGCCGGAGGTGAACACGTGCTGGAGCAGCTTGCCGCCTGTTTCCGTGAACGCCTGTAGATGACCCTTTGCCCAGCGCAGCCGCTGCCGCAGGGCGATCTTGAGCCGGACGGGCTGCTCGTCGTAAAACTGTGCCGCGTCGCAGTAGGAAATGCTGTAGCCCGCGGCCACAGCATCGGCGGAAAACGCGCGGTCCTCGGTCAGCGAGGTGTAATTCCAGCCGTTTTTGACCAGCTCGGCGGCAAACAGAAATCCCGTACCCTGGATTCGCGTCGCGAGGCCCAGCACGGAGCGGGCGCGATGCTCCAGCCGTACCGTCCGCAGCCAGTGGATGGCGTAGGATGCGGAGATCCAGTTGTCGGCGAAGTTTTTCGTATTGCGATAAGAGGTGACGAGTTTCTCCCCGGCGTCGAATGCCTCGTTCATGCGGGACAAGAAGTCGCGCTTGAGCAGATTGTCCGCGTCAAAGACAATGTAGGCCTCGAACGCGTCCGTGCCGTAGTCGCGCTCGATCTGCCGGAACAGAAATTGCAGCGCGTAGCCCTTGGTGCGCCGTTCGGGGTCGGTGCGTTCGTAGCAGATCGCACCATGCTGCCGCGCGACGCAGGCAGTGTCGTCCGTGCAGTTGTCCGCAACGACGAACACCGTGACCAACTCGGCGGGATAGTCCTGCCGCCGGATGCTCTTCAGCAAATTCCCGATGACCGCCGCCTCATTCCGCGCCGCCACGACGACGGCCAGCTTATGCTGCCGCCTCGCCGCCGGAAACCGCCGCGTTGTGAACAGCCCGAGCAGCGCATAAAGCGACCAATGCATACAAAGCGCCGTCAATAACGCGCTGAGCTTGCCGGAAATGTATAGAATTGTGTTGAGAATAGAATGCAGCATAGAAAATCTAACGGTTACGCCGTAGGGGCGGTCATTGACCGGCCGCGTCGGCAGCCCGTCCTACGGATGTTGATGGGAAAAGGAAAGGGCATGGGGCGTTTGCCCCATGCCCGTAGGCTTAGAAATTAGTCCTTATACATTTCGACGAGCTTGAGCAGATGCTCGTAGCGATCCTTGGCCGCGGCTTCGTTGCGGGCAAACAGGACATCTGCGCGCTCGGGGAACTCGCGGGTCAGGCGGCTGTAACGCGCCTCGTTCATCAGGAACTCCTGATAGCCGCCCTTCGGGGCCTTGGAGTCGAGGGTGAACTTGCCGGTTTCCTTGGACGGGTCAAAGCGGAACATATTCCAGTAGCCGCAATCGACAGCCTTCTTCATCTCGTCCTGGCAGTGCATCATGCCGCCCTTGATGGAGTGCATTTCGCACGGAGCGTAGCCGATGATGAGGGACGGGCCGTGGTAAGCCTCGGCCTCGGCAATCGCCTTGAGGGTCTGCGCGGGATTGGCACCCATGGCGACCTGCGCGACGTAGATGTAGCCGTAGGACATGGCGATCTCGGCGAGGCTCTTCTTCTTGACATCCTTACCGGCAGCCGCGAACTGCGCGACCTGACCGATGTTGGAGGCCTTGGAGGCCTGTCCGCCGGTGTTGGAGTAAACCTCGGTGTCGAACACGAAGATGTTGACGTCCTTGTTCTGAGCGAGAACATGGTCCACGCCGCCGAAGCCGATGTCGTAGGCCCAGCCGTCGCCGCCGAAGATCCAGATGGACTTCTTGGACAGGTATTCCTTATCCTTGAGGATTTCAGCCGCCAGCGTGCAGGCATCGCAGGAGCAGCCGGGAACCAGACCTTCCTGCAGCGCAGCGACATAAGCCGTGGTGGCTTCCTTGTTGGCGTTGCCGTCGTTCATGGTGTCGAGCCACTTCTGGGCGGCTTCCTTGAGCGGAGCGTAGGTCCAGTCGATGGCGATGAGCTTGCGGGTCTTTTCCGCGAGGGACTCACGGATGACCTCCTGCGCGGTGTACATACCGAGGCCATGCTCTGCGTTGTCCTCGAACAGGGAGTTGGACCATGCCGGGCCGTGGCCGTTCTTGTCGGTGCAGTAGGGCGAGGTAGCGCCGGGGCCGCCCCAGATGGACGAGCAGCCGGTGGCGTTGGAGATGTACATCCGGTCGCCGAAGAGCTGCGTGATCAGGCGGGCATAGGAGGTTTCCGCGCAGCCTGCGCAGGAGCCGGAGAACTCAAGCATGGGCTGCTTGAACTGGCTGCCCTTGACGGTGAGGTCTTCCATGTCGGCCTTGGGCGCGACCTTGGAAACCATGTAGTTGAACACATCCTGCTGGTCGAGCTGGCTTTCCTGCGGGACCATGGTGATGGCCTTGGTCGGGCAGACGCCGACGCAGACGCCGCAGCCCATGCAGTCAAGCGGAGAAACGGCCATGGTGTACTGATAGACACCCTTGCCCTTGCCGGCCTTGACGGGACGGATCTTCGCGGCGGCGGGAGCGGCAGCAGCCTCTTCCTCAGTCAGCGCGAAGGGACGGATGGTAGCGTGCGGGCAGACAAAGGCGCAGTTGTTGCACTGGATGCACTTGTCGGCGTCCCACTCGGGAACGGTAACGGCAACGCCGCGCTTCTCATAAGCGGAAGCGCCCAGCTCGAACTGGCCGTCCACATGATCGACGAAGGTGGAAACAGGCAGGGAATCGCCATCCATCTTGTCGATGGGCAGGAGGATGCTCTTGACCATCTTGACCAGCTCCGGCTTGCCTTCCAGAACGGTGTCGTCGGCCTTATCCTCGGCGGTCGCCCAGGAGGCGGGAACGTCGATCTTGGTGTAAGCGGTCGCGCCGGCGTCGATGGCGTTCCAGTTCTTTTCGACCACGTCCATGCCCTTCTTGGCATAGGAATGCTCGGCAGCGTCCTTCATGTACTTGATTGCGTCGGCCTCCGGCATGACCTTGGCCAGCGAGAAGAAGGCGGACTGAAGGATGGTGTTGGTGCGCTTGCCCATGCCGACCTTGATGGCAAGGTCAATGGCGTTGATGGTGTAAAGCTGAATGTTGTTCTTTGCGATGTAGCGCTTCGCGTCCGCATGGAGGTGATGCTCCAGCTCGGCCAGATCCCACTGGCAGTTGATGAGGAACACGCCGCCGGGCTTGACGTCGTCAACGATCTTGAAGCCCTTGGTGATGTAGGACGGGTTGTGGCAGGCGACGAAGTCAGCCTTGTTGATGTAGTACGGGCTCTTGATGGGCTTATCGCCGAAGCGGAGGTGCGAGATCGTCACGCCGCCGGTCTTCTTGGAGTCGTACTGGAAGTAGGCCTGGACATATTTTTCGGTGTGGTCGCCGATGATCTTGATGGAGTTCTTGTTCGCGCCGACGGTACCGTCGCCGCCGAGGCCCCAGAACTTGCACTCGATGGTGCCTTCCGCCGCGGTGTTGGGGGAGGGCTTCTCCTCAAGGGACAGGTGGGTCACGTCGTCGTTGATGCCGATGGTGAACTGACGCTTCGGCTCGGCCTTGGACAGCTCCTCAAAGACGGCAAAGACGGAAGCGGGAGGCGTATCCTTGGAGCCGAGGCCGTAGCGGCCGCCGATGACGGGGATCATCCGTCCGGCGTTTGCCAGCGCGGTCACGACATCGAGGTACAGCGGCTCGCCCAGAGCGCCGGGTTCCTTCGTGCGGTCGAGGACGGCGATCTTCTTGCAGGTGGCGGGGATGGCCTCAAGCAGGCGGTCGGCGCGGAACGGACGGTACAGGCGGACCTTGACAAGGCCGACCTTCTCGCCGTGGGCGTTCATATAATCGATGACTTCCTCGGCCACGTCGCAGATGGAGCCCATCGCGATGATGACGCGGTCGGCATCGGGCGCGCCGTAGTAGTTGAACAGCTTATAATCGGTGCCGAGCTTGGCGTTGACCTTGCCCATGTACTCCTCGACGATCTCAGGAAGTGCGTCGTAGAACTTGTTGCAGGCCTCGCGGTGCTGGAAGAAGGTGTCGCCGTTTTCGTGCGAGCCGCGCATAGCGGGACGCTCCGGATTCAGGCAGTGCTTGCGGAACGCGTCGACCGCGTCCATGTCGCACATTTCCTTCAGATCCTCATAGTCCCAAATGGCGATCTTCTGGATCTCGTGAGAGGTGCGGAAGCCGTCGAAGAAGTTGATGAACGGAACGCGGCCCTTGATGGCGGCCAGATGCGCGACGGCGCCGAGGTCCATGACTTCCTGCGGGTTGGTCTCGCAGAGCATAGCGAAGCC
>CABSFY010000126.1 GCA_902477055.1 uncultured Eubacteriales bacterium
TACCATCCCGCAACCTGCGCCTGCGGGCGCGGGGACCCTATCAGTCATGGCCGATGGCCATGACAGCTTCCCCAGCGGGGAAGCCAAGGCGCTGCGGCGCGGACGGGTGGTCAATGATTATCCCTATGGCATCACGGCAACTGCGCCCCGTTCGTAGCTGCGCTCTCGGCGCGATGAGGGCATCGCGCCCTACGCAAGAACCGACCTTGGGCGCAAAAAACGACACCTCAAGCGTAGGGGCCGATGCCCTCATCGGCCCGTTGCAGACACTATCGACTTCGTTCGTAGGGCGGGGTGTCCTCACCCCGCCGCTTGCAGGCAGTTCGTTCCCGGGTATTGGGGGAGTTTTTTGGGGGAGCTTGTCAAAATGCTTGCAATATGGGAACTGATGCGATATAATTAAAATGGCAAGTACCAAAAAAGAAATTTACCAAAAACAGAAAGAGGAGTGAAACGGATGGTTTGCAAGAAATGCGGCGCCACCTTGAATGAGGGCGTGCGGTTCTGCACGCAGTGCGGCGCGAAGGTCGAGGCCGACGAGCCGGTGGCTGCTGCGGAAGAAACACCCGTAACGACGGAAGCACCCGTGAAAGCGCCGGAACCGGCTGCTGCGGCGGAGCAGCCCGTAGAGGAAGCGCAAGCGCCGGAGGCCGAGGCTGCCGCGCCGGAAGCGCCCGCTGCGGAAGCACCTGCGGTCGAGCCGGGCGTTGAAGCGGCGGAGATCGCGGAGGCGGTCGTTGCCGAGGATACGGACGTGACCGAGGCCGAGGCGACGGAGCCGGTGGCCGACGCGGTCGAGATCGCGGAAGCGGTCGCGACCGGGGAAACGGAGCCGGAAACGCCTGTGCCGCCCACGAATTGCGCCGTTTGCGGCGCGGAATTGACGGCGGGGGTCCAGTTCTGCCCCTCCTGCGGTACGCCCGTGCCGCAGCCTGCACCGAAAAAGCGGAAAATCTGGCCGTGGCTCGTCGGCGCTGCCGCGCTTGTCGCCCTGTGCGTCGTGCTGGTGGTCTGCCTGCTGCTGCCAAAGAAGAGTCCGCTTGAGAAGCTGGGCGATGCCGTAGTCAAGTCTTTCGAGTCCGACAATTTCAGCGGTTCCATCTCGGTTTCCAGCGGTACCCTCGTGCAGGTCGGCCTCAGCTATCAGCTCGACAAAAACGACGGCAACCTTGCAATTGTACTTGATGATGGCGCCGGAAGCACGATCGCCTTCTATAACGGTTATCAGCTCTATCGCATCGAGGGCTATGGCTCGTTCAAGCAGGAGCTGGACGAGGAAGCAAAGCAGGCGATGCAGGCGTTCAATTCCGGGAAGATGAACGAAGCGAAGGTTGAGGTCTACGACCTGGAGGACTTCGATATCCGTGAGCTTCTGGAGCAGAGCGATCCCTCCGGCGAGGTGATGGCGATGCTGGAAGAGGGCATGGACCTTGATGTTCTGAACGAGTGCATCCGCAGCATGGCGGAGAAGTTTGAGGATGAGGAATGGCGCAACGAGCATCTTACCTCCGAGATCACGGAGGCGGACGGCGTTACGACCTACAGACTCACGATCGACACGCGGCTGCTGCGCGGCCTGCTGGAGCTGCTGGAGCCTGCGTTCCGCGACCCGGCGGATTATCAGGAGGGCATGGATGCGCTGAACGATCTGGACGAGGAAGCGTTCAGCCTCAGCCTCGTTGCCACGACCGACGGTGAGTATCTGACGAGCGTTGGCATTGACATCGTTGTGGAGGGCAGACCGGTTACGTTGAGCATGACCTTCGGGGACTTCAACGCTGCTGCGCTGGACATCGAGCAGCTCGACGCTTGGCTGGCCGAGGCCGAGGAGTAAACCAATTATTGCATCCGGTAATCCGGGGCGGATCACGACGATCCGCCCCGGAATTTTTGCAGAAGGGGGGAGCTTTGCGCGGTCAATTCGCGCTCCACCTGAAAGTCTGCTGATTTTCCCTTGCATTTTTGCCGAAAAAATGGTATTGTGTATGTGTGAAAATATCCATGAAACGGGAGGGATTTTTTATGAAAAAACTGACAGGCTCCATTGTTGCGCTAGTGACTCCCTTCAACGCCGACGGCTCGGTCGATCTCGGCCGCGTGCGCGAGCTGGTCGATTGGCACATCGCCAACCATACCGACGGCATCGTCGTCCTCGGCACGACCGGCGAAACGGCCTCCACCACGCTGGAGGAGGACATCCGCACCGTCGAAACCGTCATTTTGCAGGCCAACCACCGCATTCCCATCATTGCGGGTGCCGGCTCGAACTCCAGCGAAACGCAGAAGCACAAGAGCGTCATCTATTCCCAGATGGGCGCCGACGCGCTGCTTTGCATCAGCCCGTACTATGTAAAAACGAACGAGGAAGGTATGTATCGCCACTTTATGATGTCTGCTGACGCAGCATCGTCGCCGATCATTCTCTATAATGTCCCCGGCCGCACCGGCTGCAAGATCTCGCCCGATGTGGTCCGCCGCCTGTCCGTGCATCCGAACGTCATGGGCATCAAGGAGGCCAGCGGCGATATGAGCTACGCGATGCAGATCGCGCGGTATCTGTCCGACGATTTTGTCATGTATTCCGGCAACGACGACATCACCATCCCGCTGCTGTCCGTCGGCGCGTCGGGCGTGATCTCCGTCTGGGCGAACATCATGCCGAAGGAAGTGCATGACATGGTCGCCAACTGGCTGGCCGGGCAGCACGACAAGGCGCTGGCCGAGCAGCTCCGCTGCCTCGACCTCATCAACGGCCTGTTCATGGAGGTCAACCCCATCCCCGTCAAGGAAGCGATGAACCTGATGGGCCTCAAGGGGGGGTATTTCCGGATGCCGATGTACCCGATGACGGACGAGCATCGCGCAAAGCTGGCCAAGCTCATGCGCGAGGTCGGCCTGCCCGTGCGGGAGGACGTGTAAATGAAGCTGTTTCTGAGCGGCTACGGACGGATGGGCCATATGGTCGAGTCGCTGGCGCTCGAACGCGGTTGGGAAATCGTCGGCCGCGCCGATGTGACGACCCCGGAGGTCTACGGGACTGCACCCAAGGCCGACGTCTGCATCGATTTTTCGGGCGTCGGGGCGCTGCCGCTGCTGGCCGACTATATCCGCCGGACGAAAACGCCCCTTCTGAGCGGCACGACGGGCTTCACCGATCCGGATTTTGCCGTGTTACAAGAATTATCGACCCTCGTCCCCGTGATCTGGACGGCAAATTACAGCACCGGCATCGCGGTCTTGAAGCGCATGGTGCGTGAGTTTGCGCCCGTCCTTCGCGATTGGGACAAGGAGCTGGTCGAGCTGCACCATAACCAGAAGGTCGATGCCCCCAGCGGCACGGCCAAGCAGCTTTTGCAGGAGCTGGACCCCGACGGCAGCGCGACCCCCGTCTACGGACGACAGGGCCTCTGCGGCAAGCGCAAGCCGGAGGAGATCGGCGTTTTTTCCCTGCGCGGCGGCACGGTCGCGGGGGAACACAGCGTGCTGTTCTTCGGCGAGGACGAATCGCTGGAGCTGACGCATAAAGCGCAGAGCCGCCGTGTGTTTGCCGCCGGCGCCATCCGTGCGGCACAGGCGTTGGCTGAAAAGCCCGCCGGGTATTATACCTTAGAAGAATTGATTTTTTAAGCAAAAAAAGGGAACTATTGACCATGGAAAAACTGAAACCACGAACTTTATCCGGCTTTATGGAGCTGCTCCCCGCGCCGCAGCAAAAGCTGGAACGGATGCTGGAGATTCTGCGCAAGACCTTCGCGCTCTACGGCTTTACGCCCATCGACACGCCGACCATCGAGGCGGCCGAGGTGCTGCTGGCCAAGGGCGGCGGCGAAACGGAAAAGCAGATCTACCGCTTCCAGAAGGGCGATTCCGATCTGGCCCTCCGCTTTGACCAGACCGTCCCGCTGGCGAAATACGTCGCCCTGCACGAAAACGAGCTGGCCTTCCCCTTCCGGCGCTACGCCATCGGCAAGGTCTATCGCGGCGAACGGGCGCAGCGGGGCCGCTTCCGCGAATTTTATCAGGCCGATATCGACATCATCGGCGACGGCAAGCTGAGCATCATCAACGAGGCTGAGATTCCGTCGATCATTTATAAGGTCTTTTCCGCCTTCGGCATGAAGCGCTTCTGCATCAGCGTCAATAACCGGAAAATTCTCAACGGCTTTTACGCCATTCTCGGCCTGACTGAGCAGTCCGGCGACATTATGCGCACCGTGGACAAGCTCGACAAGATCGGCCCGGAGAAGGTCAAGGCCACGCTGGTGGAAACCATCGGTGTCCCGGCGGACAAGGCCGACGAAATTTTACAGTTCATCTCCGCCACCGGCTCGAACGCGGCCGTCCTCGCGTCGCTGGAGCAGTATCGCGGCCGCGACGAGCAGTTTGACACCGGTCTTGACGAGCTGGCGACGGTGGTGCGTTACCTGTCTGCATTCGGCGTGCCGGAGGAGAACTTCGCCGTCGATCTGACCATCGCGCGCGGGCTGGATTACTACACCGGCACGGTCTATGAAACCCGGATGCTCGACCATCCGGAGATCGGCGCGATCTGCGCGGGCGGTCGGTACGACAATCTGGCCGCGTATTACACCGACCGCAGCCTGCCCGGCGTGGGCGTGGCCATCGGCCTGACGCGTCTGTTCTTCGTACTGGACGATCAGGGGCTTCTGAACCCCGACCTGCCCACTGCGCCCGCCGACTGCATGATCGTCCCGATGAGCGAGGACCT
>CABSFY010000127.1 GCA_902477055.1 uncultured Eubacteriales bacterium
TATCAAAACAATTCTGCGAGATTGCCACGGCCGCAAGCGGCCTCGCAATGACAAAATCGGACATCTTTGACAGTCTGCCCCGGCCGGCTCTGGCCGGCCGGGGAGTGCTAACTTTCCCAGAATTATGAAAGAGAGGGTTATTACAATGAAGCTGAATCAGGTACACCATATTGCCATCAATACATTGAATATCGAGGAGTCCGTCCGGTTCTATCAGAGAATGTTCGGTTTTGCCGAAGTATCCAGAGCCGACATGGGTGCCTGCATTCTGGTGTATCTCAAGGTGGCGGAAAACACCTTCTTGGAGCTGTTTGACCTGAAGGGTGCCTGTGAGGAAGGCTCCGTGCCGGAGAATTTACAGGGCCTGCGGCATATCGCCTTCGATGTGACCGACATCGAGGCATGGAATCGGTCCTTGAAGGAAAAAGGCGCCGAGTTTACCATGGAGCTTTGCGCCATGGAGCCGATCGGCAAGAAGGGCCTGCTCATCCGCGATCCCAACGGCGTGATCGTCGAGCTGTGCGAGGACATCTAATTCACTACGAAACTACCGCACTCTGCGTGGAAATAACGAAGGATAGAAAGGAAATCAGACCATGACCGCATTTGAAGTTGCTCAGAAAATAGATATCAGTGCTGTCCGCACGCACCATACCATGCGCGACATCGAGGAGATCGTCGCCTACGCCAAGCAGTACAAGTTCATCAACGTCCATGTGCTTCCCTCATGGATTAAGGTGCTGGCGCCCATGATCGCCGACGAGCCGGACGTTTATGTCGGCGCCCCGTGCGGCTTCCCCTCCGGTGCTGCCACGACGGAAACGAAGATCATCGAGGCCCAGCAGATGATTCTCGACGGCGTGGAGGAAATGGACATCGTCATGAACGTCGGCAAATTCAAGAATAAGGAATACGATTATGTTCTCGACGAGCTGAAGCAGATTATTGCGCTGAAGAAGAGCTATATGAAAACCAAGGTCCTCATTGAGCTGAACTGCCTGGAGGACAGCGAGCTGGAGGCTGCCTGCCGCATCGTCATCGACTCCGGCGCGGACTTCCTCAAGACCGGCACCGGCTGGGTCCCCGGCAATGCGAACGTCGAGCGCATCCGCACGATCAAGAGCATCGTCGGCAATCAGGTCAAGATCAAGGCCGCTGGCGGCATCCGCACCCGCGCGGAATTCGACGAGCTGCTGGACATTGGTGTCGAGCGCTTCGGCATCAACACCAAGTCTGCCATTGAGATCATCAAGACGTTTGAATAAGGAGAGGTGCAGCATGGACAAAAAGACACTGGCCGCCGCCATCGAGAGCCGCATCTACGAGTCGCCCAAAACCTACGACTCTGTGCGCTACCTGTGCTATGAGGCGAAGGCGTTCGGCTTCCACTCCGTTCAGGTGTTCCCCAACATGATTGCCATATGCCGCGAAGTCCTCGACGGCTCCGACGTGAAGATCTGCGCGCTCGGCTCGTATCCTCACGGCGGCATGACCATCGAGCAGAAGGCCTTTGAGGCGAAGGACTCCGTCGCCAAGGGTGCGCAGGAGCTGGATATCGTCGTCAACACCCGCGAGATCAAGAACGCGAACACCGCCTATCTGACCCGCGAGATGAAAACCGTGCGCGAGGCCGTTCCCAATGCGGTCGTGAAGTTCAATATCGAGATCGAATACCTCAACCGCGAGGAGATTGCGCTGGTCTGTAACTGTGCCAAGGAGGCCGGCATCGACTACGTCACGACCTCCACGGGCCTGTATCATATCGTGGACGAGAATCTGAACGACGTTCCCCTGACCTGCAAGGTTGAGGACATTGCCTATCTCAAGGAATGTCTGGCAGGCAGCGGCGTAAAAATTCAGGCCGTCGGCTATATTGACAACGCACAGCTTGCCGCGCAGCTTCTGGACGCGGGCGCAGACCGGATCGCCACCGAGTATGCGCTGAACGTTATGAAAAGCTGCTGAGCGGGAAAGGAGAAAACGCTATGTACGATCGCGAAATGTTCAGCAGAGCCTGCACCTCGCCCTTTATCGAGGGCTACAACGACGAGATTATCCGCAAGGAGATCGAGGACAGCTTTGCCTATCATTGCCGCTCCTGCGTCGTGGAGGCCTATATGGTCCCCATGCTGATGGAGATCAAGAAAAAATATCCCGACAGTCCCTGCCGCACCGGCATGACCATCGGCTACCCCTTCGGTGGCTATTCGACCGAAACGAAGATCGAAATGGCAAAATACGCCGTAGCCATGGGTGTGGATGAGGTCGATGTGGGCATCAACATCACCGCCGTTCTGTCCGGCGATATGGAAACGGTCAAAAAAGACCTCGCCCCCGTGGTAAAAATTCTCAAGGACGGCGGCATCAACGTGGCCTGCGTGAGCTGGCTGGTGCGCCTGTCGCTGCAGCAGATCGACGCGGTGTGCCAGATGTACCGTGAGCTGGGAGTGAACTCCGTCAAGACCTCCGCCGGCCTGCACTTCGGCGACATGAAGGTCGAACATGTGGAGTATGTCCACCGCCATTTCCCGGACCTTTCCATCGAGGTCGCCGGCCGCTGCCGAAGCCGCGAGAAGGCCGAGGCCATGCACGCAGCGGGCGCGGATTATTTCCACATGAGCTCGTGGCGGCGCGTCTGCGGCGGCGGTAACGATGTCAGCTTCAATATGGTGACGAAAAAGGCGGAATACGCGGCATACCACGACCGCCTGTGATCGGGAGGAATTTACACTATGAATGTTTATCAGAAGGCGACGCAGCCTACCATCTACTTCATCGGCGTGACGACCGGCAAGTCCTCAATCATGCGCGTTTTCCCCAAGTGGGCCGAGGCACTGGGCCTGAAGGATGCCGTTATCAAGGGCTTTGACTTTACGCCGCACTCCGACCCTGCGCTCTACCGTGAGTGCGTCGAATTCATCAAGAACGACCCGCTCTCCTTGGGCGCACTGGTCACGACCCACAAAATCGATCTCTACAATTCCTGCAAGGACCTGTTTGAGTACATGGACCCCTACGCCGAGCAGCTCGGTGAAATTTCCAGCATTTCCAAAAAAGACGGCAAGCTCTGCGGCCACGCGAAGGACCCCATTTCCAGCGGTCTGGCGCTGGAGGCGTTCGTGCCGGAGAACTTCTGGAAGGACCACGGCGGAGAGGTGCTCCTTCTCGGCGCGGGCGGCGCATCGCTTGCGATGTCTGTCTACCTGACGCAGGAGCGCCACGGCGACAATGTTCCAAAGAAAATCACCATCGCCAACCGCAGTCTGCCGCGTCTGGAGTCAGCAAAGCGCCTGCTGGCGGGGCTGAACCCCAACGTTCCCATTTCCTATATCCACAACCCGACCCCGGCGGACAACGATAAGACCATGGCCGCGCTGCCGCCCTACTCTCTCGTCGTCAACGGCACCGGCCTCGGCAAGGATGCCCCCGGCTCGCCCATCACGGACGACGGTCAGTTCCCCGACCACGGCCTCGTTTGGGAAATCAACTACCGCGGCGACCTGATCTTCAAGGATCAGGCCATGGCGCAGAAGGACAGCAAGCACCTGACCGTCGAGGACGGCTGGATTTACTTCATCCACGGCTGGACGCAGGTTGTCGCCGAGGTGTTCCACATCGACCTGAGCGGCCGCATCGCCGAGCTGAGCGAGATCGCAAAGAATGCCTGAGGAGGGACGATATGAACAAATTTGATTGGGACAACAGCTTTTTGGTCGATTTTGACCTTGTGACCGGCCTGTCCAAGGCTGCGCAGCCGTCGGAGCGCCATTTGTCGAAGATGAAGAATATGTTCCACGACACCGACGCTGCCGCTAAGATTCTGGAAATCGACGACCCGGTGCTTTACCGTTGGTTTGAGCTGGGAACACCGGAACGCGCGGGAGATCTTGCCTTCGGCGTTACGATTTTGAATCCAGGCAAGGTTGGCGATGAGTATTACATGACCAAGGGCCACTTTCACACCATGCTCGAAACCGCTGAGGTGTACTACACGCTGAGCGGCGAGGGCTATATGGTCATGGAAAATCCCGAAGGCGATACGCAGGAGCAGCCGCTGTCCAAGGGCGAGGTCGTCTATGTCCCCCGGCGCTATGCCCACCGTATGGTAAACACCGGCAATCAGCCGCTCATTACCTTCTTCGTTTTTGCCGCCGATGCCGGCCATGACTATGGTACCATCGAAACGAAGGGCTACCACAAAATGATCGTCGAAAAAGACGGCAAGCCCGCCATCGTCGATAACCCCAAGTGGGCCGAATAAGACAGTTCTTTCCTTTCTCCTCCGTACCCCGAAAAAGACAGGCAGCCATAATCCAGCGGCTCCATAAGGCTCTGCCGTATAAGGGCGCTATGTCAATAGTAGGGGTAGAGATAAAAACAAATAAAGCAGATCGTGTCGGGAGTGAACAGCACCCTATTTGTTAGACAGCATGATATAATGCATAACAGACGGCAGCTTTATTTCCTTTTGCGCGATAAATGCCAGTAAAAGCGAATGTCACTTAGTTAAGAGGGAAGTCCTCTGTATCACAAAAAAGCGTGATGCAGGGGGCTTTTTTCTTATAGAATTTCGAAAGGCAGCCGAACCCTCTCGACCAACACGTATTATGACTACGCTGGTGAAAACACCG
>CABSFY010000128.1 GCA_902477055.1 uncultured Eubacteriales bacterium
GGTTGACGCACACGACGATCATGCCGTCCTGCGCCAGATGCTTGCGGTCGCGCAGCACGACGCTGCCGACATCGCCGACACCCGTGCCGTCCACCAGAATTTTCCCGGCGGGAACCGTTCCTCCGAGCCGGCAGGTCTTGGGGGTACATTCAATGACCCGGCCAATGTCGGAGATCAGGATATTTTTCGGATTCATGCCCATCGAGCGGGCCAGCGCCGCGTGCTTGTGCAGATGCCGCTGCTCGCCGTGGACGGGGATGAAGAAGCGGGGCTTTGTCAGCGCATGGATGATCTTCAGCTCCTCGCAGCAGGCATGGCCGGAAACGTGCAGTCCCTCCAGCTTGTCGTAAATCACGTCCGCGTCCTTGCTGTACAGCTCGTTGATGATGCGCGAAACGGCCTTTTCGTTGCCGGGAATCGCGGAGGCGGAGATGATGATCTTGTCGCCGGGCTGAATTTCGACCTGCTTGTGGCTGGAAAACGCCATGCGGTAAAGCGCCGACATATTCTCGCCCTGCGAGCCGGTGGAAACGATGACGAGCTTGTCCTTCGGGATGGACTTGATCTGATTGATGTCCACCAACGTGTCCGGCGGGATATTGAGGTAGCCCAGCTCCGTGGCGACCTTGAGGATATTCTCCATGCTCCGGCCCGTGACGGCAACCTTGCGGCCGTAGCGGTGAGCAATGGCCAGCACCGCCTGAATGCGGTGCATATTCGAGGCAAAGGTCGTCACGATAATGCGGTTGCGGCAGCCCTTGAAGTGGCGATCGAGGCCCTCAGCGACGATGGATTCCGACGGAGTGTAGCCCTGCCGCTCGACGTTGGTCGAGTCCATCAAAAGCGCGTACACGCCCTCCTTGCCCAGCGTGCCGAAGCGACCGAGATCGGTCATGCCGTCCTCGGCGGTCGGGTCGATCTTGAAGTCGCCCGTCATAATCACCGTGCCGACCGGCGTTTTGATCGCGAAGGCAACGGCATCGGCGATGGAATGGTTCACATGGATAAACTCGATCGTGAAGCAGCCCGCCTTGACCACGTCGCCGGGCTTGTGGGTCACAAGCTGGCACTTTTTGACCAGGTTGTGCTCCTCCAGCTTGAGCTTGATGAGGCCCAGCGTCAGGGGCGTTGCGTGTACCGGCGCATTGACGGCCTGCAAAACGTACGGCAGCGCGCCGATGTGGTCCTCGTGGCCGTGGGTGATGAAATAGCCGCGCAGCTTCTTCTGGTTCTTTGCAAGATACGTCACGTCGGGGATGACCAGATCCACGCCGTACATATCGTCCTCCGGGAAGCCCAGACCGCAGTCCACCACGATCATGTCCTTGCCGTATTCCAGGACGGTCATGTTCTTTCCGATCTCATTCAGACCGCCAAGCGGAATAATTTTCAGTTTTTCTGCCAAATTAAAATCTCCTTAGAAAATTAAAATAAAATATCGTTTTCACGGATTGCTCCGTTATGTACCCCAAAAAGCCGGGCGGCGGCCCATTGGCACACCCTGCTGTGTGTATTATAGCATAAAACGGCGGCGAAGTATACATTTTTTTGCAGACGGGGAGAATTCCGGAAAAGAAACAGTAGCAAACGGGCGAAATATCTGATATAATAATCGGTACAGATTCTGCTATTCCGGCGCGATGCCGATTTTTCCGGAGAGGGGCGCAGCAAAGATGAATAAAAAACTGCGAAGAATGATGCAGCCCAGCATGGCGGCGTACTTTACGGCGCTGTTTCTGTTCTGCGTGCCGGCCTTTGTGCTGCGGCAGTATTGGGTCGGCGCGGCGCAGACCGGCGCAGCGCTGCTGCTGCTTCTTGGCTATCATTGGGGCAACAAGCGCCGCCGCCACGCGCTGACGGAATATGTCCGCACGACGAACGAAATGATGCGCCGCTCCACCGACGGCGACGTTCCCTTCCCCGTTGCGCTTTTGCAGCTCAATGAGGAGGAGCTGGTCTGGTACAACAAGCCCTTCGCGGAGCTGACGGGCGTGCGCGATACGCTCTCGGCACAGCGCATTTCCGATATTCTGCCCGGTTTTTCGCTGGAATGGTTGCTGTCCGGCAAGGACACGATGGCCGGGGAGTTGGATTACAACGGCCGCCGCTTCCGCGTGACCGGCACAATTCTGCCGGAAAAGGACGAAAAATCCGGCGTGGTCATGGGCATGATCTATTTGCAGGACCTGACTGAGCTGCTGCAAGTGCGCGACGAGTACATCCGCTCGCGGCCGATGCTCTCGATTGTTCTGGTGGACAACTACGACGAGCTGACCAACAATCTCCCCGACGCGACGATCTCCAGTCTGAACGCGCAGATCAACACCCGCGTCAGCGAATGGGCCGACAACTACAGCGGCCTGCTGCGGCGGCTGGAGCGCAACCGCTTTTTGCTGCTGTTTGAAACGAAGGAGCTTTCGGCCATGGCCGAGGACAAGTTCTCCCTGCTCGAATCGATGCGTGAGGTGACGAATCCCGCCGGGATCGCCGCCACGGTGTCCATCGGCATCGGCAAGGACGGCGTGGACTTCCGCGAGGACTACGATTTTGCCGCCCTGTCGATCGAAATGGCGCTCTCCCGCGGCGGCGATCAGACGGTCATCAAGGACCGCTACGATTTCACCTTCTTCGGCGGCCGGAACAAGCACACCGAGCGCCGCACGAAGGTCAAATCCCGCGTGATGGCCTCGTCGCTTTCCGAGCTCATTACGCAATCGAGCCGCATTTTCGTCATGGGGCATAAGATGGCCGATCTGGACGCACTGGGCGCCGCCGTCGGCATCTGCTGCCTGTGCCGCAAGCGCGGCGCAAAGGTCAACATCGTCATCGATCAGGAGGTCAACGCCGCAAAGTCGCTGCTGGAGCTGCTCAAGCAGATGCCGGAGTACGACGGCTGCTTTATCTCCGGGCAGGACGCGCTGCTGGAGGCCGACCCCAAGAGCCTGCTCGTCGTCGTCGATACCAACCGGCCCGATCAGGTCGAGTGCAAGCCGCTGCTGGAGTCGCTGCGCCGCGTCGTCGTCATCGATCATCACCGCCGCGCTGCGGACTACATCGAGCAGCCCGTGCTGAATCTGCATGAGCCGTTTGCCTCGTCGGCCTCGGAGCTGGTGACGGAGCTGCTGCAATATTCGCTCGACGCGTCGGATATTCTGACGAATGAGGCGGCGGCGCTGCTGGCCGGCATCGTGCTGGACACGAAGAACTTCGGCGTGCGCACCACCAGCCGCACCTTTGAGGCGGCGGCCTTCCTGCGGCGCATCGGCGCGGACACGGTCGAGGTCAAAAAGCTCTTTCAAAACGACCTCCCCTCTACCATCGCACGCTATCGGATCATTCAAAGCGCCCGTCTGTACCGCGATAAGATCGCCATTGCCGCACTGGACTATACCGCAACGCGTACCATTGCGGCGCAGGCAGCGGACGAGCTTCTGAATATTTCCGGCATCGAAACATCCTTCGTCCTCTATCCGCAGGACGGGCAGGTCATTATCTCTGCCCGCTCCATCGGTGAGGCAAACGTCCAGGTCATTCTGGAACCGCTCGGCGGCGGCGGCAACGCTGCCACGGCGGGTGCGCAGGTCAAGCAGGCCGATGTCGCCCAGACGCTCGACCGGCTGCTGCAATCCATCGATCGCTTTTTCGACCAATCAATCTGACAGGAGGTTTTCCAATATGAAAGTCATTTTACTGCAAGACGTGCGCGGCAAGGGCAAGAAGGGCCAACTGCTTGAGGTTTCCGACGGCTATGCACGCAACTATATGCTGCCCCGTAAGCTGGCGGTCGAGGCCACGCCCGACGCCGTCAACACCATGCGCATGAACGACAAAGCACAGCAGGAGAAGCGCCAGCGCGAGCGCGAGGAGGCCTTTGCCCTCTCCAACCGGCTCAAGGACATGACGATCGTCGTCAAGGCAAAGGGCGGCGGCGCAGGCCGTCTGTTCGGCTCGGTCACAACGCAGGAGATTTCCGACACCCTCAGGTCCGGCTACGGCATCGAGCTGGACAAGCGCCGCATCGTCCTCGACGAGCAGATCAAAACCGTCGGCGAGTACACCGTAAAATGCAAGCTCGGCTACGAAATCACCGCCGACCTCAAGCTCCGCATCGAGGAGCTGTAAGGCAGCCATATTTCCCACCCCCCCCGCCGCAGCGGCCTTGGCTTCCCCTCTGGGGAAGCTGTCGGCAACGCCGACTGATAGGGTCCCGCGCCCGCAGGCGCATGTTGCGATGTAATTTGCAGCAAAGCTGAAGTGCCAGCACGGGCCGATACACCCGCAAGGGGTATGCCGCATCCGTAAGGCTCCTTCGTCGCCAACGGCTGCGCTATAGCCATCGGCCCCTACACAAAAGGGGCGTTTTGGGCTTCCAAAGTCGGGCATTGCGTAGGGCGGGATGCCCTCATCCCGCCGCAGAGCGCAGTTCCGAGCGGGATATTCATGTTGTAATGGATACCATGTTCCGAAACGGAACTGCCGGCAATTGCGGGCAAAGCCCGCTGTTCTTGCGCTTTGCGCAAGAACACAATCCTTCAGGCGCTTCGCGCCAGGGCAGAAAGTCAAGCAAGTGCAACAGATTCTTCGAAGAAAACTTCGGCAGGGGTA
>CABSFY010000129.1 GCA_902477055.1 uncultured Eubacteriales bacterium
CCGACCGGCAAGCGGAGTGGCCGCATCCGTAAGGCGGCAAAGCCGCCAACGGCTGCGACATCGCAATGACAAAATAGAAACCTCTTTCTGCTTTTTACGCGTCCAAAAGCCACAGCTCCAGGTCGATCAGTCTGCGGTCGTCGGAGCTGTTTTCGAGCGTGACGCGGCCCTTGCGGTCCTCCGGCAGAAGCAGTCCGGCCTCGGTCAGGCGGCGGCGCGTTTCCCGCGCCGTTCCCTCCGCGCCGTCGAAAAAGCGCAGCTCCGTTCCGGCCACGGCGCGAATGGCATCCTGCAAAAACGGGAAATGTGTGCAGCCCAGCACCACGGCATCGGGCGGCGGCGTGAGCGCAGGAAGGACCTCACGGCGCAGCATCTGCTCCAGTGCCGGTCCGCGCAGCTCACCGCGCTCGACAAACGCCACAAGGTCGGGGCAAGGACATTTTACGATATTGCAATCCTCAGCGTACTGCGCCATGAGCGCGGCAAATTTCCGTTCGCGCAGCGTCGCCTCCGTCGCCATCACGACGATGCGCCCGCCGGGAAAGGCACGCAGTGCAGGCTTGAGCGCAGGCTCGATGCCGATGATGATGCGGTCGGGATAGTGCTGCCGCAGCTCGTCGATGGCGGCAGAGGTCGCCGTGTTGCAGGCCAAAACCAACGCCTTGGACCGTGCCAGCAGCCGGTCGGCATGGTCCATCGTCAGGCGGCGGATCTCCTCGGTCGGGCGCGAACCGTAGGGCGCGTTGGCCGAGTCGCCGAAATAGTAAAAATTCTCCTGCGGCAGCTCTCGCCGCAGCGCACGCAGGACGCTGATGCCGCCCACGCCGGAATCAAACACGGCGATCGGACTAAGACGCATAACCGCGCCTCCTTTCTCTTTATGCGGGGTAGGCGAAGGTTTGGATGTCGGCGACGGTGGCGGCGGTGGCTTCGGCGGGGAGCATGAAGCTGTCGAGCGTGAAGTCGAGGGTCTTTCCGGCAGCCAGCTTGTCGGGTAGATAGGCGTACAGAACGCCGATGACCGCACCGTTATCGTCATAGAGGACGGCGGCGACGCAGACCATGCCCTTGCTGTCCTCGCCGGCTTCGTTCTTGACCTTGCCGGTCAGGGTCAGGCCGCCATAGACAGAATCGCGGAGCTGCGTTTCGCTGACCGTATAGCGCACGAGGCCGGCCTCGGCGGCCGTTTCCGGAGCAAGCGCAAAGGCAAGCTCCGCTGTGCCGGTCATATCGGTATCCACGCGTGCCTCGTCATAATAGCAGGCGCTCTCCCCCGCCGCGATCACGTTCGGATAGGCCGTTACGGCGGAAAGCGTTTTGATCGTGCCACCGTTGACGGAGGCCGTCAGGTCCATCGGCGGCAGGCTGACGGGTGAGGTGCCGTCGTTGCGGACCAGAACGTATGCGCTGAGCCAGACCTCACCGCTGTCGTTGCGGAAGAGCGTCGCGCTCTGACCGGCCACGGCACAGACGACGGTATCCGGCGCTTCGGTCGGGGGCTCGGTCGTCGGGGCCTCCGTCGGCAGCTCCGTCGTTGCCTCAGTCGGTGCGCTCGTCGGTTCGCCCGACTCGGTGGGCATTGTGTCGTTTCGTACACAGCCCGCAAGGGAAAGCAGCAGCGCCAGCGCCGCCGCGAAACAAATCAGCTTTTTCATCGCGTTCGCTCCTTTTCGGTAAAATCCCTGCCGCTCTCGCGCGGCAGGAAGAATTTTGTCCCTTTTCGGCTATCATTATAGCATAGTTTCCTCGATTTGAAAAGACCTTTCGTATTGACAACACAACGCGGCTGTATTATCATATCAAAAAACAAAACGGGACAGGTCCTTTTTATGTGGATTCTCATTTCTGCCCTTGCGCTGCTATGCGCGGGCTTTAGCTTCTTTTATATTGCAAACCGGCTTTCGCGGCTCTCATTTATTGAGGCGCTGACCGGCGGAAAGCGTTGGCGGCGCGTATTGATCGGCTTAGCGCTGACGGTCCTGCTGGCGCTGGTGCTGTCGCTGACGATGGGCTATATCAATGCGGTCGTCTGTTTCATCCATCTGGCGGCATTCTGGCTCATCATTGAGGGCGCAGCGCGGCTGATCTGCCGCATCTCCCGGCGCGGCTGGGGCAAAATTGCCCGAACGGCAGCGGGCTGCGCAGCGATTTTATTCACGGCCGTGTATCTGGCCGCGGGCTGGGTGCAGGCCTACCACATTTGGGAAACGGGCTATTCCTTCACGACGCAGAAAAACGTCGGTACGCTGCGCATCGTGCAAATCAGCGACAGCCACGTCGGTACGACCTTTGACGGCGAAGGCTTCGCCAAGGCCATCGCGCCCATCGATGCTCTGGAGCCGGATGTGGTGGTCGTGACCGGTGATTTCGTGGACGACGACACGACAAAGGAAAACATGATCCGTTCGTGCGAAGCACTCGGCGCACTGCACACAAAATACGGCGTGTATTTCGTGTTCGGCAACCACGACAAGGGCTACTACGCCGCCTCCCACCGGGGCTACACCGGCGATGATCTCATCGCCGAGCTGGAGAAAAACGGCGTGACGGTCTTGCAGGACGAAAGCGTACTGATCGACGGCCGCTGCTATCTCATCGGGCGGCAGGACCGTTCGGAGGAAAACGAGCGCGGAAGCGGCCGGGCCGGCATGGCCGAGCTGGTTTCCGGGCTGGACCCGGACAAATACATGGTCGTCCTCGACCATCAGCCGTGCGACTACGACGCACAGACGGAAAGCGGCGTCGATCTTGTCCTCTCCGGCCACACGCACGGCGGCCAGCTCATCCCGCTGGACCTGCTCAATCCCATTGTAAGCGAAAACGACCGGGTCTACGGCACGGAAACGCGCGGCAGCTCGAATTTCGTCGTCAGCTCCGGCATTTCCGACTGGGCCATTAAATTCAAAACCGGCTGCAAATCGGAATATGTCGTAATTGATATCAACGGGAATAACTAAGAAAGCTCTGACCGGCAAAAAAGTCCATTGCTCACCGCAGACGATTTGTTCAGAGATTTCTCAAAAAAGGCCTTGACATCAGGAGGACGAGGTGCTATAATCGTTCTGCAAAATAAAGAAGGTCGGCAGCCCGTCCTCACCTCAAGCGAAGCGAAGAGGTTTGATAATCGAGTTTTCTGCGCTGCTTTTGCGCAGGTTCGGTGCGGGTGCTGTCGGCATCCGCATTTTTTGTTTCTATTGAATCGGAGGTGTTTTCCCATCGGCAAATTAGATCATCAGCTCAACGAGGAAATTCGGGATAAGGAAGTTCGGCTCATCGGCGCAGACGGCGCTATGCTCGGCATCGTTACCTCCGAAGCAGCGCTGGCCATGGCAGAGGAAGCGGATCTGGATCTGGTCAAGATTTCTCCGAACGCAGTCCCCCCGGTCTGCAAGATCATGGACTACGGCAAGTTCCGTTTTGACCAGCTCAAGCGGGAAAAGGAAGCCAAAAAGAATCAGCGCGTGGTGGAAATCAAGGAGATTCGTATGTCCCCCGGCATCGACACCAACGACCTCAACACCAAGATGCGCAGCGCGATGAAGTTCCTTTCGGACGGCAACCGCGTAAAGGTCACGGTTCGTTTCCGCGGCCGCGAAATGGCGCACACCAACATCGGCGAGGAGCTGCTGATCCGGTTCGCAGAGGGCTGCGCCGAGGTTTCCAATCTGGACAAAAAACCCAAGCTCGACGGCAGACATATGTCCATCTTCCTGTCGCCGAAGGCTGCAAAATAATTACAAAGGAGAAGTACCCATGCCGAAACTTAAGACCCACAGCGGTGCAAAGAAGAGATTCAATCTCACCAAGACCGGTAAGGTCAAGAGAGCACACGCATTCAAGAGCCATATCCTCACCAAGAAGGACACCAAGCGCGGCCGTCGTCTGAGAAGCACGACCTACGCAGACGTCACCAACGTTGACGCCATCAAAAAGATGATCCCGTACAAATAAATCGGTAGAGGAGGATATAGTGTAATGGCACGTGTAAAAGGCGCGATGATGACGCGCAAGAGAAGAAATAAGACCCTCAAGCTCGCAAAGTCCTACTGGGGCTCCAAATCGACCCACTTTAAGATGGCCAAGCAGGCCGTCAAGAAGTCCGGCGTTTATGCTTATGTCGGCCGCAAGCAGAAGAAGCGCGATTTCCGCCGTCTGTGGATCGCTCGTATCTCCGCTGCTGTGAAGCCCTACGACATGAACTACTCCCGCTTCATGAACGGTCTGAAGAAGGCCGGCATCGAGATGAACCGTAAGGCCCTCTCCGAGCTGGCCATCGCTGACTCCGCTGCGTTCGGCGCTCTCGTCGAGACTGCGAAGAAGGCTCTGTAATTCAGAAGCAAAGCTACGCCTCCCGCGTCCGTTCGGATGCGGGAGGCTTTTTTTTGAGCGGCAAGTCCACCAGCTTCGTCATTGCGAAGCCGCAGGCCGCGGCGATGACAAAACCTGCTCCTTGCGCACAGAAAACTGCCTGCGGCCGATTTTGTTCGGACGCAGGCAGTGCAGACTATCAAAAAACAGCCCAGTGAAAGGTTTCGGAGGGAGGAAAAGTGTGAAAGGGAACCGTCAGGGTTCCCTTTCACGTTCAATA
>CABSFY010000130.1 GCA_902477055.1 uncultured Eubacteriales bacterium
TCAGGTTCTAGTGTCCACTCCGGACGTGCGGGTTCAACTCCCGCCTCGCGCACCAAAAAAGCTGTTATCCCATTCGGGATAGCAGCTTTTTCATTTGTGGAGGCGTTGGAGTTGAAGAATTGCAATCAGCTATCGACGCAGGACGCGTCAGAAGTTTTATGTAAACCAAAAGAAGGCTGCCAGTGGCAGCCTTCCGTAGCTCCCCCCTTACCTTCCGCCAATTCCCGCCTCGCGCACCAAAATGGAAAGCCTTGAAACACCAAAGTTTCAAGGCTTTCCCTTTATTTCCAATGGTTTGTGGGCTTTTGTGCGTGTGTCGGATTTGGGCATTTTGGAATGCTCATAAGCAAAAATAAGCATTCCTGCAAAAGATTTTGCTTACAGGAATGCTTATGAAATCGGTCACGTATTATTGCTTGGTCTTGATCACATACTCATTGTTTTCGTTCCGGGCTCTGGGTGGCAGAAGGTCAGGGCGGTGCTGATGCTGCCGATGCGGTAGCCGGCGGAGGCGTGGAGGATGTGGCGGGGACGGTCGCAGAGGAGGAGCAGGGGAAGACGGTCCGGGGCGACATAGGCGCTTCGAGCCGCTGGTTCCGCCGACTCGTCCGTCAGCCAGACCTCCGCCGCCGGGAAGGCCGCAAGCACGGTGCGCAGCTTTTCATTCCGAAGCGCCTGCCGCGTGGGCAGGAGCAGGAGCAGGCGCAAGTCACAGATGCGGTCGCGGTTTGCCAGCAGCTCATTCAGAAGATGCTCCGTCGGCTCGCTGCCCGCGTCCAGCCACAGCAGCAGGGAACGCCCCTGCGTCAGGGCGGCGGCGGAGGCCTTGCGTCCGTCGAGTGCTTCCGCCCGAAAATCGGCCAGCGTAAAGTCTACGGCCAGCTCCGCAAACGCGACCGGCTGCTTTTTCAGCGACACGCACGCCGTCTGTCCCGCGTCGAGCCGAAGCTCCAGGCACAAGGTGTGCAGGTCGCCGCTCGGCAGGCGGCTGTCGGTCAGGACGCGATAAACGCCCGGACGGAGCGGGACGGTCATGCTGTCGTTCTGCCACGAAAGGCCGGACAGCGCAATCGCCTGCCACCCGTCGGCGGTCAGGGCGGAAAGGCCGAAGTCTGCCTCCGCCTGCCAAATCTCGCCGGGCTGCCTTTGCAGACGCAGTGCCGCCGAGGTCGTCTGTCCCTCCTCCGGCGAGAGAAAGCGCCCGCCGGACCAATACTCCGCTGCGCCGCTGTGCGGGTCGATCCGTGCCGCCACGCCCAGCGTCCGGCAGAGCGCAACAAACAGCAGCCGCTGCGACCGCCGGTCCGCGCAGCGCAGGTGCATCGCCCCGGCGGGCAGGGTCATGAGCTGGCGGTATTCCGTTTCCGGCATCTGCCGGATATTCTCCCGAATCCAATTCCAGATTTCCGGCGGCCGTCGGCGGAAGCGCTGCTTCTGCGCTTCCGAAAAATATTTTAACAATGCAGTGCGGCAGCAGGCCAGCGGTTCCGTGCCGATGCGCGGGCATAAAATGTAACGCATTGTAAGCGCATCCTGCGGCAGGCCGTCCGCAGCGGTCGCCAGCGCCTCGCGCAGCACCTCCGGCCGAACGTCGCGCAGGTCCTTTTCCGAAAGCACCCGCAAAAGCGCGAGCTTCTGCGCCGGGGCAAAGGCCGGTTCTGCCAAAAACTCCGCCAGCGCCGCAAAATTCCCGCAGCCTGCACGCAAAAGCGGTTCAATTTCCGCACCGTAGCCGAATTGCGCACGCAGCGCCTGTACGCGAGCCGTATCATATGCCGCCTCCGTCCGAAGGCGGCGTTTTTCGTTCGCAGCCGCCAATCGTTTCGCGATCTGTGCCTTTTCCGCCGGGTCGAGCGGGGGGCGTGTGGGTCGCTGTTCCTTCGGCGCGTGGAGCGTGAGCGCCGTCCAGTTGCCGGACGACGGCTTTGGTTCTTCAAGCGTCAGCTCCAGCGTCTGCTGCGCGGCGGGGCAGAGCGCTTCGCAGCGCAGTGCATTTTTCCGCGCCTGAATCACCAGATCGCCATAGCCGCAGCTGAGCCGCGCCGCGCCTCTGGCATCCGTCAGAATCTCTGCTGCCGGAAAGATCTGTGACGCGTTGACAATGCCAAATGTCACCGCCGCGCCGACGGCAGGCTGTCCGTCCGGCTCTCGCACCAGAACCGTCAGCATCCGCACGGACGCATACCGCGCCGTCTGGTTCAAAAACGTCACCGCGCCGTCCGTTGAAATGACTTCATCGTCCGGTGCGGGCCGTCCGAAGCAGCGGCTGTGGACGAGAACTGCGCGGCTGGCCGCGCCGGTGAACCAGCCGCGGTCCAGCTCCGGCTCCGGCTCGCACGCGCCGAGGTAGTGCCATGCGCCGTCACAGAACACCTCGACCCACGCGTGGTTGTCGTCGCAATGCGCCCAGCGGGGCGTGTACACCTGCCGCGCCGGGATGCCGACGGCCCGCAGTGCATTGACCGCGAACGTCGATTCCTCACCGCACCGGCCAAAGCCGGACCGCCACGCGCCCAGTGCACTGATCGTCCGTTCATCGGTCGCGCAGTAGCAGACCTGCTCCGCGTTCCATTCATTGACTGTTAAAATTACTTTCTGCGTGGAAAGGCCCTCAATTTTTTCCGCCAATTGCGCATACATCCTGCCCCGGCAGTCGCAAAGCTCCTCCTCGTTGACGCGCGGATGCAGTACATAGTTAAGAAAAATCTGCTCCGGCAGCGCCCGGACCGACGGCAGCCGTTCCCGCAGGAGCAGCGCGTGTTCCGCGCAGGATTGAAAGAGCGCAAAATCGTAATTTGCCCAGTCGCTGAGCGGGCCGGCGGCATAGCACCACCGCGTCAAAAGCGCCGCATCCGGCGCAAGCGCAGCGAATTGTCGTTCCAGATTTGCTTGCAGCTCGTCGCTAATCACGTCGTAACGCTGCATCATCCGCGTCTGCATCCAGCGCAGCTCCGCATCGGAAAGCCTCATGCGTCCGCTCCCGTGAGGCCGTGGACGAGCTCGGCACAGGCGTGGAATTCGCCCTCGTCGGTCCGCCAGATCTCGTATTCGGACAGCGACGGCAGGCCCATCGCCACGGTTTCCTTGCGGTAGCGCATCCCGCTGTCCAGCACGCCCTTGCGCCCGGTCGTGTGGAACACGACGATGCCCGCACGGTCGTGAATTTCCTGAATGTTTGACCTCTTTACGCCGCAGCCCGCCATAATATCGATGCGTCCGTCGGCCGTGCGGTGCAGCCGGTGCAGCAGCTCCACGCCGGTCAGTGCGTCCTTCTGCTGTCCGGACGTTAGGATCGTTTTGCAGCCGAGGCGCACCGCATCCTCTAATGCTTGGAACGGGTCACGCGTCATGTCGAACGCGCGGTGGAGCGTTACGTCCAGCCCGCCCGCGCAGTCCATCATCCGGCGCATACTTTCCATATCCAAATCGCCGTCCGGAGTCAGCGCACCGATCACGACGCCGTTCGCGCCGAGGTCGCGGAATGTCCGGATTTCCTCGCACATCTGCTCCAATTCCTCTTTATCATACAGAAAATCGCCAAAGCGCGGGCGAATCAGAACGTTGGTTTTAACCGGAACGTCGCGCAGCACCTGTCGGAACAAGGCCGTTGACGGTGTTGTCCCGCCGATGACGAGATGCGCGCACAGCTCCAGCCGGTCTGCGCCGCCGCGCCACGCCGCCATTGCCGACGCGTAAGAATCCACACAGGCCTCGATCAGGGGCATATTCATGTCGTTTCCTCCTTCGTTTCAAAAAGCACCTGCGCCAGGTGATACAGCGTCGTTGCGGCGGTCCCGGTCGCGCCGGGGACCTGATGCTGCCAGACGATGCCGCTGTTGTCCGCTGTCCCGGCGATGTCCAGATGCAGCCAAGGCCGCCCCGCCGTGAATTTCTTCAGGAACAGTCCGGCGGTGATCGCGCCGCAGCCGTCCTTGCTGGTATTGCGGACGTCGGCGAGATCGCTTTCGATCAACGCCTCGTACTCCGGGTCGTCCGGCATCCGCCAGAATTTTTCGCCGGAGCGCACCGCCGCGTGCCGCAGACAGTCATAAAAGGCATCGTCGCTGGCCATCACGCCGGTCGTCACATAACCAAGCATTGCCCAGACCGCGCCGGTCAGCGTCGCGATGTCCACCAGATGGGTGCAGCCTTCCTTTTCCGCGCCCCACGCAAGGGCATCGGCCAGAATCAAACGACCCTCGGCATCGGTGTTCAAAATTTCGATCGTCTTGCCGGAAAAGGTGGTAATCACGTCACCGGGCAGCATACCCGCGTCCGAAATGCGGTTTTCGCAGATCGGAATGATTGCCGTCACGTTCACCGCCGCACCGTTTGCCGCCAGCGCACGCACCGCAGCCGCTGCCGCAGCGCCGCCGGCCATATCGCCCTTGATTCCGGCCATGGACGCGGCGGCCTTGAGGCAGTAGCCGCCCGAATCGACCGTCACACCCTTGCCGACGAGGCCGAGCCGGCGGTCGTACTCCGGTGCGCCGGTGTAGCGCAGGACGGCCATCCTCGGCGCGTGGGCGCTGCTGTCGCCGACGGTCAGA
>CABSFY010000131.1 GCA_902477055.1 uncultured Eubacteriales bacterium
GGGAACCCTGACGGTTCCCTTTCACACTTTTCCTCCCTCCGAAACCTTTCGTCGGGCAGTTCTTTGACAGTCTGAACCGATGCCCGGCAAGCGCCGGGCATCGGTTATCGTTGCGGTTATTATGCGGAGCGCACAGAAAGAGAAAGCCGGAGAATTACAGACCCTTCTTCTTGTTATCCTTTTCCTGCTGCTTCTGCTTTTTCTTTTCTTCCGCTCTGGCCTTTGCAGCCGCCTGCGCCTCGGCGCGGGCCTTCTGCGCTGCTTCCTTCGCAGTGTTATTGGTCATAACGGAGAAGCGGGCAAGCTCCATCCGGACACGATCCGCGCTGGTTTCGATGACGATGTTATCGTCCTTCAGCTCGACGATCTTGCCGACGATGCCGCCGATGGTGGTGATACGGTCACCGACCTTCAACGAATTGCGCAGATTTTCTTCTTCCTTCTTCCGCTTCTTCTCCGGGCGGATGAGCATGAAGTAGAAAATCGCGACCATTGCAACAAGCAAAATGATAAATGTGGGGTCCATTGAATTTCCTCCTGTATGTGATAGAATTATTATACTGTTTTCCTATCCGTATTGCAAGCACAAACTTGTAAAATTATTGAAAACGCTCAATCCTCCGCGCGCTGTGACAGGCGCTCGGAATAGCGTGCGCGGAACTCCGCAAAGGTCCCCGCGTCCAGCGCGTCGCGGATGCGCTCGGTGAGCTTGTTGTAGAAGTACAGGTTGTGCATGACCGCCAGCCGCATGGCCAGCATCTCCTCCGCCTTGAACAGATGGCGCAGATAGGCACGCGAATACCGTTGGCAGACCGGGCAGTCGCACTGCGCGTCAATCGGCCGTTCGTCGCGCTCGTATTTCGCGTTCTTCAGGTTCATCGTGCCGGACCAGGTAAAGAGCTTGGCATGACGGGCATTCCGCGCGGGCATCACGCAGTCAAAGAAATCCACGCCCCGCGCAACGGCCTCGATGATATTCGTCGGCGTGCCGACGCCCATCAGATAACGCGTCTTGTGCTTCGGCAGATACGGCTCGACTGCCTCGATGATCTCATACATCGTTTCCGTGCTCTCGCCGACAGCCAGTCCGCCGATGGCATAGCCGGGCAGGTCGAGATCGGCGATCATTTTCGCGTGCTCGATGCGCAAATCGGCATACGTACCGCCCTGGTTGATGCCCCAGAGCATCTGCTGCGGGTTCACGGTCGTTTCCAGCGTGTTGAGCCGCGCATTTTCCGCCTTGCAGCGCACCAGCCAGCGATATGTCCGCGCAACGGAGTCCTTTACGTACTGATACGGCGCGGGGTTTTCGATGCACTCGTCAAAGGCCATGCAGATGTCCGAGCCAAGATTTGACTGAATCTGCATACTCTCCTCCGGCCCCATGAAAATCTTATGGCCATCCAGATGGGAGGCAAAATACACGCCCTCCTCCTTGATCTTGCGCAGGCTGGCGAGGGAAAAGACCTGAAAGCCGCCCGAATCGGTCAGAATCGGCCCGTCCCACGTCATGAAGCGGTGCAAGCCGCCGAGGTCATGCACGACCTGATCGCCGGGACGCAGATGGAGATGGTACGTGTTGGACAGCTCGACCTGACAGCCGATATTTTTCAAATCCGCCGCGCTCAGCGCTCCCTTGATCGCGCCCTGTGTGCCGACATTCATAAATACCGGCGTCTGCACCGTCCCATGCGCACAGGTAAACTCTCCCCGGCGCGCCGCGCCTTCGGTTTTTAATAGCTTAAACATAATGATACCTCTTAAAGTCATTCAATGAGCATCGCGTCGCCAAAGCTGAAGAAGCGGTAGCGTTCCTGTACGGCGACGTGGTAGGCGTTCATGATCGTGTCGTAGCCCGCGAAGGCGGAAACGAGCATGATGAGTGTGCTTTCCGGCAGGTGGAAGTTCGTGATGAGCGCGTCCATCGCCTTGAAGCGGTAGCCGGGGTAGATGAAAATATCCGTCCACGCCGAGCGCTCGGTGAACACGCCGTTTTCGTCGCAGAGCGATTCCAGCGTGCGGCAGGAGGTCGTGCCGACGCAGATGATGCGCCCGCCGTTTTGCCGTGTTTCGTTCAGAAGCTGCGCCGTTTCGGCGGAAATCATACAGAATTCCGAGTGCATATGATGCTCCAGCACGTCGTCCACCTTGACCGGGCGGAAGGTACCGAGGCCGACGTGCAGCGTCACGTAAGCAAGGCGAATGCCCTTGGCCGCGATCTGCTCCAGCAGCGCTTTGGTAAAGTGCAGCCCCGCCGTGGGAGCCGCCGCCGAGCCGCTGACCCTGGAATAGACGGTCTGATAGCGTTCTCCGTCAGCCAGCTCGGCCTTGATATACGGTGGAAGCGGCATCTTGCCGAGCCGCTCCAGAATTTCAAGAAAAATTCCCTCATAATGGAACCGTACCAGCCGGTTGCCGCTGTCGAGGACGGTTTCAACCGTCGCGGTCAATTGGCCGTCGCCGAAGGACAGCTCCGCACCCTCGTGGAGCTTCCGGCCGGGCTTGACGAGGCATTCCCAAAGGCCGCCGCCCTTATCGGTCAGCAGCAGCACCTCGACCGCGCCGCCGGTCGGAAGCCGATGGCCGAGCAGCCGCGCCGGAATGACGCGGGAATTATTCATCACAAGGCAGTCGTCGGGGTTGAGATGGTCAATGAGCTGATAAAAATGCTCATGCGAAATCGAGCCGTCCGCGCGGTTGAGGACCATCAGGCGAGAAGCGTCCCGCTGCTCCAGCGGCGTCTGCGCGATCAGCTCCTGCGGAAGGTCGTAGTAAAAATCGCTTGTTTTCAAGGCATTGTTCTCTTTTCGGTTGAATTTTACACTATATTATAGCGGAGATCGACCGGTTTTGCAAGCACTCGGCCTCACTTTTCGGCATAGGATAGGCCGGAGGTGTTCAAAAAATGAAGAAACCCGTTTTCCTCGGCGCGGCAACCGCAATCGTAACGCCGTTTTGCGATGGGAAACTCGATCAGCCCGCCTTTGAACGGCTGCTGCGGCAGCAGCTGGAGGCAGGAATTCGCGCCATTGTCGTGACCGGCACGACCGGCGAAGCCGCTACGCTTTCGCAGGAGGAAAAGGAAACGCTCTGGCGGCTTGCGGTTAGCATCGCAGATGGCGCGGCTGTTATCATTGCCGGGGTCGGCACGAACAACACCGCGCAGTCCGTCGTGCTGGCCAAGGCGGCGGAACGCTGCGGGGTCGATGCGCTGCTGGCTGTCACTCCATATTACAACAAGGCGACGCAGAAGGGCCTGTACCGTCACTATTTCACGATTGCCGAGGCAACCGACCTGCCGCTCATTGCCTATAACGTCCCCTCGCGGACCGGCGTAGCACTCGAGCCGGAAACCTGTCAACGCCTCGCGCAGCACGGGCGTATCGCCGGGGTCAAGGAGGCGGGCGGTGATTTGACGAAGCTCGCAAAAATTCGGCGGCTCTGCGGCGACGAATTGCCCATCTGGTGCGGCAATGACGACCAGATCGTCCCTGCTATGGCCCTCGGCGCGTGCGGGGTCATCAGCGTGCTTTCCAACATCCGTCCGCGCATGGTCAAGGCGCTGTGCGACCATGCCCTCACAGGCCGCTTCGCCGAGGCCGCCGTGCTACAGCTCAACGCACTCCCGCTCATAGACGCGCTGTTCTCCGAGGTCAATCCAATTCCCGTCAAGGCCGCGCTTGCCGCCGAGGGCCTTTGCCGCGACGAGCTTCGTCTGCCGCTGACCCCCATGTCGGACGAAAAGCGCCCGGTGCTGCAAGCCGCCCTCTTCAACTGCCCCGACCGTAACGGCGCTACGTCAATAGTTGGGGCAGAGATAAAAAACAAATAAGCTGATTATAGAACCTATATCTCTTTCCCCACTGTTACCGATGTTACTTCCCAATACAAATTGGTAAAAAACATCAAAGTAATCAGACGAAACCGTAATAATTTCCAAAACCCTCTTGAAAAAGTGCCAACTTTTTCGTATAATGAGAATATCACATATAAGGAGCGAGGGAGAAAGCCTCGGCTCAAAGTGTATCCGCCCGGCGTTTAGCTTGCAATTGCTGCATATAGACAGCCAAGGAAAGCGGGAAAACACGATCAGACACGGATGCGGTTCCCGATGGAGAGGCGTTTGTGTCTCTCAGCACGTATTCCATTGCGACCCCTGTCAAGAAGCTCCATAGCGATAGAGAAGGGTTGCGCAAAAGGACTTTTTAACGAAAAGTATAACAATAATCCAGAGGATTCAGTGATAGAAAGGAGGCTGCTGCCATGCTTATCGTTTGCCGTACCCGGTTCAGCTTTGTGCGAATACAGGATTGGTGCAGCTTCCGCAGTAGGAGCTGTCGAAACCAAATCAGAATTTGAGGCGCATAAGCTGGACCGGACGGTCTGCTTGTGCGCTTTTCTTTTTCTGCACATGAAGTATAAGATTGGGAGTCGAGCGCTCTCGACATAAGGGAAAAACACGAACCTTATTACGATTGTTCGTTGTTTACCTATTGAGATCAGGCAGTGCGAAGGAGGCAGGAGATGTAGGCGGTATCATAA
>CABSFY010000132.1 GCA_902477055.1 uncultured Eubacteriales bacterium
CCACCCTAATCTGGGCGAAAAAAGCAAGCACCAGGGACTTCATCGATATGCCCTTTAAAGGATTTTTAGGCCCTTCTTCGAAACCGGCGCGCTCTGACTAGGATACTGCGCCACCGTTGATATCATATCATAGTTTTCAGAAATATACAAGTGTATTTATTCGTCAAATTCAGAAAAATCGCAAGCATTTTGCTCTCCGTTGTCGTATTCTTCTGCCATTATATTAACAAATTTTTAACTTTTTAATAAAATTTTCACCATTTTGAAAATGGATATACAATGTATAACCAAAAATCAACGCCGCCATCCCGCCGCTGACGCCACGTCCGTTCTTCGCGTAGGGCGGGGTCACCCGACCCCGCCGCTGTTTGCACCTCTGTTCCCCGCGCACGCCCGTTTTCGCGTAGGGGCCGATGGCTATAGCGCAGCCGTTGGCGGCTTTGCCGCCTTACGGATGCGGCATACCCCTTGCGGGTGCATCGGCCCGCTGTTGCCAGTAGGACGAAGTAATATGTAATAGTGAAGAAGTAATAAGTGTGGTGTGCCTGTCGGCACAATTGAATTCGCGCGAAAGGCGCGAAAACAACCCTTCAGTCACGCTCCGCGTGACAGCTTCCCTTACACAGGGAAGCCCTTGCATGGTACGCAGTCGTAAGGCTCCCTTGTGCAAAGGGTAGCGAAGCGGCCTCGCGGCTCTGACATGCCGGTGGCATGTCAGAGCCGCAGCGAGACCTGTCACGCGGAGCGTGACTGAGGGATTGCGTTCTTGCGCTTCGCGCAAGAACAGCGGGCTTTGCCCGCCAATGCGGAACTTCGATTCTGCTGCAAACCGAATCATAACGTATGCCTGCGGGCGTGGGGACCCTCTCAGTCAGCCTTTGGCTGACAGCTCTCCCAAAGGGAGCACCAAGCCGCCGGGGCAACGGAAAACCGGAACGTCCGAGGGCGTTCCGGTTGTTGTATGCAGATGCTCAGGCGTTCCGGTCGAAGAAGAACGGCAGAAGCTCGTTGGCGATTTTCGGGTTCCAGTAGTCGAAGTCGTGAGCGCCCTCGCCCTCGGAATAGACAAAATCGAGGGCGGAGGCCTGCGCCTTTTTGCGCCATTCCTGGCTGAAGGCGTAGATAAAATCCTGTTTTCCGATCGTGTGGTAGATCGGCGGGACATATTCGCCACGTGCGCGGCGGGCGATGGCCGTATCCAGCAGGTGCAGCATATCGTTGTCCGTCCCCTCGATGTCGGGCCAGCCGGGCAGATTGCCGTGGAGGTTGAAGATGCTGCCGCCCTCAAACGCGCGGATGAAGCCCGCCACGTCCATGCAGCCGGACAGTGATGCAATTTTATGATACCGTTCCGGGTTCAGCAGGCCAATTTTCACCGCGCCGAAGCCGCCCATGGAATAGCCCATGAGGTAGCGGTCCTCCGGCCGGGAGGAGGCGCGGAAGGTGGATTCGATGAAGCGCGGCAGCTCGTCGGCGATGAAATCGTAGTAGTTTCGGCCGTCCGGCGTGTTGCAGTAGAAGCTCAGCTCGCCGTTCGGGATGACGGCGATAAAGCCGAAGCGGCAGCACAGCGCCTCGATGTCCGTCCGCTGGATCCACTCGAAGCCGTCGCCGCCCGCGCCGTGGAGCAGATAGACGACCGGCCACTGCTTTTCGGGGTCGTAGCTGTCCCGATGCTGAATCATGTCCTGTAACGTCGGCGTGGGGAAGCCGACGTAAACGTCCGTCTTTGCCGTCAGGCTGCGCGAGGTGAAGTTGATGTGTAAAATCGCCATTATCGTACCGCCTTTCGTTTTTTTGGTCTGATCCGATTATACCCTCCCCGTTGCCATATCGTCAAGCTGCTACGTAAGAAAATTATATCTTGACAAAAAATTCCGGCAAAGAATGGGGCACCGGTCCCGTTCGGGAACTGCGCTCTGCGGCGGGGTCAGGGGACCCCGCCCTACGCAAAAAACGGGGCTGCGCGGCGGATGGGCGCGGGCAGGCGGAGATGTGGGCTGTGTTTTTTGGGTGAAGTGGGGCGGGGATAAGGGAAGGGAGCCGTCCGGTTGGACGGCTCCCGAATTTTGGAGGTATGGGGTTGGATTACTCGGTGACCAGCTTGTAGAGGATAACAAGCGGGTAACCTGCGCCCGAAGTCGTGCTCTTGTGATAGCGGAAGCGATTGCCGCCCTTATTAAAGCGCATGACTGAGGTATTGCTTGTAATTGTAGCATCTCCGCCGTCTGCAATCGAAATAGTGTTCAAGGACGCTGTACCAAAGTTGATTTTGTTGTCGCCGCTGGTGCCGTACATATACTTGCCAGCATTCTCGCCGCCATTCACCTTGATGTTGTAGCCACCCTCTGTCTTTTCGATCGTGACCGTAAGTGCGTTAATCGTTTCATTGCCAGAAATAGTCTTGCCATCAACGATTTCCGCTACAGCATAGTCCTTTGCTTTATCAGTGCCATTGAACACATAGCCCTCTGTTGCAGACTTTTCATAAACGATCAGGTACGTGCCGGAATAGTCGTCGAGGGACGAAGTGACCTTCTCATAGCGGGTGGAGCTGACCGGGGGTGTGAGGGGCTCCGGTTCGCCGCAGCGGGTGCAAAGGTGGGTGGTGGGGTCATAGTCGTGGCCCTTTGCGGGGATAGTGACCTCCGGAGAGATTGCCGTAAGGGTGGTGCCGTTGGCGTTGTAGGTGACGGAATACTGAGCCTTGCCCTCAGCGGTGCAGGTTGCTTCTTTCTTTACGGTTTCCGTGATGCCGGTTCCGGTAATTTTCGAATCGGAACCTGTGCCGCAGCCGGGGACGGTACAGTGGCTCTCGAAATAGAAGGCCGAATAGTCACTCTCCCAGCGGGTGGTGACGTCGCTGTACACGTGCTCATGCTCCGCAGCTTGGATGTCCTTGACGTAGAACTGCACTGCGAAATCCGATTCCGTGGAAGTGGTCTTCCAATAGTAGGTGGTAAAGCTGCCCTTGAACCACTCGATGGCCTGCGGATCGCCCTGATTGCCCTTTGCGGTGGTGTTGACAATAATGCGGGATTTGAAGTCTTTGCTCCATTCCAGCGTCCAGTAGTTGTCAGTTTCGGCATACTTCAGCGCTTTGCTGCTGTCGGTAGCAAGGGTCTCGCCCGTTGCCGCGTTGACAAACTTGAGGCCGTTGACATCCTTTTCGACCTTCCAGACGATGGCCGCGTCCGTCGTGACGGTATCCTTCACGGGCGTAACACCCACGCCGGCAAATTTTTCCGTGGACATAGCCTTGCCGGAATCAACGTGGTAGATGATAACCTCATCGCCGGCGCGCACGCCCTCTGCAAGGGCATAAACGGTCTTGCCGCAATTCTTGCAGATGCCGGTCGCGGTGTCAACATCGTGGCCCGTCGCGGGGATGGTTTCTTGCCAAGTCTTCGTGCAGCCGGAAACCTTCGATTCGCACTCGTAGGTTCTCACGCCGTCTGTCGTACAGGTTGCGGGGGTAGTAACCTTGGGATTCACTTTCTTGTGGGCATGGCCGCCGACCGCCAGCTTAAAGGTATAGGCAGCCTTGTTGTTCTCGTCCATCGGCGCAACGGTGAAGGCCTCGCCGTCCCACTTGAGGTACAGCTTTTCGCCGTTCTCGTTTGTCACGTTCGTAAAGCTGATGTACTTCGTGCCATCTGCATTCGTTTCGATGTCGAAGTAGATGTTCTTCCACAGCGTTTCGTCAATGTCGGCCTTTTCCTTAACGGTGAGGTTCTTGCCGTCACAGTAGAAGGTGCCGCGCGCAATCACGAGCTCATACGGTCTTTCATAGTACGTGTCACAATCGATGCGGAATTTGAAGTATTCCTTCTCAAGCGTGTTGACGACGCCGTCTTCAATTGCATACTCCGCGCCCTGCAGGCCGGTCTTTCCGTCCTCGTAGTTGTACGTCTGGTCGAGGAGCAGCATTCCACTCGCCGGGTGTAAAAGCGCAAGCTGCTTCGAATTGAGCCCCGCAAAGATGTGGCATACTGTACACTCGTCATTTTCGTCCCAAGTGTGCTCGGTCGCCGTGACCTTTTTCGTCACAGCCTTCTCCAGCTTTACGGTAGAAAGGAAGTGCTCTGTGTCCTTAAAGGTTGCAGTAACGTCCGACAGCTCCTCATCGAGGCAGGTCCAGCGGAAAATGACCTTTTTCGTCACGTCGCTGCACGTTTCGGTGATCTTGCCCTTTTCGGGGTCGGGGCAGTTTTCATCGGTGCAGAGCGTCGTAGCGGTGCAGGTTGTGTGAATATCGTCCCACGTATAGGTCGCGTCCTCCGGCGCACAGTAGGTGTGGGTGTGGGTGTCGGGTTCCTCGGGCTTTTCGGTGACGATGGTGATGCGGCCTGCGCCGGTCGGGTTGGCATAGACGGAATCCGCAGCGACAACGCCGTTGAGCGTGCCGGTGATGTACTTGATGAGGACCTCGTTGTCAATCGCGACTTCCTGCATGAGGATCTTGGAGCCCTTGAATACGGTGAAGCCGTCGCCGCCGTTGATGAGCATATAGTTATGGCCGCCGAGGGTGTAGGTCTT
>CABSFY010000133.1 GCA_902477055.1 uncultured Eubacteriales bacterium
CTTACCGGCAGCGATCTTTTCCTTGACCTGCTGGGGCTTGCCGGCCATCTTCTCGTCGTTGTCCATCTGGGCGACAAGAATCTTCTTCTCCTCGTCGAGGACATCCTGCGTAACGTTGCTCTTATCCCAGAAGCGGGGATTCAGCGCAGCGATCTGCATGGCCATATCCTTGCCGATCTGGGTCGCGTCGATGCCGCCCTCAACCTTGAGGTTGACGAGGACCGCGATCTTGCCGCCGGCGTGGACATAGGAAACGCTGGTGTTGTCCGCAAAGCGGGCGAAGCGGCGGATCTGAAGGTTTTCACCGATGGACATGACCTTTTCGGGCATGGTCTCGGCAACGGTCAGGTCCTTGCCGGGGTACTTGCAGTTCATCAGGGCTTCCACATCGGCGGGAGCGCTCTCGATGACGACCTGGGCAATGTCCTTGACGAACGGAACGAACAGCTCGCTCTTTGCGCAGAAGTCGGTTTCGCAGTTGACCTCGACGACAGCGCCGACGCCGTTTTCGACGGTGGCATACGCCATGCCCTCGGCAGCGATGCGGCCGGCCTTCTTAGCAGCCTTCGCAAGGCCCTTTTCACGCAGCCATTCGATGGCCTTGTCCATATCGCCGTCGGTCTCGGACAGCGCCTTCTTGCAGTCCATCATACCGACATTGGTCATTTCACGCAGTTTCTTAACATCAGCAGCAGTAAATGCCATAGTTATATCCTCCTGTAATTTTCTTTTGAAAAATGCCCGTCGGACCGGCGGGCATTTATAGGTTTATAGAACTTATTCGGCAGCCTCGACGGGAGCTTCCTCCGCAGCGGGGGCCTCGGCGTTGGACTCGCCCTGACGGCCTTCCTGCACGGCGTTGGCCATGGTGGCGACGATCAGGCGGATGGCGCGGATGGCATCGTCGTTACCGGGGATGACGTAATCGACCTCGTCGGGGTCGCAGTTGGTGTCAACGATGGCGACGACGGGGATGTGCAGCTTGCGGGCTTCGGCGATGGCGTTGCGCTCCTTGCGGGGATCAACGATGAACAGGGCGCCGGGGAGCTTCTTCATGGACTTCACGCCGCCGAGGTACTTTTCGAGCTTTTCGATCTCGCCTTCGAGCTTGATAACTTCCTTCTTGGGAAGCATTGCGAAGGTGCCGTCCTCCTGCATCTTGCGCAGCTGAGCCAGACGGTCGATACGGGTACGCATGGTCTTGAAGTTGGTCATCATGCCGCCGAGCCAACGGGCGTTGACATAGTACTGGCCGACACGCTCTGCTTCTTCCTTGATGGCGTCCTGCGCCTGCTTCTTGGTGCCGACAAACAGAACGTTCTCGCCGTTGGCGGCGAGGTCGCGGATAAAGTTGTAGGCTTCCTCGATCTTCTTCACCGTCTTTTGCAGATCGATGATGTAGATGCCGTTGCGCTCCGTGTAGATGTAGGGAGCCATCTTGGGGTTCCAGCGACGGGTCTGGTGACCGAAGTGGACGCCTGCTTCGAGCAGGGATTTCATGGATACGACTGCCATTTGTGTTTCTCCTTTTCGTTTTTACCGCCATTCCGCTCATCTCCCCCGCCCACCGCTCGCGCGGCACTGGGGCAGAAGATCCCGGAATGTGTGGTTTTTGGAATGTCACGAATTTCGTGCCGTATTATTATAGCTGCAATCTTTTCATTTTGCAAGAGTTTTTTTGTATTTTTTGAAAGTTTTTTCCTAGAAAAACGCACGTTTTGGGCGGGGCAGGCAGAATTTGTCCAGCTCTCCGTCGATCAGAATGATATCGTCGCCGATCTGGCGGACATTGCGCCACGGAATGACGTAATCCGAGTGCCGTCCGACAAGGCCGAGAAGCTTCGACGGCCCCGGTACGATCAGCGCCAGCACCTGCCCGCTTTTCGTGTCCACCTCCACGTCGCAGACATAGCCCAGACGGCAGCCGTCACAGACATTGACGACCTCTTTGCACTTCAAATTGGATAAACGGTTCCCCATGCACTTTCACCTCAGAAAACCCTATGCCGTCCGCGCCGTGCTTAGACCGAAAATTGCCCGGAGCCGCTGCACTCACGACTCCGGGCGGTGTGATCAGGAAATGCAGATCGCTTTACGCAGGCTGGCGATGGCATTCTTTTCCAGCCGGGACACCTGCGCCTGCGAGATACCAACCTCCGAGGCAACCTCCATCTGCGTCTTGCCGTCGAAAAAGCGCAGAGCAAGAATGCGTTTTTCCCGTTCGCCGAGCGCACTCATCGCCTCACGCAGGGCGATGTGCTCCAGCCACTGCTCGTCAGTGTTTTTATTGTCGCGGAGCTGGTCCATCACCGTCAGCGGGTCGCCGCCATCGGAATAGACCGGCTCATAGAGCGACACCGGCGCGGCCATGGCATCCATCGACTGCCGGACGACCTTCGGTGACAGGTCGAGCTTGGCGGCGATCTCCTCCAGCGTCGGCTCGCGCGCCGCCTCGCGCTGCATGGCCTCCTTGCATTGCAGCACGCGGTAGGCCGTGTCGCGCATACTGCGGGAAACGCGGATGGCACTGTAGTCGCGCAGATACCGCTTGACCTCGCCCTCGATCATCGGCACGCCGTAGGTGCTGAAGCGGACGTTGAGGTCCGTATTGAAATTTGCGATGGCCTTCAAAAGGCCGACGCAGCCGACCTGAAACAGATCGTCCGGGTTCTCGCCGCGCCCCATGAATTTCTGAATGACGGACAGCACCAGGCGCAGATTCCCCTCGATCAGCTCCTGCCGCGCCGCCTCGTCACCGGCCTGTGAGCGCTTGAGCAGGCGCAGCATTTCGTCATTTTTCAGTGTTTTCAGCCGGGATGTGTTCACGCCGCAGATTTCTACCTTCCCCTGCATGACGGTTCCTCCTACGTTGTTGATATTGCGAAGCAACACGATACAGTATTTCCCAAGCGGCGCAATTCATACGGCGGAGGAAGGCCGAACGGCGCGTTTTGCGTGAAAATGACGTTTTCCGAATTTTTTCGACAAAAAAGCACTGCATTTGGTTGACATAATTCAATTTTGACGTGGAATAATTGCCGTTATTGAAACCGGAATTCCCGCCGTATGCACGAAAATATTCACCTGATTTATCGAAACGGCTTGCCGCTCGAAAAATCCGAACGGTTGAAATCACAAGAGTTTTGCACACTGTGCACAGGCTTTTGCACAGCAGCGGTTGTGCAAAAGCGCTTGCATTCTCTGAATACGAAGTTTACATAAATCCTTACGAACAATTTGGAACAAATTGCGCCAATTCCTCATACGAAAGCTCCGGGTGCAGCGCGAGATTGATGGCGGCCGCCAGCACAGCGGCCAGATAGCGAACCTGTTCGTCAATGTCACGCGGCGTAACGATCATCTGCCCGTCCGCATCCGGACAGAGCGCGGCGGCATCCGTGACCGTGGCCGCGCCGAGTGCCAGAACGGGAACGCCCAGCGTCTTTTGGGAGAACCCGCTGCGCCGGTTGCCGACACCGGAGCCGGGAACGATGCCGGTGTCCGTAAGCTGGACGGTGCGGCAAAGGCGCTCGGCTGCACCGGTGGCCAGCGCGTCGATGACAATGACGCATGAGGGCTTTGTGTGCGCGACGGCCCCGCGCACCAGCTCGGCGCTTTCAATACCGGTCGTGGCCAGCACGCCCGGGCAAACGGCGCAGACCGAGCGGCATGACCCGAACTGCTCCGGCAGATGCTCGATTAGATGACGCGTAAGAAATAGCCGCGATGCGGCCAGCGGGCCAAGCGCATCCGGCGTAACGGCGGCGTTGCCCAGGCCGACGACCATGACGCTTCCCGGGCCGTCCGTCAGCCTGCGCAGCTCCCCGGCCAGCGCCTCGGCCGGTCCGCGAATTTCCCGGCTGCGCGGAAGCTCCAGCGTAATATAGCGCCCGACGGGCTTTCCGAGCGCCCGTTCACCTCGCTCGTCCAGAATTTCCACCCGGGTCAATTCATTGTCGCCAACGTGATACGTCCGCGCACGGACGCCCTCCAATTTTGTCGTTTTTTCCGCGCTTTTTTCCCAGAGCTGCTTTGCCTCGATCGCCAGATCGGTCCGAATCGGCATAATATCTCCCCCTTTTCCCCTAGCTTTTGCAGAGAGAGAAAAAATTTTGCATTTTTTATGAAAAAAACTATTGATTTTGTGCGTTCTTGCCGTTATAATATATTCCTGCGTGAAGTGAATTCAGCGCTTTGATAAACCCCAACAGAGGAGGTGCAATTCATGCCCAACATCAAGTCCGCGAAGAAGAGAGTTTCCCTTTCCCGCATCGCCAACGAGAAGAACAAGATGGCCAAGTCCGCGCTTAAGACCACCATCAAGAAGTTCGATGCTGCTGTTGCTTCCGGTGACAAGGCACAGGCCGGTACCGCGTACACCGCCGCTGTCGTCGCTGTTGACAAGGCCGTGAACAAGGGAATCCTTCACAAGAACAACGCCGCCCGCAAGAAGAGCAGCATGAC
>CABSFY010000134.1 GCA_902477055.1 uncultured Eubacteriales bacterium
CCTCCCTTGTGTAAAGGGAGGTGGCGCGGAGCGCCGGAAGGATTGGGCGGGACGGGGTCGCGAATTCGCCGAAGGTCAGGCGAATTCGGAAGGCTTCTCCGCACAATCCCTCAGTCAGCTTCGCTGACAGCTCCCTTTACACAAGGGAGCCTTGGACGTGCGCACCCTTAGGGCTTCCCTGTCTAAGGGAAGCTGACGGAAGGGTTGTTTTCGCGCCAACGGCGCGAAATTTGATCCGTGCCGTAAGGCACACCGTTTTACATTATTCATTATTCACAAAACCGATACTGCCTGCACGCGGGGCGTCGAGGACGCCGCCCCCTACACAGCGGGCGAAGCCCGCTATTATTCACTATTCACTGTTCACCATTCACTATTCACTAACCCTCCACTGCCTGCACCGGCGGGATGAGAGCATCCCGCCCTACGAATGAATTTTGATCCTTGCTAATTCTTTTATAAAATAGGAACTCTGCCATGACTGAATTATCGAAACTTCGCAACTTTTCCATCGTTGCGCACATTGACCACGGCAAATCCACGCTGGCCGACCGGCTGCTGGAGGAATGCAACACCATCGACAAGCGCGAGATGGCCGACCAGATCCTCGACTCGATGGACCTCGAACGCGAGCGCGGCATCACCATCAAGGCCCGCGCCGTCAAGCTCAACTACACCGCCGACGACGGCGAAACCTATACCCTCAACCTGATCGACACGCCGGGCCACGTGGACTTCAACTACGAGGTGTCCCGGTCGCTGGCGGCGTGCGAGGGCGCGGTGCTGGTCGTTGACGCGTCGCAGGGCATCGAGGCCCAGACGCTGGCCAACACCTACCTCGCCATCGACGCGGGGCTGGAGGTCGTGCCGGTCATCAACAAGATCGACCTGCCCGCCGCGCGGCCGGAGGAGGTCAAGCATGAGATTGAGGACGTCATCGGCATTCCTGCCCTCGACGCGCCCGAAATTTCGGCGAAAAACGGCATCAACATCCACGCCGTGCTGGAGGCGATCGTTCGCGACGTTCCCGCCCCGACCGGCGACCGCGACGCGCCGTTGCAGGCACTCATTTTCGACAGCCAATATGATTCCTATCGCGGCGTTATCGTCTATCTCCGCGTGAAAAACGGCGTGCTGCGCACCGGCATGGACGTGCGCATGATGGCCACGGGTGCGGAATACAAGGTCGTCGAGATCGGCACGCTCTCGCCGCTCGGCATGACCCCGACGGACGCGCTCGGCGCGGGCGAGGTCGGCTATCTGACCGCCTCGATCAAAACCGTCGCCGACACCCGCGTGGGCGATACCGTCACGGGCGTGGCCGACCCGTGCACCGAGCCGCTGCCCGGCTACAAGACCGTCCAGCCGATGGTCTACTCCGGCGTTTACCCCGCCGACGGCAGCAAATACGGCGACCTGCGCGACGCGCTGGAAAAGCTCAAGCTCAACGACGCGTCCATGAGCTACACGCAGGAAAATTCCATCGCCCTCGGCTTCGGCTTCCGCTGCGGCTTCTTGGGCCTGCTGCACATGGAGATCATCATGGAGCGGCTCGAGCGCGAGTATAACCTCGACCTCATCACGACCGCGCCGAACGTCGTTTATCGCGTCACGAAAACCAACGGCGAGACGATTGAGGTCTACACGCCGCTGAACTATCCCGACCCGGCCGACATCGCCTCCAGCGAGGAGCCGTTCGTCCGCGCGAGCGTACTGACACCGCCGGAATACGTCGGCAACATCATGGAGCTGTGCCAGCAGCGGCGCGGCGAGTACCGCGACATGACCTATCTCGACGAGGGCCGCGTGGAGCTGCGCTATTTCATGCCGCTCAACGAGATTATCTACGATTTCTTCGACGCGCTCAAGTCCCGCACGCGCGGCTACGGCTCGCTGGACTATGAAATGGACGGCTTCCGCCCGTCCAAGCTCGTCAAGCTCGATATCCTGCTCAACGGCGAAATCGTGGACGCGCTGTCGTTCATCCTGTTTGCCGACAACGCCTACGCCCGCGCCAGAAGGATCTGCGAGAAGCTCAAGGAGAATATCCCGCGCCAGATGTTTGAAATTCCCATTCAGGCGGCCATCGGCGGCAAGATCATCGCCCGCGAAACGATCAAGGCGCTGCGCAAGGACGTGCTGGCCAAGTGCTACGGCGGCGACATCACCCGCAAGAAGAAGCTGCTGGAAAAGCAGAAGGAGGGCAAGAAGCGGATGCGCACCTTCGGAACGGTCTCCGTGCCGTCCGAGGCGTTCATGGCGGTTCTGAAGCTGGACGAATGAAAACTGTCACTATCTACACCGACGGCGCGTGCTCCGGCAATCCCGGTCCGGGCGGCTGGGGCGCGATTCTGGAATGGAACGGCACGGAAAAGGAGCTTTCCGGCGGCGCGGCAGACACAACGAACAACCGCATGGAGCTGACCGGTGTGATCGAGGCGCTGCGGGCGCTGAAGGAGCCGTGCGCCGTTGAGCTGTATACCGATTCCAAATACGTTTTCGACGCGGTGGACAAGCGCTGGGTCTACGGCTGGCGGGCCAGAGGCTGGGTCAAGGCCGATAAAAAGCCCGCGCTGAACGTCGATCTCTGGCAGCAGCTCCTGCCGCTGCTGGAAACGCACACCGTCCGCTGGCACTGGGTCAAGGGCCACGCCGAAAACGAGAAAAACAACCGCTGCGACAAGCTCGCCGTGGCGCAAAGTCAACGATATAAGGGGCTTTAAGGCATGAAACGCAAACCTGTTTTTTATACGCTGCTCGTCCTGTTCGCCGTGGCCATCGTCGCGCTCGACCAGTGGACCAAGCGACTCATCCTCGCCGCCGACGCGGCAGGCAAGCTGCCGGGCAAGAGCATCCTCGGCATTTTCCACCTGATGCACACGGAAAATACCGGCGGCGCGTGGTCGCTGTTCGAGGGGCAGCTATGGCTGTTCGTTCTGGTCATGGTGCTGTTCGTCGCAGCGCTGATCGTGCTGGTCTGGCGGAAGGTCATCACCCGCCCGTCCGAGCTGTGGTGCCTCACGGCCATCCTCGGCGGCGGCATCGGCAACATGATCGACCGTCTCACGACCGGCTCGGTCACGGACATGATCTGCTTCGATTTCGTCAGCTTTCCGGTGTTTAACGTCGCGGATATCTTCATCACCGTCGGCTGCGCCGCGCTGATCCTTTTCGTGCTGGTCGCGGACGGCAAGAAAAAGCCGAAAAAGGGCGAATCCAATGATGCTGCAAGCTGAGCAGACCGGACAGCGGGTCGATCTGTTTTTGTCGCAGGCCGTGCCGGAGCTGACCCGCAGCGCCGTCCAGCGGCTCATAGAGCAGGGGCTTGTCACCTGTAACGGCAAGCCTGTCAAAAAAAACGCAAAAACGGTCGCAGGCGAGGTCTATGCGCTGACGATTCCGGAGGTCAAGCCGGCGGAGATCGTCGCGCAGGATATTCCGCTCGATATCGTCTATGAGGACGCGGACGTGCTGGTCGTGAACAAGCCCAAGGGGCTGGTGGTGCATCCCGCCGCCGGTCACGAGGACGGCACACTCGTCAACGCCCTGCTGCACCACTGCGGCGGCAGCCTCTCCGGCATCAACGGCGAGCAGCGTCCCGGCATCGTCCACCGCATCGACATGGACACCAGCGGCCTTCTGATCGTCGCAAAAAACGACTTCGCGCATCAGCACCTCTCCGCGCAATTGCAGGACCACACGCTGCGCCGCACCTATGAGTGCATCGTGCGCGGCGGCTTCCGCGAGGACAGCGGCACGGTCAACGCGCCCATCGGCCGCCACCCGGCCGACCGCAAGCGCATGGCCGTCACGGAGAAAAACAGCCGCCCCGCCGTGACCCATTGGGAGGTTATCGCGCGTTACGGCGCATATACGCATCTGCGCTGCCGTCTGGAAACCGGCCGCACGCATCAGATTCGCGTCCACATGGCCTACCTCGGCCACCCCATCGCGGGCGATCCGCTCTACGGCGTGAAAAAGCCGGAGCTTGGCCTCACCAGCCAATGCCTCCACGCCCGCGCCCTCACCTTCGTCCACCCCCGCACCGGCGAGGAGCTGACCCTCACCTGTGAGCTTCCCCAAGAATTCCAACACGCGCTGGATATTTTGTCCCGTCAGAAATAATCCCGTGCTAACATAAGCGCCTCGTTTTAGCACCCAAGCTCACCCCTCTGCGTAGGGCGCGATGCCCATAGCGCAGCCGTTGGCGGCTCTGCCGCCTTACGGATGCGGCATGCCCCTTGCGGGTACATCGCGCCGCGAATTCCAGACGCAGAATCGACGGTGCCTGCACTTGGCGGGCAACGCCCGCTGTTCTTGCGCGAAGCGCAAGAACGCAATCCCTCAGACGTGCTACGCGCGCCAGGGCAGAAAGTCAAGCAAGTGCAACAGATTCTTCGAAGAAAACTTCGGCAGGGGTA
>CABSFY010000135.1 GCA_902477055.1 uncultured Eubacteriales bacterium
TTCTATAGCTAAGGGGTCAGGCTCTTTGCCTGACCCCAACATTTATTATAGAACCTACTTTTTCCCGGTCTGCGTTTGCGGACCGGGATTTTTAATTTTTCGTTAAATCTGTTTTCCGTGATTCCCGCACTCTTGCGCAGGATCGAAAAAACCTGTATACTATCCTAGATACGTACGGATTACGACCGGGAGAAACAAGCCATGGACTTTATTCGTTTTGAAAATGTTGGAAAATACTACGGCAGCGGCGAGGTTGCCGTCCACGCGCTGCAGGACGTCAGCTTTACGATCTCGCGCGGGGAGATCTGCGTCATCGTCGGACCCTCCGGCGCGGGCAAGACGACGCTTTTGAACATCCTCGGCGGCATGGACACGCTCTCCTCCGGCAAGGTTTGGATGGGGGAGCGCGAGGTTTCGTCCTTCAACGCTCGCCAGCTTGCCGAATACCGGCGGCGCGACGTTGGCTTCGTGTTCCAGTTCTATAACCTCATTCCGAACCTGACGGCGTTGGAGAACGTGGAGCTTGCCTCGCAGATCGTCAAGGACCCGCTGCCCCCGGCGAAGGTGCTGGAGGAGGTCGGTCTTGGCGAACGGATGAAAAACTTCCCGGCGCAGCTCTCCGGCGGCGAGCAGCAGCGCGTCGCCATCGCCCGTGCGCTGGCCAAGCGGCCGCAGCTTCTGCTGTGCGATGAGCCGACCGGCGCACTGGACTACGCCACGGGCAAGCAGATCTTGTCCCTGCTCCAGCGCCAGAGCCGCGAAAACGGCATGACCGTCGTCATCATCACGCACAACTCCGCCCTGACGGCGATGGCCGACCGCGTCATCCGCTTCCGCAACGGCGGCGTGCAGAGCGTCGAGCGCAACGAAACGGCCACACCCGTGGAGGACATCGAATGGTAACGGGCAGCGCGTGGCGAAAGAGCAACCTCCGGCAGCTCAAGCTCTCGCTGGGGCGCTATCTTGCGATTTTGGCCATCGTGGCGCTGGGCATCGCCTTTTTTGCCGGACTCAAGGCGGCGCAGCCGTCCATGCTGCGTACGGGCGAGGACTATCTGCGCGAAACGAGCTTTTACGACTACCGCCTGATCAGCACGTTGGGACTGACGCAGGAGGACGTGGACAGCTTCGCGGCGCAGGCGGGCGTCGCAGCGGCGGAGGGCGTTTTCAGCGTGGACTTCACCGCCGACGCGGGAGAGCGCGAGCTGACGCTCAAGGCGCTGTCCCTCCCGCAGCGCGTCAACACGCCGAAGCTCGTCGCCGGACGGCTGCCGGAGAAGGCGGGCGAGTGCCTTGCCGACGCCGACCGTTTTGCCGAGGACGATCTCGGTCAGACACTGACCGTCACAAAAGCCGCGATCGACGGGGCGTTTTCCGTGAAAACGCTGACGATCGTCGGCCTATGCGAAAGCCCGCTCTATCTCGGCGTTGACCGCGGCACGACCACACTCGGCGGCGGTTCGCTGGGCGGCTTCGTCCTGCTGCCGGCGGAGAGCTTTGCGCAGGATTATTTTACCGAAATCTACCTGACGCTGACCGATACCGCCGCATCCGGGCTATATTCCGACGAATATGGCACCGCCGTCGAGGCCATGTCTGCGCCGCTGAAGGCGCTGCTGAACGAACGTGCAGACCTGCGCTATGACAGCATCATCGACGATGCGCGGGCGCAGCTGGCTGACGCGCAGAAGCAGTACGACGAGGGCAATGAAACCTATCTGTCCGAGCGGGCGGCGGCCGAGGAGGAGCTTGCCGCCGCGAAGCGGAAGCTCGACGACGGCGCGGCGCAGCTCAGCGCCTCCCGCGCACAGCTCGACGAGGCGGAAAAGACGCTGGCCGACGGAAAGACCGAGCTGGAGGCCGGTATCCAGCAATATAACGAGGGTCTGACGGCATTCAACACCGCCAAGGCCGACGCGCTGGCCCAGCTCGACGCGGCGCAGGCGACGATCGACGAAAACCGCAAGCCGCTCGACGACGCCATGGCGCAGATCAACGACAGCGGCATTCTGGTGCAGCATGAGGCGCTGGTCATCACGCTGTCGCAGCTTTCCGACCGGATGGCGCAGACGGAGGAAGGCTCGGCAGAGTACCTGATGTACAAGGGGCTGTACGACACGGCGGCGCTGGTGCTGCGCGAATTTGAAAAAACCGAAGCCTATCAGGGCTATTTGCAGCTCATGGACGGCTACGCGCAGCTCGACGCGGCGCAGGCCGAGCTGGACGGGAAACGTGCAGAGGCCGAGGCGCAGTTTGCCGAACAACAGGCAATTTTAGACGAAAATAAGGCCAAGCTCGAAGCAGCGCAGGAGGAGCTGGCCGCCGGAGAGCAGGAGCTTGCCGACGGCCGGGCGCAGATCGCGGCAGCGGAGCAGCAGCTGGCCGCCGGCCGCGCGGAATACGAAGCGGGCTACGCCGAGGCGCAGGAGCAGTTCGCCTCCGCCGAGGCCGAGCTTGCCTCGGCGAAAAAGCAGCTTGACGATGCCGAGATTGAGGTCGAAAAGCTGGAGCATCCGTCGGTGTACCTGCTCGACCGCAGCACGAACAGCGGCTACGTTTCCTTCCAAAACGACACCTCCATCGTCGATCAGGTGGCGAAGGTGTTTCCCCTGTTCTTCTTCGCGGTAGCGGCGCTGGTGTGCATGACCACCATGACGCGCATGATTGACGAGCAGCGGACGCAGATCGGCACGCTCAAGGCCCTCGGCTACAGCGACGGACGCATCGCGTGGCGCTATATGTCCTATTCCGGCAGCGCCGCGCTCATCGGCTGCGCGGTCGGCTTTGCGGTCGGTACGTGGCTGTTTCCGCTGGTCATCTGGCGCGGATATTCCATGTTATATGATTTTGCTCCGCTGGAATATGTATTCAAGCCGTGGCTTGCGGTGATTTCCCTCATCGCGGCGCTGGCCTGCTCGGCGGGCGTGACCTATCTGACCTGCCGCTCGGAGCTGCGCCGGATGCCCGCCGCGCTGATGCGCCCGAAAACGCCCAAGGCAGGCAAGCGCATTCTGCTCGAGCACGTACCGTTCCTTTGGAACCGCTTTTCCTTTCTGTATAAGGTTTCCATCCGCAATATTGTCCGCTACAAAAAGCGGCTTATCATGATGCTGCTCGGCATCGGCGGCTGCACGGCGCTGATTATCACGGGCCTCGGCCTGCGCGATACGATTTCCACGGTCGTGGACGATCAGTTCGACGGTGTGACGCATTACGATATCGCCGTATCCTTCTCCGTCCCGATGGACGCAGCGAAGCAGGAGCGCCTCCGGGAGCAGTTCCCGGCGATGCGGCACTGCGTATTCGCCCACACGGCCAGCTATGAGGCTCGCAGCGGGCGGGATATCAGCAACGTAACCGTGGTTGCGACGAACGATGCGGACATTGCCTCGCTCATCAGCTTACACGACGGCGACCGGCAAATTGCCTACCCGCAGTCCGGCGTGGTCATCGACCGCCACTTGGCAGACAATCAGGGCATAAAGGTCGGCGATACGCTGTCGCTGCGTGTTTCCGACGCGCAAACGGTGGAGGTGCCGGTCGTGGATATCTGCGATAATTATGTGTATCATTACGCGTTCCTTACCGCCGATACGTATGAGCGCCTGTTCGGCGAGGACTGCGAATTTTTGACCGCCTTTGTGCAGACCGACGGCGACCCCTATGCCCTCGGCGCGGAGCTGGCCGACGCAGGCCGCGTGGCTGCCGTCACCGTGACCGACGCAATGCGGGAAATGGTGGATAACACGATGAAAAGCCTCAACGCGATCGTGGCGCTCGTCGTGATCTGCGCCTGTGCGCTGGCACTTGTGGTGCTGTTCAACCTCTGCAACATCTCCATCACCGAGCGTATCCGCGAGATCGCAACGGTGAAGGTACTGGGCTTCTTCCCGATAGAAACGCTGACCTACGTGTTCCGGGAGATCATCCTTTTGACCGTTCTCGGCGCGCTGGTCGGAATTCCGGCGGGTAAGGCGCTGCACCATTACGTGATTTCTGAGATCCGCATCGACCTCGTGTCGTTCAACATCCGCGTCGCACCGCTGAGCTACCTGCTGGCCTTCGGCATCACGATCGTTCTCGGCGGTCTGGTCTGCCTGCTGCTGGCCAAAAAGATCAACCGCGTCCCCATGGCCGAATCCCTCAAATCTGTGGAATGACCTGCCCATACAAGTGATTGCCACGACCCGAAAAGGCCGTGGCAATTTCCGTCTATGTCATTGCGAGGCCGCCTGCGGCCGTGGCAATCCGCAACTCCCGTCCCCTCCGCGCCGCAGCGCCTTGGCTCTCCCTCTGGGAGAGCTGTCGCCGCAGGCGACTGATACTGATTCCTGATTAAAACATTTAATCAGGAATCCCGTGTGCTACGCACA
>CABSFY010000136.1 GCA_902477055.1 uncultured Eubacteriales bacterium
GGCGACTGTCCGTGTGTGTTGTTTGAGGTCTGCTTCTTTATTAACCATGAGCATTCTGCCATGCGAAAGAAATCCACCGCATCGCAACGGAGCGGCCGCATCACGGGATGGTGATGCGGCCGCTATTTGTAGCTTTATTATTCGGACAGCTTCTTACAGCTTCTCGCGCAGGGCGGCCTGCGCGGCAGCGAGGCGGGCGATGGGAACACGGAACGGGCTGCAGGAAACGTAGTTCAGGCCGATCTTATGGCAGAATTCGACGGAAGCGGGGTCGCCGCCGTGCTCGCCGCAGATGCCGAGCTTGATATCGGGGCGGGTCGCGCGTCCCAGCTCCGCTGCCATCTTCACGAGCTTGCCGACGCCGTTCTGGTCAAGATGCGCAAACGGATCGAACTCATAGATCTTGCGGTCATAGTACGCATCGAGGAACTTGCCTGCGTCGTCGCGGCTGAAGCCGAAGGTCATCTGGGTCAGGTCGTTGGTGCCGAAGGAGAAGAACGCGGCCTCCTTGGCGATCTCGTCGGCCGTCAGCGCGGCGCGCGGGATCTCGATCATCGTGCCGACCTTGTACTTCATCTCAACGCCGGCCTCGGCGATGATCTTATCGGCAGTTGCAACGACGACGTCCTTGACGTACTTCAGCTCTCTGGCCTCGCCGACCAGCGGGATCATGATTTCCGGCTCGATGCGGTACCAGGGATACTCGTGGTTGACGGTGATTGCGGCGTTGATGACGGCAGTGGTCTGCATCTCGGCGATTTCGGGATACGTAACGGTCAGACGGCAGCCGCGATGGCCCATCATGGGGTTGAACTCATGCAGCGAAGCGATGACTTCCTTCAGCTCCTCGACGCTGATCTTCAGCTCGGCGGCGATCTCCGCGATGTCCTCCTCCTTGGTCGGCAGGAACTCATGCAGCGGGGGATCGAGATAACGGACGGTCATCGGACGGCCCTGCAGCTCGCGGTACATTTCCTCAAAGTCGCTCTGCTGATAGGGCAGGATCTTGGCGAGGGCTTCCTTGCGGGCCTCGACGGTCTTGGCGACGATCATTTCGCGCATCGCCTTGATGCGGCTGGCCTCGAAGAACATATGCTCGGTACGGCACAGGCCGATGCCCTCGGCACCGAACGCGACGGCCTGCGCGGTGTCGCGCGGGGTGTCGGCATTGGTGCGGACACGCAGCTTGCGGAAGCTGTCGGCCCACTTCATCAGGCGGTTAAAGTTACCGCTGATGCTGGCGGGAACGGTCGCAACGGCGCAGCCGTAGATGTTGCCGGTGGAGCCGTCGATGGAAACCCAATCGCCCTCGTGGTATTCCTTACCGGCGATGACGAAGTACTTTTCTTCCTCATGCATGGTGATATCGCCGCAGCCGGAAACGCAGCAGGTGCCCATGCCGCGGGCAACGACGGCAGCGTGAGAGGTCATGCCGCCGCGAACGGTCAGGATGCCCTGCGCCGCAGCCATGCCCTCAATGTCCTCCGGGCTGGTTTCCAGACGAACCAGAACGACCTTTTCACCGTTGGCAGCCCACTGCTTGGCATCCTCGGCGGTAAAGACGACACGGCCGCAGGCAGCGCCGGGAGAGGCGGCCAGACCCTTGCCGACGACCTCGGCAGCCTTCAGGGCAGCCGCATCAAACTGCGGGTGCAGTAGGGCGTCGAGCTGCTTCGGCTCAACACGCATCACGGCCTCCTCGCGGGAGATCATGCCCTCGTCCACGAGGTCGCAGGCGATCTTCAGCGCGGCGGCGGCGGTGCGCTTGCCGTTACGGGTCTGGAGCATATAGAGCTTGCCGTTTTCAATGGTGAACTCCATATCCTGCATATCGCGGTAGTGGTTCTCCAGACGGTTGGCAATGTCCACAAACTGGTGGTAAACCGCGGGCATATCCTCCTCGAGCTTCGAGATCTTGCTCGGGGTACGGATGCCGGCGACGACATCCTCGCCCTGCGCGTTGATGAGGTATTCGCCGAACAGCGCCTTTTCACCGGTCGCGGGGTCGCGGGTGAAGGCGACGCCGGTGCCGGACTTATCGTTGAGGTTGCCGAACACCATCGGCTGCACGTTGACGGCAGTGCCCCAGGAATAGGGGATGTCGTTCATGCGGCGGTAAACATTGGCACGGGGATTGTCCCAGGAACGGAAAACGGCCTTGATGGCCTCCATGAGCTGGGCGGCGGGGTCGGTCGGGAAGTCCTCGCCCTTTTCCTTCTTATAATGCTCCTTGAACAGGACGACGAGTCTCTTCATATCGTCTGCGTCAAGGTCAATGTCGTTCTTGATGCCCTTTTCGGCCTTCACCTCGTCGATGATGACCTCGAAGGTCTTCTTAGACAGCTCCATAACGACGTCGGAAAACATCTGGATGAAGCGGCGGTAGGAGTCATAGACAAAGCGAGTGAATGCGGGCGTGGGATTTCCGGCGATCAGACCGGCAGCGACCTCGTCGTTCATGCCGAGGTTCAGAATGGTGTCCATCATGCCGGGCATGGAGGCGCGGGCGCCGGAACGGACGGAAACCAGCAGCGGGTTCTTCGCATCGCCGAACTTCTTTCCGTTGATCTTCTCGATCTTGGCCAGCGCGACATCGACCTGCTCCTTGATTTCGTCGTTGATGGAGCGGCCGTCCTCATAGTACTTGGTGCAGGCCTCGGTGGAGATGGTAAAGCCCTGCGGCACCGGCATACCGAGATTGGTCATCTCGGCCAGGTTCGCACCCTTGCCGCCCAGCAGCTCGCGCATCGAACCGTTGCCCTCGGAGAAAAGGTAGACATACTTGTGCATTTTGTTTTTAACCCCTTTCGTTATTTCGGAACGGCATTTCACTTCCGTTCCCAGCGTTTCTTTGTTTCTAATTTGACTGCGCGAAAAGTATATCACATCTTGCATGATTTTGCAAATAATTTCCTCTCAAAAGCCAAAAAAATGGGCAAGTATTTTTTATAATAAAAACTTTTGGCGAAATAAAAAAATTTTTAGATTTTGCGTCTTCATTTTTGTGCAAGTTTTCCTGCAAGATTTTCCGTGCGTTTCCTCCGCACTTCCCTCCCCGGAAGCAATTGCCGAACTGCTGCACCGAGAGTTTATTGCAACTATTCAAGTCCTCGGCGCTCCGATCAAAAAACAAAGCACCCCATTTGGGGTGCTTCATTTTTTGGTCGGAGCGTAATTATAGGATTTCAGAAAACACAGATATCTCAATAGTTTACTGGCAGCATATCTTAAATCGTGCGAGAAATAACATTAACTTTTGTAATTACATCCCCCAAACGATCGTCACCCAGCATATATTCAAGAGCATCGTCAGCCGTATCGCATACTTTTTCTGTCTCCGGTCTATTTGCTTGATAAATCGTTATTTTATTATTGGTTCCATAGCGGATAATTCCGTAAGTGATGTTGTTCCAAATAAACTCAATTTCTGCTCCCCAGTTCAGACTGCGCTTGAATTCGCTGATGGTTTCAAAATTCATGCTGCCGTCTGGGACGATAATATAGTTGTCCATAGAGAATATCCTCACATATTGCTTAAACTCAGGTGCGCCACCGGGATAATTGATAGGTGGCCCCGGCATGGGATGTTCATCAGGTGTATTCCAATCGATTTTGTGATCATGGGGATTCATATGTTTATCTCTGCGGTTGTGATCTGTTTCATGCCTCTCGATTTCCGCACGACCATCCCTGCCGATTTTTGTCCTGAATACCTCGCCGTTGCGCATTATGGTCGTTTTAATTTCCCCGGGTTTACCCCAGTAACGCTGATCTTGTGGCTTGTTGGGGTTTGGCCGCCATTTTCCGCCGTAGGCGCTGCCGCCGCCTTTCTGTGCCCCGCCGATCAGGTATGGCTCTATTGTATCACGTTCGGGGCGATATGTCTCGCCGATTTTGAAAGCGTCGAGTTCTCTGCTTTATAATTTCTCTCATAGCTCATGTATCTCCACGAGCTGTGCTCATAATCCACATACACAATGTTTCCCCACATTTCAGGAAACAGCATGTTGTAACAAATAATTTTCTCCGGCTCAATACGCCGAAGCATTTCATTATAAACAGATTTATGCACAGCGCAAAGAAACCATTGAACGGGTCTTTGCGGATGCAAAAGAGAAACACGCAATGCGTTATACACACCACAGAGGCTTGGCCGCCGTCACACGATGGGTCAGGCTTAAATTTGCTGCCATGAACCTGAAAAAGCTAGCAAATTGGAGTTGGAAAAACTCCTTTTCCCGGCTTATATTCGTTCATTGTTTCCTAAATTGCAAGAAAGCCCCTGCTTTCGTCACTTGAAAGCAGGGGTTCTTTGACAAGCTGGGCAAGCTGCCACCGGCAGC
>CABSFY010000137.1 GCA_902477055.1 uncultured Eubacteriales bacterium
CTGCGCGACCGCAAGCATCTGGCGCAGGACGGCATGATCGTCGTGTGCGTCAACCTGTCCAGCGAGGACGGCTCTGTCCTCTCCGGCCCGGATATCATTTCGCGCGGCTTCGTGTATATGAAGGAAAACGAGGACCTGATGGAGGCGCTGCGCATGATCGTCCTGCGCTCACTGGATAATTGCCGCAGCCGCAACATTTCCGACTGGGCCACGATCAAGTCCACCATCAAGGGCGATATGGGCCAGTATCTTTTCAAAACCACCAAACGCAACCCCATGATCCTCCCGGTCATCATGGAAATTTAACAGACCAGCGGCGAGATGGAGCCCCATCCCGCCGCTGGTTTTTCTACGCTGTTGCCGGCACGATCTTTTTTGCATCCGGAATTCGCGGCTTGCTGCGGACGGCATTATTGCAGGAACAGGAAGATGGCCAGCGTCATGGCGACGGAGGAGCTTTCCTCGCCGCCTTCGGAGAGCAGGAGCAGGAGGATCAGCAGGACCAGAAGGTCGCCGCCGTCGCAGCCGGGAAGGAGCTTTTCCAAAAACGGCAGCCGGAACCGGGGCGCATCCGGCGGCGCAGGCGGCTTCGGCGGCGCAGGCGGCTTCGGCGGCCCGGGCGGTTTTGGCGGCGGCCCGGGCGGCTTCGGCGGTGGCCCGGACGGCTTCGGCGGTGGCCCAGGCGGTTTTGGCGGCGGCCCGGGTGGCTTTTGTGGTGGGCCGGTGGGGCGCGGCGAGTCGGGAAAGGTCTGGCGGCGGTACTGGCCCTGCCCGTCCGGCTGGTAACGATGATACATGACGACCGCTCCTTTGACTACTTCGGCTCAAGTTTTCCGTAATTTTGCAGCGCGGCACTGACCAGATGCGAAATACGCGCGATCTGCATGGCGCGGTCGAGCTTGCCGCGCCGGTCGGGCGCGAGATAGGGCTTTAGGGCGCACAGCAGGGCCTCCTGCTTTTTGTCGCTCTGCTGCGTCTGCTGCATCAGCTGCATCAGTCCTTGCAGCATCGCGCCGTCCATCGGCGGCGGAGGTGGCGGCGGTGCGTCCGGCCGGTCCGGCGGTGGCTCCGGCTGTATCCCGAACGACTGTGCCAGCGATAAAATCTGGGCCATGCTATCCGGGTCGGCTAAGATTTGATTGAGCTTCTCCTCCAGATTCTCCGTAAGACCACCTCCCGCCGCAGCGTCTGCATTTTCTTATTTTTCCTTGCCTTCCATTTTTTGCAGCAGCGCGGCGGCCTCCGGGGCTTGCGCGAGCGGCTGTAGCAGTGCTTTTGCCGTTTCCGTGTCGCCGCTGCGGTAGGCCTGCATGGCCTGCTGTACGGTTCCATCGTCCTGCCGCAGAAGCGTGAGCAGACGTTTTCCCTCCGGCGAGCCGAGAACACGCCTGAAATCCTCGGCAGAAAAAGGTAATTTCTTCTCCATCGTCATTGCCTCCCGGTTCGCAATCTGTTATAATCCTATATATGCAAACCGACACAAAGGGGTGACAGCATGAAGCTGTTGGTTTTGTCCGACTCGCACGGCGATCTTGCGGGGATGCGGCTGGCGCTGCGGCGCGAACGGCCCGATCAGGTCCTCCATCTCGGCGACCATGCGCTCGATGCGTACACGCTGGCGCAGGAATTCAGCACGACGGCAATCGCATACGTCCGCGGCAACTGCGACGGCCCGTTTCCCGCCTGTGCAGACACCTATCTGCGCAAGGTCGCGGGCGTGCAGATCTTTGCGGCGCACGGCCACCGTTACGGCGTCAAAAGCGGCCTGCTGCGGTTTTATCTTGCAGCGCGGGAGAACGGCGCGGCGCTGGCGCTGTTCGGGCATACGCACGAGGCCGGATGCCGGGAAAAGAACGGCATCTGGCTGCTGAATCCCGGCTCCTGCCGGGGACCTTACGGCACATACGCCGTGGTAACTTTGGAAAACGGCGCGGTGCGGGACTGCCGCATCCGCGATGTCTATGAGGAGGAAGCAACATGATCTTAGCGGTCGATATCGGCAACAGCAATATCGTTCTCGGCGGCATGGAGGGCGAGCGCATCGTCTTTGAGGCCCGCATGGCGACGGACCTCATCAAAACCTCGGATCAGTACCGCGCGGAGCTGAAAACCATGCTGAATCTGTTCGAGGTCGATCCGACGGCAATCGAGGGGAGCATCGTTTCCTCGGTCGTGCCGCCGCTGCTCAATTCGTTTAAGACGGCCATCCGCAAGCTGACCGGCAAGAGCTGCATGATCGTCGGGCCGGGGATCCGCACGGGACTGAACATCCGTATGGACAACCCAGCCGAGGTCGGCAGCGATCTGATCGTCGCAGCGGTCGCGGGCATTGCGCAGTATGGCGCGCCGCTGCTGCTGGTCGATATGGGTACGGCGACGACCATCACCGCCGTGGATGGCAGCGGCTGCTTCGTCGGCGGCTGTATCTGCCCCGGCGTGCGCATCTCCATGGAGGCGCTGACGGGCCGGACGGCGCAGCTGCCCGGCATCAGCCTCGACAAGCCCCAGCGGGCCATCGGAAAGAACACCCGCGATTGTATGCGCAGCGGCATCATGCTCGGCGCGGCGGCAATGCTCGACGGGCTGCTCGACCGGATGGAGGCCGAGCTGGATGCTCCGGCGAAGGTCGTCGCAACAGGCGGCATCGCGCGATTCGTCCTGCCGCTCTGCCGCCGGGAGATCACCTATGACGGCGCTCTGATGCTCAAGGGCCTGCAATTGCTGTATCAAAAGAACCAACCGAAGGAGCGTGCGCTATGAGAACGGAATTTGAGTACACCTCGCAGGGCGCGGGGACGATCCACGCCTACCGCTGGACGCCGGAGGGAACGCCGATCGCAGTGTTGCAGCTCGTTCACGGCATCGCGGAGCATATGCTGCGGTACGATGATTTTGCCCGCTATTTGAACGCGCATGGCGTTCTGGTCGTCGCGGAGGACCATATGGGCCACGGAAAGTCCACCGGCAGCGGTGCGGACCGGTATTTTGCCGGCGGTTGGCTGAGCGCGGTGGCCGATACCTATGAGCTGCTGCGGCAGACGCGGGAGGAATTTCCGACGCTTCCCTACTTTATCCTCGGCCACAGTATGGGATCGTTCATGACGCGGACGCTGCTGTTTGCCTATCCCGACGCGGGCCTGCGGGCGGCGGTCATCTGCGGCACAGGCTGGCAGAGCGGAGCAACGCTGGCTGCCGGGCGGACGCTGTGCGCATTGGAACGCCTGCGCGTGGGCGAAACACGGCCGAGCGGCTTGCTGAATAACCTGATGTTCGGCTCCTTCAACCGGAAGTTCCCGGACGCAAGGACGGAAAACGATTGGATTTGCGCCGATCCGACGGTTGTGCAGGCCTACACCGATGATCCCCTCTGCGGAGGCAGCGCGTCGGTCGGGCTGGCGCGGGAGATGCTGCGCGGCATCGGCATGATCGAGAAGAAAAAGAATCTGGAGGCCATGCCGAAGGACCTGCCGGTGTTCTTTATCGCCGGGAAAAGCGACCCCGTCGGCAATATGGGCAAGGGCGTGGAAAAGAGCGCCGCCGCCTTCCGCAAGGCCGGAATGCAGCACGTGGAGCTGAAGCTCTACGACGGCCGCCATGAGATCCTCAACGAGAAAAATCACGGCGAGGTCTATGAGGATGTGTGGCATTTTCTGGAGCAACAGCTATAAATTGTTACCTTTTTGTAATGATTTTTGCAGAATAGACGCGTAAAGAAACGCGCGAATCTTGACGAACGCCGGAACATCTGCTACAATAGGTGCGGAAAATTCCGACGGGAGTGAAGATATGAAACGCACACTATGCAGCTTACTGGCGCTGTTCTGTCTGTTGGCCGGGCTGATGCAGCCGGTTTTCGCAGAGCAGGAGCCGCAGCCGCTTTCCGAAACGGCGGAGCCGTCAACGCTGACGGAAGCCCTTACCGAGGCCCCGGACGAGGCCTCGACGGAGCCTTCGACCGAAGTGCCGGACGAAACGGCACAGGAGCCGCCGCAGACCCGCGCGGTGGAAAAATTGAAGGTCAGCGAGCAGGGCCTTGCATTTATCAACGAAATGATGTCCGGCTCGGTCGGCCCGAACCAGCTCGCCGGAGCGGAAACGGCGGTCAATAACTTTGCGGCGCGTTACGATATTGCTCTGACGCAGACGCAATTTGAGGCACTGGTCGATCTGGTCATCGCCTACGGCGAATACATCCTCACCTCCGGCTACCAGGTCGAAAGGGTCATCGGCGGGGGGGTGTACTCCG
>CABSFY010000138.1 GCA_902477055.1 uncultured Eubacteriales bacterium
AAAGGGAACCGTCAGGGTTCCCTTTCACGTTCCATCACCCCGCCGCAGCGGACAAAATTGCCTGCAATTTTGAAGCCAGCTTATCAGGAATCCTGATAAGCTGGCATAGTTGTCCCGCGCCTCTCATAGTATGTATCACGAGAATCTGGGGGAGGCTGACATTATGAGCAATATCTACGCCGACATTGCCAGACGGACGGGCGGCGACATCTATATCGGTGTGGTCGGACCGGTGCGGACCGGCAAATCTACCTTTATCAAGCGCCTGATGGAGGAGCTGGTGATTCCGAACATCGACGACCTGTATCAGAAGGAGCGCGCCCGCGACGAGCTGCCGCAAAGCGGCTCCGGCAAGACCATCATGACCGCCGAGCCGAAGTTTGTCCCGGAGGAGGCCGTCGAAATTTCGCCCGACGGCAAGGCGAAGCTCTCCGTCCGGTTGATCGATTCGGTCGGCTACATGGTGGACGGCGCGATCGGCGCGACGGAAAACGGTGCGCCGCGCATGGTGACAACGCCGTGGTTCGACGAGGAAATTCCCATGACCGAGGCGGCCGAGCTGGGGACGAAGAAGGTCATGGAGGAGCACAGCACCGTCGGTGTCGTCGTCACGACCGACGGCTCGGTCACGGACATTCCCCGCGCGGACTACATCGCCGCCGAGGAACGCGCCATCCGCGATATGCAGGCGACGGGGAAGCCCTTCGTCGTCGTGGTCAACTCCGTCGAGCCGAACGGGGCGCAGGCCAAGGCGCTGGCAGAGTACATCCGCCGCACCTACGGTGTCAGCGCCATGACCGCCGACTGTCAGGGAATGCACGAGGCGGAGCTGAAGGAGCTGCTGACGGAGCTGTTATATGCCTTCCCGATGCGCGAGCTGCGGGTGTTCCTGCCCGCGTGGGTGCAGGCACTGGAGCTGGACAGTCCGCTGAAAACGGCGCTGTTTGAAGCGCTGCGGACCAACGCAGTGCAGATTTCCCGCCTGGCCGAGGTCGAGCCGGCCGTCGCCGCCGTCGCTCGCTTGGAGCAGATCTGCGGCTACCGCATCGACGAGATCGACCTCGGCAGCGGCGTCGTTTCCTGCGAACTGGACTTCAACGAGGGTCTGTTCTATCAGATTCTGGGGCAGCGCACGGGCTTTGAGATCGAAAACGACGGCCAGCTTCTGTCGCTGCTGACGGCATTGGCCGAGGCAAAGCGCCAGTTCGACAAAATCTCCGCCGCTCTGGAGGAGGTCCGCGCCACCGGCTATGGCATCGTCATGCCCGCCGCGGACGAAATGCACCTCGAGGTTCCGGAGATCGTCCGCAAGGGCAGCGCCTACGGCGTGAAGCTCAAGGCCAGCGCCCCGTCCATCCACATGATGCGTGCAGATATCCAGACGGAGATCAGCCCGATGGTCGGCGACGAGCAGCAGTCCGAGGAGCTGGTCAAATTCCTGCTCGGCGAGTATGAGGGCAATACCGAAAAGCTCTGGGAGAGCAATATTTTCGGAAAATCCGTCTTTGAGCTGGTCAACGAGGGCCTGACGGCAAAGCTCAAGCGAATGCCGGAGGACGCCCGCTTCAAGCTCAAGGACGCCCTGACGAAGATTATCAACGAGGGTGCAAACGGTCTGATCTGCCTGCTGCTCTGACCCCGTCCCGCAGCGCAGGCGGTTTCCCGGCAAGCGGCATACGCTCGCGCCGCGCGCATAGACTGGATTCGGAGGTGGTTCCCTTGGTCATGGGCTTTGTCTGGCTTGGGATGGTTGTCCTGTCAGTTGCTGCCGCAATCGGGCAGGGCGCGTTGGGCGTACTGACCCCGGCGGCGATGGAGGGAGCCGCCTCCGCCATCACGTTATGTATCTCACTTGCGGGCGCGCTGTGCCTGTGGAGCGGGCTGGCGAAGCTCATGGAGCAGGCCGGACTGACCGAAAAGCTCGGCAGAGGCATGGCCCCGCTGCTGCGCCGCCTGTTTCCGAACGCCGCCCGCGACCGCACCGCGCTGGGCTATCTGACGGCGAATATCTCCGCCAATCTGCTCGGCCTCGGCAATGCCGCCACGCCGATGGGCATCGCCGCCGTGCGCCGGATGCAGCGCGGCAGCCGTCCCGGCGAGGCGACGGACGAAATGTGCCTGCTGATCGTGATGAACACCGCGTCGATTCAGCTCCTGCCGACGACCGTTGCGGCAGTGCGGGCTTCGCTCGGCTCCGCCGCACCGTTCGACATTCTTCCGGCGGTCTGGCTGACCTCGATCGCCTCGGTAAGCGCGGGCATTTTCGCCGCGAACCTCCTGCGCCGCCTCGGAAAACGCCATGCTTGACCTGCTCGTGCCGGGTCTGATGATCGTCCTGTGCATCTATGCAATGGCAAAAAAGCAGGCGGTCTACCCCGCCCTGCTCAGCGGCGGGCTGGACGGGCTGAAGCTGCTGGTGTCCATCGCTCCGGCACTTGTGATGCTGCTGACGGCGGTGCATATGCTCCGGGCCTCCGGCGCAATCGACCTGATGACGGAGTTTCTCCGTCCCGCTGCCTGCCGGATCGGCATCCCGCCGGAAACACTGCCGCTTGTGCTGCTGCGGCCGTTTTCGGGCAGTGCGGCGCTGGCCGTCGGGGCCGATCTCATGGCGGTTTACGGTGCGGACTCTCTCATCGGCCGCACCGCCGCCGTCATGCTCGGCAGCACGGAAACCACATTTTACACCATTTCCGTCTACTTCGGCGCGGTGGGCGTGAAAAAAACGCGCTACGCCATTCCCGCTGCGCTGATTGCCGATCTGACGGGCTTTCTCATGGCCGCGCTGACCGTCCGCATCCTCTGAATCGGCCGGGCAGCCCCTGTAGAAGCTGTACCCGCCGCAAATTGCGAGCTGCACAGACAGCGCTGTATTTGTAAAAATTTATCGATAAATCAGTATCGATTCTATTGACTTTCTCTGCTTTGTCGGTTAAAATAGGCAAAGAAAAACCTGACGGTTCAGAGAAGGGAGCGGATTCTATGAAGAAAATTGTTGTTGCCGGTGGAGGCGTTCTCGGCAGTCAAATCGCATTTCAGACAGCCTATTGCGGCCTTGATGTGACGATTTGGCTCAGAAGCGAGGGCAGCATCGGCAGAACACAGCCGAAGCTGGAGCAGCTCCGGAAAACCTATCTTGAAACGATCGACGCGATGAGCGGTCCGGAGGGCAAGACCCCGCAGGTCTGGGCCAGCGGCATCGCCGATCCGGACAGCTTCGACCCCGCCGCCTGTAAGGCGCAGGTCGAAAAGGCTGCCGCTTCGCTCCGGTTGGAGCTGGATATGGCAAAGGCCGTTGCCGACGCGGATCTTGTGATCGAATCCATGGCGGAAAACGTGGAGGACAAGATCGCCTTTTATCGGAATCTCGCGCCGAAGCTGCCGCCGCAGACGATTCTTGTGACAAATTCGTCCACGCTGCTGCCGTCCAAGTTCGCCAAGTACACCGGCCGGCCGGAAAAATATCTGGCGCTGCATTTCGCGAATTCCATCTGGAAGAACAACACCGCCGAGATTATGGCGCAGCCGAAGACCGAGCGGGCTGCCTTCGATGCCGTCATGGCCTTTGCCGGGCAGATCCGCATGATCGCGCTGCCCGTCCGCAAGGAAAAGTCCGGCTATCTGCTCAATTCCATGCTCGTTCCGATGCTGTTTGCCGGAATGGACCTGTACGTCAACGGCATCTCCGACCCGGAGAGCATCGACCTTGCCTGGACGCGCGGAACCGGCGCACCGAAGGGCCCGTTCCGCATCCTTGACACCGTTGGCCTGACCACAGCGCATAACATCGTCAAGCAATACCTGAAGGTTCCGTCCTTCCTTGCGCCGTATAATTTCCGCGGCATGGACGCCATGCTGCGCGAATATATCGACGCGGGTAAGCTCGGCAAGGCCTCCGGCGAGGGCTTCTACCGCTATTCCGAATAACACAAGGAGGGACTGCCGCAGGGCAGTCCCTCACAGACTGTCAAAGAACTGCCCGACGAAAGGTTTCGGAGGGAGGAAAAGTGTGAAAGGGAACCGTCAGGGTTCCCTTTCACGTTC
>CABSFY010000139.1 GCA_902477055.1 uncultured Eubacteriales bacterium
AATTGCAAAATAATCTTCCTTATTCCTATTTTGCAATTTTGAAAGCAGCTTGTCGGAAAAGTCCGTGAGGACTTTTTTGACAAGCTGAGGGGGCAAGCCGTGTGGCTTGCCCCCTTTGTTGGGATGCTCAGTCAATATTTTCGATCAGGCCGTAGCCGCCGTCGTTTCTCTTGTAGACCACCGCAAACGCGCCGTCGTTTTCCTCGTCCTTAAAGGCGAAGAAGCTGTGCTCCAGCAGGTTCATCTGAAGGATGGCCTCTTCACGGGTCATTGGCTTCATCGGGAACTTCTTGAAGCGCACGATCTCAAAGGCATCCTCCTCTGTCTCCGGAGCAAAGGACGTGACCTCCGCAGTACGAACAAACGCATCCTGCCGCAGACGGCGGGCAAGGCGGGTCTTGTTCTTGCGGATCTGGCGTTCCATCGTTGCGACCGCCGCATCGATCGACGCGTACATATCGCTCGTGGACTCGCTGGCGCGGAAATAGGTATTCGCGGCGTGGACCGTAATTTCGACCTTATTACGCTCCTTTTCTACAGAAAAGGCGACAAGCGCTTCCGCATCATCGCGGAAGAACCGCTCCAGCTTCATTACCTTCTTCTCGGCATAGGCATGAACGCTGGCGGGCAGACTGACTTTTTTCTCGGTAAACTGGAATTTCATGGTCGTCGCTCCTTTCGTGTTATACCGGAGGTTTCCCTCCGCCCATATTATAACACAAATTTCGGAAAATTCAAGTATCTTCCTTCGGCTTTGTCAGAAGCTGGTCCATGATCGTCTTGTAAACAAGCTCCGCGCGTTCCGTAAAGGCGCGAGCCAGACGGTAGGCCTGCTTCTGCGTCGGGGCCATCAGCTCCATTTGCAGCAGGCTGCTGACCTCGTCGTTGAGCGTCATGCGGACGGAATAATCGCCGTTTTCTCCGGGCGTGATCTCGGTTTTGACGAAGCTGCTGCGGCGAACGGCATCGTTAAAGCGCTCAACCGCCGCCTTCGCCCGCTGCATCACGGGAAAGGCAATGGCATCTTCTGTTACTTTACAGGTTTCTCTGCCTTTCTCGGTAATGACATAGCGGCCGCCCTCGACCTCCTCCAAGTGGCCGCTTTCGACCATATCCGGCACCGCCTGCGCCAGATCGAAATAGCTCAGGCAGTCGTCCTGATATGACAGCTCATAGATTTTTTGCAAATCGACCGGATACAACACCCGGTCCATGACGAACAAGATCAAAATCTTGACATCAAGCATATCATGAATAAATCCCTTTTCCAACTTCATGCACCTCATTCCCGAGAATTATTATAGCGTACCTCGCACCGAATGACAACACCTTTTGCACTGATCCGGAAAAAAATGAATACGCTGGAGGGAAAGGAAGTGAGGCTATGAAGGCTTGGATGATCGGCGGCGACGCGCGAAGCGGCTGGGCAGCTCGTGCGTTCCGGGCGGCGGGCTGGACGCTTGCGACGCTCGACGTTCCCGGCTGCACGGATACGGACCTCCCGCCCGACGCGAATAGCGTGATTCTTCCCTTTCCTTCGTTCGACGGCGGCTGCATTCGCGGGACGAAGCAGCTACTCGTTACAGAGCTGCTCGACCGAGTGCCGCCCGGTGCGCGGATATTCGGCGCGAGCTTCAGTATCTGGCGGGAGGCCTTTGCGGCGCGGGGCTGCACCGTCCGCGACCTGTATGGTGCCGAGCCGCTGACGACCGCGAACGCCGTCCCCACCGCCGAGGGCGCGATCGCGCTGGCGATGGAGGCTGCGCCCATCACGCTCCACGGCGCAGCGTGTCTTGTCATCGGCTTTGGGCGCATCGGCAAGGTGCTGGCGCAGAAGCTGCAAGCGCTCTCTGCCCGCATCACCGTCAGCGTCCGCCGCCCCGGCGATCAGGGACTGGTCGAGGCGCTGGGGCTGGAAGCGGAGCGGACGGGCGTGTACGCCCACGGGCTGGGACGATATGATTTCGTTTTCAATACCGTCCCCGTGCCGGTGCTTGACCTAGCACAGCTCCGGCAGCTTTCGCCCGACTGCGTGGTCATTGACCTCGCCTCCGCACCCCATGGCATCGCGCCGGACCTTTGCGCCGAGGCCGGGGTCCGCTGCCGCTATGCACCGGGCCTGCCGGGAAAATGCGCCCCAAAAACCGCCGGACTGCTGTATGCCCAACAGATCATTTCAGAAAGCGAGGAACTCCAATGAAGCCCCAGATCGGCTACGCCCTCACCGGCTCGTTCTGTACGTTTCAGAAAACCCTCCGTGCGCTTACCGCGCTGACACAGGAGTACGATGTCCACCCGATCTTCTCCGACGCGGCCTACGGGACCGACACCCGTTTCGGCACGGCCAGCGGCTTTATCGGGCAGGTCGAGGCGCTCTGCGGGCGAGAAATTCTGCACACGCTCCCCCAGGTCGAGCCGCTCGGCCCGAAGGCGCTGCTCGACCTGCTGATTGTCGCCCCCTGCACCGGCACAACCCTCGGCAAGCTGGCAAACGGTATCGCCGACACGCCCGTGAGCTTCGCCTGCAAGGCCCATCTGCGCAATGCCCGGCCCATCCTGCTGGCCGTGTCTACAAACGACGGTCTGTCCGGCGCAGCGTCCAACCTCGGGCGGCTGCTCAACCGAAAGCACTACTATTTCGTCCCCTTCGGGCAGGACAGCCCGCAGAAAAAGCCCTACAGCCTCGTCGCAGACTTTGAAAAGCTCCCCGAAGCCGCCCGCCTCGCGCTGGAGGGCCGCCAAATGCAGCCGATTCTTTTATAAATGCCTTGCATCTGCGGCGGCCGTCCGGTATAATGGTTCTGTCATCAAAAGATACCGGAGGATACGATCATGCCGAAATTCAGCATCATTATCCCGATCTATAACGTCGAGGCCTATCTCCGCAAGTGCGTCGCCTCGATTCTCGCGCAGACCTGTCAGGACTTTGAGCTGCTGCTCATCGACGACGGCTCGCCCGACGGCAGCGGCAAGCTCTGCGACGAATTTGCCGCGCAGTCGCCGCTTGTCCGTGCCGTTCATCAGCCCAACGGCGGCGCGGGAGCCGCCCGGAACCATGGCATTGCCCTGTCCACGGGCGAATATCTGCTGTTCGTGGACGGTGACGATTATTTGGAGCCGAATCTGCTGTCTGAGCTTTCCGCCGCGATGGAAAAAACGGACGCGGACCTGTATCTGTTCGGCGCGATCGTCGAGCGCGACGGGAAAAAGGTCGGCGAGCTGCATGAGCGCGTCCCGGTTGGGACGCTCTGTAACGGTGCGGACGCGCCGGAGCTGTTTTTCGGCATCATGGCCCCGTGGAACCGCGCCTACCGCCGCACGCTCTTTACGGAAAACGACATTTCCTTCGCCACAAGGGTCTGGTACGAGGATATCCGCGTGGTCACGAAGCTCAACGCCGTCGCCGCCTCCGTGCTGCGGCTGGAGGGCGCGTATTATCACTATCTCCAGCGCGACGGCAGCGCTATGAACAACAAAAACGCCGCCCGCAACGCCGAGATCATCGCCGCGTTTGACGACATTTTATCGTGGTACGAGACGCACGGCCTGCTCGACCGCTATCGCGACGAGCTGACCTTCCTTGCCATCGAGCATCTGCTGATTGCCGCGACCGTCCGCGTCCTGCTCATCGACCGGCGCAGCCCGCTCGTCGGCCAGTTCCGCGCCTACATGGAGCAGCACTTCCCCGATTTCCGCACCAATCCGCACCTTCCCCTCCTCGACTGCAACCGCCGCCTGATTTACCGCCTGCTGCTCAAAAAGCACTACGCCGCCGTCCGCTTCATCTTTCGAGCAAAAAACCGCCTGAAATGACCCGGCGGTAGATAGGCACAGGCCCCTGCTTTCCGATTGAAAGCAGGGGCCTCAGACTGTCAAAGAACTGCCCAATGAAAGGTTTCGGGGGGAGGAAAAGTGTGAAAGGGAACCGTCAGGGTTCCCTTTCACGTTCCATCACCCCGCCGCAGCGGGCAAAATTGCAAAATAATCTTCCTTATTCCTATTTTGCAA
>CABSFY010000140.1 GCA_902477055.1 uncultured Eubacteriales bacterium
ATTGTCTCCCTTTTTTCCCTCCTCGCGGGTGTTGCACTTCGAATTATAACCTGCCCACCTCCCTTTCCACAAGGGAGGCCTCGTCCGGCTGCGGCGGTAAGGACGAAACCCCCTGCGACATTGTAATGTGCGCCTGCGGGCGCGGGGACCCGATCAGTCGGCCTTGCCGGCAGCTTCCCCAAAGGGGAAGCCAAGGCGCTGCGGCGAGAGGATCGAGCAACGAAGGAACGATCGGAATTCGCAGCGCGATGAGGGCATCGCGCCCTACGCATGGACCAACCTTGGGAGAAAAACTTCCTATTGTGCGTAGGGGCCGATGCCCATATCGCCCCCGCTGTAGGCTTCGATACCCGGTGCTGTGTCCGTGCCGGGTGGACAAAAGGAATGCGTCGGAAGCGGTGCAATGGGGCATTCCTGTCAAATTTCTGTAAAAACGGGGGCAAATTACGGCGGTTTTTGATAGGGCTGTGCATAATTCAAACTAAGAAATCAAGTATTCATTGCCGGAAACAGAGAAACACACGCTAAAAAGTTGGGTTTTTACCCATTTTCAAAAACCTTTCCGTGAAAACAGAGAATTGTACGGTTGGAATCTTGCGGTTTCCATGAAAAATTGATACAATGGATAAGGCAAGATGGGCTTTTGCCCGCCATTTGGAAAATCAAAGGAGGACAAATCATGAAGAATGTATGCAAAAAGATCATGGCGATGGCACTTATCATTGCAATGATCGTCGGCGTTCTTCCGTCCGTATTCGCGGCCAACGTCGCGGGCTTTACGGATGTGCAGGACGACGCATGGTATGCCAAGTACGTCGAGTACGTGGCCTTCCAGGATTTGATGACCGGCACAAGTCCGACGACCTTCGAGCCGGACAGCGGCCTGACCCGTGCAATGACGGCGACGGTGCTGTGGCGCATGGCCGGCGAGCCGCCTGTCTATAACAAATCCACCTTCACCGACCTCAAGAGCGACTGGTACATGAACGCCGTCGCGTGGGCGCAGGCGAAGGATATCGTCAACGGCACCAGCGCCACGACCTTTGAGCCGGACGCGTTCGCGACCCGCGAACAGATCGTCGCCATGCTGTGGCGCTACTCCGGCTCCCCGAAGGTCGAGACCGACCACCTGAAGGACTACACCGACGCGTCGCGCATCTCCGGCTACGCGCGGGATGCCTTCAACTGGGCCGTCTCCGTCGGCATCCTCAGCGGCTACAAGAATCGGCTCACCCCGCGCGACAACGCCACCCGTGCCGAGTTCGCGAAGATGATCTATCAGTATGCCGAGCTGAACAAGCCCTGCACGCACGAATGGGACGAGGGCAAGGTCACGAAGGAACCCACCTGCACCGAAGCCGGTGAGAAGCTCCTGACCTGCACCAAGTGCGGCCTGACCAAGACCGAACCCATCCCCGCCAAGGGCCACCACTACGGCGACGACGGCAAGTGCACCGACTGCGGCGCAGAAAAGCCCGTCGATCCCACCGAGCCGACCACCCCGACCGAGCCGGACGAACCCACCGTGGTTGAAAACGTCGTGATCTACTATCCGAAGGAAAGCAAGGTCATGACCACTGAGGAGTACGCCTATACCAGCCCCAAGACCGGCAAGACCAAGCTCGAGCTGGCTTCTGCGGCCGCTACGCTGGCCGACGGCAAGGTCACTACGAGCGCGACTAACGCGGCGGTGTTCACGATGACCACCACCAAGGACGGCATCGTCACCTTCAAGACGAAGGACGGCAAGTTCCTGTACGTTGACGGCACCGATGTCAAGCTCGTCGCCGAGGAAGGCGAATGCACCAAGTTTGTCCTCGAAGATACCGAGGGCGGCAAGTTCATCCGCTGCGCGACGAAGGCATACAACGGCAACCCGCAGTACCTCGAGTTCTACGGCGGCTATTTCACCACCTTCGGCATGGGCGAAGACACGTCGATCTACACGTTCGGCATTTACCCCATTGCCACCGGCGATACCCCCACGCCTCCTACGCCTTCGACCGATGAGTACGTCCTGACGAACGAGCTCAAGGGCGGCGAAGAAGTCGTTATCTACAACCCCGGCAACGGCAAGGCACTGGCTGGCGAAATGTCCAGATACTATGTCGCCGGTGCGGACGTTACCCCTGAGAACGATAAGATCACCGGACCGGAAGCAAAGCTTGTCTGGACGGTCAAGAAGAACGCCGACGGCTCCTACACCTTCACGCAGGACGGCGGAAAAACTCTGGGCGTCAGCTCCAGAGAAAGCGACGGCAAGACCTACTATAACCTGTATATTGACGGCGAGCACGATGCAACGTGGACAGTTGAAGCGCTGAACGCGGAAAACAAGCTCTTTAAGATTTACAGCGCGACCATGACGGGCAGCTACGGCAACGTCTATGTGGAATGGTACGCAAAGAATACTGCCTTCTCTGCCTACGATGCTGGCGCAGATAAAGTCACCGAAAAGGACTTCGGCTTCCAGTTCTATGTTAAGGGCGCTGACACCCCTGAACCCTGCGCTCACGACTGGGGCGAGGGCGTTGAAACGACTCCCGCGACCTGCACCGAGGCGGGCGTGAAAACCTACACCTGCTCCAAGTGCGGCGAAACCAAGACCGAACCCATCCCCGCGCTGGGCCACGACTATGTGGACGGCGTTTGCTCCCGCTGCGGCGCGGCGGAGCCTGCGGATGAAACGTTTGAGCGCGTTACCTCCGATCTCACGGATTGGTCCGGCACGTACCTGATCGTCCATGAGCTGGATAACGACAAGGCGAAGGTTTTCAGCGGCGTTGGGACCGCCAAGAACTATGTCATTGCCGACGTTACCGACAACAAGATCGTCAAGGACGAGGCCATGACCGCTCCCACCGTGACCATTGCAGCAATCGACGGCGGCTACTCCATCAAGGTCGGCGATAAGTACATGGGCGGCAAGAGCGACAGCAACACCATCGTTCTGGCCGGCACGGAGCAGCTGAACACCATCAGCTATGACAAGACGACGGACCGCGTTAAGATTGTCAGCAACACCGCAACGCTGCGCTTCAACACGAATGAAGGCGATTCGCAGGACCGCTTCCGCTATTACAAGTCCGGCAGCGGCGGCAGCTTCCCGCTGGTTTCCCTCTACAAGCTGACCGACGGCGGCGAAACGCCCCATGTCCATACCTGGAACGACGGCGTTATCACGACCGAGCCGACCTGTACCGAGGCCGGTGTGAAAACCTACACCTGCACCGACTGCGGCGAGACCAAGACCGAAGCCGTCGATGCGCTGGGCCATGACTATGTGAACGGCACCTGCACCCGCTGCGGCGCGGCAGAGCCGGTTCCGACCGAGTATGTCCTCGCGACCGAGCTGAAGGACGGCGACGAGGTCGTGGTTTACAACCCCGGCAACGGCAAGGCGATTGCCGGCGAGATGAGCAGCTACTATGTTGCGGGTGTTGCCGTCACCCCGGACGACAACAAGCTCACCGACCCGGCGGCAAAGCTCATCTGGACGGTCAAGAAGAACGCCGACGGCTCCTACACCTTCACTCAGGACGGCGGCAAGATTTTCGGCACCAGCCCCAGAGAGAACAACGGCCAGACCTACTACAACCTGTATATTGACGGCGAACACGATACAAAGTGGACCATCGAAGCGCTGAACGCAGAGAGCAAGCTGTTCAAGATTTACAGCGCGACCCTGACGGGCAGCCACGGCAACGTTTACGTGGAATGGTACGCAAAGAAAACTGCCTTCTCCGCCTACGACACCAGCGCGGACAAAGTGACCGAAAAGGATTTCGGCTTCCAGTTCTACGTCAAAAAGACCGCCGAGGAGCCGGTGAAGGACATCACGGTTTACTTCACCAACGATGTCCACGGCGCGTATGAGCTGTATCCCTACGCCGCGGCTGCGATGAAGGGCGCGGATTTGATCGTTGACGCGGGCGACAACATCCAAGGCTCCGTCGCGACCACCCTCACCAACGGCCAGTGCATGGTCGATC
>CABSFY010000141.1 GCA_902477055.1 uncultured Eubacteriales bacterium
CTGATACTGATTCCTGATTAAAACATTTAATCAGGAATCCCGTGTGCTACGCACACTCACATCGTGCTGACGCACGCTGCGCCGTCTCATGCAGAATCTGACGCGCCCTCGGCGCTATAAAAAGCTTTTAAAGCTTTTTATCAGATTCTAGTATGAGAGGGTCCCCGCGCCCGCAGGCGCACGTTACAACACGGTTGCGGCAAAATCGAAGTGCCAGCAGCGGCGGGGTGAGGGCACCCCGCCCTACGGCGGATTTCGATACTGCCGGCACGGGCCGATGAGGGCATCGGCCCCGGCGCAGTGACAGAATTAGAACGTACGAGGCGCGTTCGGAGAAATCAGAGAAAATTATAATAAAACGGCACGTCCATTTCTGCGACGTGGCGGAGGCGGAACAGAAGTGCCTCGCAGCGGGCGCGGAATTCCTCGCGGCTGCCCTCCTGCCCGTAGACCTCCAGCTCCGCGAAGTCGATGGCGATCTCGTCCAATTCCTCGTGGCTCAAAAAGGCGCTGAGCAGCTCCCGCCGCCGGTCAAAGGCCCGCTTGGCCTGCTGCGCGTGACTTGCTGCCGCAGAAAAGCTGTCTGCCTCCAGCGCTGCGGCGGCCTCCTGCAAATGTGCCTCGCTTTCCCGCGTGCTGCGGCACAGCAGGACGCTGCTGCCGATGCACAGCGCCAGCAGCACGGCCAGAATGCCCAGCCCCAGATAAAAATGCTTCATCGCACATCCTCCCTGCGTACCAGATAGAGCTTCCCGGTCCGGTCCACCGTCGCCAGGAGGGTGGTTTCTACCGTGCAGCCGTGCCGGAGCAGCGCCTCGTCGAGCCAGCCGCGCGTCCGTCCGCTGAGGACGAGGTTGCGTTCGAGCAGCCTGCCGCCGGAAACCAGCGTGACCGGCAGCTCCGTGTCCTTGACCTTCACACCGGCCTCCTTCGCGGGGGCCGGCGTTTCCTTTGCGTACAGCAGTGTCGAAAGCTGGCCGTTCGTTTCCAAAATTGCATATTTTACCGTCGTCAGGTCAAAAATATCCTTCTCCCGCAGATGCATGGTCAGTTCGTCGAGATTGACGCGGGTTTTTTTGAGATTTTTTTCGAGAATTTTCCCGTTTTCCATCAGAATCACGGGTTTTCCGCAGAAAAGCTGCCGCAATTTGATCGACCGCATCGTCGCCGCCGCCAGCACCAGCTCCACACCCAGAATGACCAGAATCGGCACAAGACCGCTGAACAGCGGAATTGCGCCGTCCTGCATCGGGATAGCGGCCAAATTCGCGATGAGCATCGTGACGACGAACTCCGCCGGCTCCATCTCGCCGATCTGCCGCTTGCCCATCAGGCGCACCGTCAGGATCAGAAGAATATATAATATCAGTGTGCGCAAAAATGAGATCAGCATCCCATCGCCTCCCGTTTCAGTATGCGGCAAGCGATTGTGGTCTATACAGCGTCGGAAATGGTAAATTTGTAGTAAATTTGTATAAATTTCCCCGCCCTTGCCGCAGCGTGTTTGTGGACGCATATGAAATCTTCGCCGGGGCTTGCATTTTCCTGAAAAAATCGCTAAACTGATACAATAAAAATGCAAAGGAAGCGCGGATTTATGCAGTGCTTCCCAAGAAAAATTGGAGGGGTCGGACAATGGAACGCATTTCGGATTATTTCGGTGAGAACGTGTTCAGTAAGGCGGTCATGCGCGAGCGCCTGCCGAAGGGGGTTTATGAGGAGTTCCTCCGCGCCGAGCAGGGCGGCGGAAAAATTTCCATGCCGTCGGCGGATATCATCGCGCAGGCAATGATGGAATGGGCGCTGGAAAAGGGTGCGACGCATTACACGCACTGGTTCCAGCCGCTGACCGGCGTGACGGCGGAGAAGCACGATTCCTTCCTCTGCCCGCCGGATGCGCAGGGCAAGGCGCTGCTGCGTCTGACCGGCAAGCAGCTCATCATGGGTGAGCCGGACGCATCGTCTTTCCCTTCGGGCGGCCTGCGCGCGACGCACTATGCCCGCGGCTATACCGCATGGGACATCACCTCGCCCGCCTTTGTCAAAACCATGTCCTGCGGCACGATCCTGTGCATCCCGACGGTGTTCCTCTCCTACACCGGCGAGGCGCTGGACAATAAAACGCCGTTGCTGCGGTCCATGGAGGCCCTGTCTACGCAGGCGCTGCGCATTCTTCGCCTGTTCGGCGACGACAAGGCGCAGCAGGTCATCCCGTCCATCGGCGCGGAGCAGGAATACTTCATCGTAGATCGCGAAAAATATCTGCGCCGCCGCGATTTGATTTACACCGGCCGGACGCTGTTCGGCGCACCCGCCCCCAAGGGGCAGGAGCTGGAGGACCAGTATTTCGGCGTGATCCGCGAGCGCGTCGGCGCGTTTATGGCGGACCTCAACGTCGAGCTGTGGAAAATGGGCATCACCGCCACCACGCAGCACAACGAGGTCGCCCCCGGCCAGCATGAGTGTGCGCCGATCTACTGCACCTGCAACGTCGCAGTCGATCAGAACCAGCTCATGATGGAAACAATGAAGCGTGTCGCCGGGCGGCACGGGCTGGTCTGCCTGCTGCACGAAAAGCCCTTTGCGGGCGTCAACGGCTCCGGCAAGCACAACAACTGGTCCATCTCCACCGACACCGGCGAAAATCTGCTCGAGCCCGGCTCTACGCCGAACGACAACCTGCAATTCCTGCTGGTCCTGTCGTGCATCATCAAGGCCGTCGATCGCCACGCGGACCTGCTGCGGATGTCCACCGCCTGCGTCGGCAACGACCTGCGCCTTGGCGCGGACGAAGCGCCCCCGGCGATCATCTCCATCTTCCTCGGCGACCAACTGCAAGACGTGGTGGAGCAGATCGTGGAGCACGGCACGGCGGCGGCCTGCATCGCCGGCAGCCAGCTCGATACCGGCGTTTCCACCCTCCCGCTTATCCGGCAGGATGCGACCGACCGCAACCGCACCTCGCCCTTCGCCTTCACCGGCAATAAGTTTGAGTTCCGCATGGTCGGCTCGTCCGACTGCATCGCCAACGCGAATACCGTCATCAACACCATCATGGCCGAGGCCTTCTCCGAGGCGGCGGACGTGCTGGAGCAGAGCGCGGACGTGACGGCGGCGGCAAACCGCCTTGTGGCGGAGAATCTGCGCGAACACAGCCGCGTGATTTTCAACGGCAACGGCTACAGCGGTACCTGGGTGCAGGAGGCCGCTCGGCGCGGGCTGCCGAATCTGCCGAGCATGGTGTCCGCCGTCCCGTCGCTGACGACGGAAAAGGCCGTGAAGCTGTTCGGCACCTTCGGCGTTTTCACCGAGGCTGAGCTGCACTCGCGCAGCGAGATCATGTACGAAACCTATGCCAAGGTGACCGGCATCGAGGCCCGCACGATGGTCCACATGGCCGCCAAGCACTATATCCCCGCGATTGTGCGCTACACGGCGCGGCTGGGCGACTCGATCTGTAAGGTGCGTACCGCCTGCCCCGCCGCCTCAACGCGCGTGCAGGAGCGGCTTTTGCAGGAAACGAGCGAGCTGCTCACCGCCGCCAGCGATGCCCTGCAGCAATTGGAGCAGGATATGCAGAGGGCCAATGAGATCGAGAGCGTGCAGATGCTGGCCTGCTTCAGCCACGACACCGTGACCGCCGACATGAAGGCCCTCCGCGACCCGATTGACCGGCTGGAGCTGATCGTAGATAAAGACCTCTGGCCCGTCCCCACCTATGGCGATCTGATGTTTGAGGTGTAAAAGCCTTGCAGCACGCGCTGTAAGGTAACTTATTAGAAAACCGACTGCCAGCACGGGCGGTCAATGACCGCCCCTACGGCGTTTATCGAAGTTCCGGCATTGGCGGGCAACGCCCGCTGTTCTTGCGCGAAGCGCAAGAACGCAATCCCTCAGGCGCTTCGCGCCAGGGCAGAAAGTCAAGCAAGTGCAACAGATTCTTCGAAGAAAACTTCGGCAGGGGTA
>CABSFY010000142.1 GCA_902477055.1 uncultured Eubacteriales bacterium
ACCCCCGCAAACGGAGTCAGAGTCCGGTGTGCTACCGTTACACAAATCCCCTATTCAGTTTGCGTCGCAAAACGCATATTTAATTATATGCAGAATTGCGGAAAAGTCAAGCAGAATTTTCAAAATTTTGCGGTTTTTTTGTTCAGAGAATTTCGCGCAGGTCGGCGAGGCGGTGGACCTCGTAGTCGGGGAGGATGGCGGGGTTGCGGGGCTTATTTTTGGCGTTGAACCAGCAGGTACGGATGCCGGCGTTGATGCCGCCTTGAATATCGCTCGTCAGGCTATCGCCGACGATGAGGGCGCGGGCGGGGTCAAAATTCGGGATTCGCGCGAAGCAATAGTCGAAATAGGCCCGCTCCGGCTTGTGGTGGCCGGTCGTTTCGGAGATGAAGATCTCCTTGAAGTAATGAGAAATGCCTGCGCTGGCCAGCCGGGAGTACTGCGTGTCGGCCACGCCGTTGGAGGCGAGGTAGAGGTCGTATTTCGGCGCGAGGTAGTCCAGCAGCTCCGGCGCGCCGTCCACGAAATAATGCCCCTGCCCCAGATAGCCGCGGTAGCGGTCCTCCGTGGCCTCAACGTCATAGTGCAGGCCAAGCTCTGCGAACAGCAGCTCGAAGCGGCGCAGCAGCACCTGCTCCCGCGTCAGCTCGCCGCGCTCGAACGCCTCCCACTGCGCCTCGTTCAGCTCACGGTAGCGGTTTAGCAGCGCGTCCGTCGGGTCCAGACCGATGTCGCGGAAGGTCTTGCTGATGGCGGCGCGTTCGGCGGCACCGAAATCTAAAATGGTATCGTCAAGGTCTAAAAAAATCGTTTGAAAGCTCATAAATTTCTCCAAATTATCCGGAAATCCGCCGGTTCAGTGCGTTGGAAAGCCGGGCGAAGGCGGGAATGTCCAGCGTTTCGCCGCGGACGGCAGGGTCGATGCCGCAATCGGTCAGAAGCTGCGACAGCTCGGCGCGGGACAGCTCGCCGAAGCCTGCGGACAGGCCATTGAGGAGCGTTTTGCGCCGCATGGCGAAGCTGGCGCGGACGGTGCGGAAGAACAGCGCCTCGTTTTCGATTCCCGCCGGGGCCTCGCGCGTTTGCAGCCGCACGACGGCGCTCGTGACCTTCGGCTGCGGGATAAAGCAGCTCGCGGGAACGTCGAACAGCAGCTCCGGCGCGGCGTAGTACTGGCAGAGGATGCTGAACGCGGAGTAGTCGGACGCCCCGGCGCGGGCACAGATGCGCTGCGCGACCTCCTTTTGCACCATGACGGTGATCGCCTCGAAGCAGCGGCTTTCCAGCAGCTTCGTCAAAATCGGAGATGTAATATAATACGGTAAATTTGCGCACGCCAGCGGCGTTAATCCCGCGAATTTCTCCGCGACCAGTGCCGGAAGATCGGCCTTGAGCGCGTCGAGATATTGAATTTCCAGATTTTCAAAGCCGCCGACCGTTTCGCCCAGCACGGGCGCGAGCGTGGTATCGACCTCCAGCGCGACGACCTTCCCGGCGCGGAGGCACAGCTCCTGCGTCAGCGGCCCGAAGCCCGGCCCGATCTCCAGCACGCCGCAGCCGCTGTCCACGCCGCTGTCGAGCGCGATGCGCTCCGGCACCCAGCGCTGCGTCAGAAAATTCTGCCCCTTGGCCTTGGAAAAACGGAACCCGTATTTCGCCAGCAGCGCCTTGATCTGCTGGAGATTGCAAACGTCGATCATAAAAACAGCCCCTTCCCCGCCATTTTAGCAGAAAAGAGGCCGGTTTGCAAGAGCTTCGTGCGCCGCGTGCTTCCGGTCATTCCAAATAGCTCTGCATGACCATGCGGATGCACTGCCGCTGCTGTTTTGACAACCGGTGGTATTCGTCAAGCAGACGGTGGTCGTCGGCGGAGAGGCGCGGCGGTTCCGAATTATGCCCGACCAGATAGTCAACGGACGTGTGGAAAAAGTCGGCGATCAGGACCAATGTCTGAATATCCGGCTCGATATTGTGGTTTTCGTACTTATTTATGGACTGCTGGCTCACAGAGATCGCGTCGGCAAGCTGCTTTTGCGTCACGCCGGCCTCCGTGCGGAGCTTTCTCAAATTTTCAAGCATCGCCCTCACCTCATGCATATCCTAACAACATCAGTGTGTGAAAGAAAACACTTGAAAATAGTTATTGACAACAACCATAGGTTGTGATAGCATATAAACATACAAAGAAAGGGGAGAAACGTGTAATGAAAAAACGATGGACGATTTTGGCCTGCATCCTCTGTGTCGCGTCACTGCTGCTGTTTTTGAGCGCCTGCGGCGGAAAGGAAGCCGCGCTGGTCGGGGAGTGGAAGCTGGAGTACGCGATCGACGACGAGTCGGGAGAGAAACGATATGCTGACGATTTGCTGATCGTTCTTTCTTTCGAAAAAGACGGAACAGGCTATTACACGGGCGGCATCGATGCGAATCTCAATCTCAGAACGATGTATTTCAAATGGAGCCTTGAGGGGGACAACATTGTGGTCAGATTCACTTCGTTCGACGATATTCCTATGGTAATGGACATAAAAATTCAAGAATTATCGCGTGACGAGCTGGCAATTTATGGCACAGAGGACGGATTTATTAATAGAGATTGTCTCTTTACGAAAAGGGGGTAGAGAAATGTGGGAGGAAAACGGCTGATATCGGTCTTGGTGGTGGCTGCTCTGTTGGTCGGACTGTGTGCCTGCGGTGCGAAGGGCGGCGACCTGAAAACGCTTTTGACGACGTATACTTGGAAATTTCCGGGCAGCGTGACGGTGTTTCTGCGGCCGGATGGGACGGGGGCGCAGTACAATAAAGGCAGCGGTGTTCCGAAGGACAGCTTCCGCTGGGAGCTTTCCGGTAATGTCCTGCATTTGATCCTGACCGACGACGGGGAAGAGCGGGATTTCGGGACGTTTACCGTTGAACGCATCAACGAATACACCCTCCGTCTGACCGACATGGAGGACGGCAGCAGGGTAGACTTCTACCGTACCGATGCGTTTGATTAAGGGACGGAGGAATGGATTGGCACGGTCCCTTCAGGACCTCGCAATGACAGGTCCCATTGCGAAAAAAAGCAGCATAATAAAAGTGCGTCTGCAACCGGAATGCGGCTTGCAGACGCGCTTTTTAGTCAACGATATCGACCGTGACGTGTTTTCCGTCGCGCTGAGCAACGGACTTGATGACAGTGCGAATTTCCTTGGCGATCCGGCCCTGCCGGCCGATGACCTTCCCCATATCCTCGGGGGCGACCCTCAGCTCAAGGACCGTATTGCCTTCTTCCTCTCTCTGCGTAACCGTCACCGCGTCGGGATGATCGACAAGCTGGGTTGCCACGTAGAGCAAGAGTTCCTTCATCGTGCTGCTCCTCTCGATTAAAGGACGTTAGCCTTTTTCAAAAGAGCCTTCACGGTGTCGGTCGGCTGTGCGCCGTTCTTGATCCACTGCTGTGCCTTCTCGACGTCCACGGTCAGAGTGGTCGGCTCAGTCAGGGGGTTGTAGGTACCGATCTCCTCGATGCAGCGGCCGTCGCGCGGGCTGCGGGAATCAGCAACAACGATGCGGTAGAAGGGAGCCTTCTTCGCGCCCATTCTTCTCAGTCTGATTTTTACCATGAATTTCACCTCCAAAAATTTTCAACAATCTATCGTCAGGTGCATATGACCTAATGACCAAAGTGTGCGGGGGATTGAGTGCCAGCACGGGCCGATGTGGGCATCGGCTGTTCTTGCGCTTTGCGCAAGAACGCAATCCCTCAGCCAGCCTGCGGCTGACAGGTCTCGCTGCGGCTCGGTCACCTCGCGGCTCTGACATGCCACCGGC
>CABSFY010000143.1 GCA_902477055.1 uncultured Eubacteriales bacterium
ATAATCTTCCTTATTCCTATTTTGCAATTTTGAAAGCAGCTTGTCAAAAAAGTCCTCACGGACTTTTCCGACAAGCTGCAACGCGGGATGCAGCGCTGCATCCCGCGTTTTTGACGGTCAAAAGGGTCCGATTTTGTCATTGCGAGGCCGTTTACGGCCGTGGCAATGACAGGAACGGGAAGTTAGTCGATGCCCAACGTTGCGTCGATGGGAAGGGAGAAGAGGATGCCCTGGGCTTCGGTTTTCGTGCCGCATTTTTCGGCGATGGCGGTCATGAGCGCCGCCTTCTGCTCGCGGGTGGTGACGATCAGGACGAATTCCTGCTCCTCCTTGATCGCCACGCCGAACTGCTTGGCGACCTGCTCGGAGCTGTCGCGCATACATTTGAGAATCGTGCCGCCCCGTGCGCCCGCCGCGCGTGCCGCGTCGATTACGTCGTCGCTGAAGCCGCTGCGGACGGAGGTGATGATCGCGCAATGCTCTGCCATGGTTCGTGTTCCTCCTTCGCCGGTTTGAGTTTCCGGTAGATTTTCTTTCAAAACGCCCGCGACCCGGTTTTGCAGGGCCGTGACGGGGATGGTAAAGGCGATGCCCCGCCCTTTTTCGGAGAAAAACAGCCGTTCCTCCAGCAGGCGGAAGGTTTTCGGCACGTTCTGCCGTGCCAGAAGGCTCGCCGTCAGCAGACGCGTCCGGCCGGAAAAGCCGAAAATGTCCAGAATCGCAGACGGCGCGGTCCCTTGCCCGTGCGCGTGGAAGCGGAAAACAATCCCCGCGCGGTCAAACACGTCGTTCAGCTTCTTTTCCCGGTTCACGTCGGTGATGGTAATCAAAAAACAGGGGGTCATGCCGTCCATGCCGCGTCCTCCTCAAATTCGATGATCTCGTCCCAAGCCGCCTCGCCGCCGCCGGGCAGGGCCTTGGACTTGCGGCTGAACACCAGTCCCATGATCTGGATGGTCAGCAGCGGGGAAAGCGCGACCAGTGCCACCACGCCGAACGCGTCCGTGACCACGTTGCCGCCCACGCCCATGCACGCGCCCATCGCCAGCGGCAGCAGGAACGTCGAGGTCATCGGGCCGCTGGCCACGCCGCCGGAGTCGAACGCAATGCCGACAAACACGGGCGGGACAAAACGGCTGAGCGCCAGCGCCAGCACATAGCCGGGAATCAGAATCCAGTAAATATTCAGCCCCGTCAGCACGCGCACCATCGACAGCACCACCGCGCCTGCCACGCCGACGGACAGCGCCGTATTCATCGTCCGGCGGGATACAAGGCCGCCGGTGATCTCGTCTACCTGATTGTTCAAAACCTGCACCGCAGGCTCAGCCTTAACGATAAAGTAACCGACGAGCGCTCCGATGGGCAGCAGCAGCCAGCGGAAGCTGCTCTCGCCCAGCGCGCTGCCCAGCAGATTGCCGACCGGCGCAAAGCCGACATTCACGCCCGTCAAAAACAGCACCAGCCCGAGCGTCGTATACACAAAGCCGACGAGCATCCGGATGGCCTGCCGGCGGCGGTAATAGCCGGAAATGACCTGAAACAGCAGAAACACGCCCACGACCGGCAGAATGCTCAGGCAGACCTCCTGCATATAGTGCGGAACGGAATACAGGAACTCGCGTACCATGTCGTGCGTCGAAAGGATGGGCGTGAGCTTCGCGGCCTCGTAGGTCGCCTCCTCCGGATGGTAGAAAATGCTCAGCAGCAGCACCATCAGGATCGGGCCGATGCTGCAAAGCGCGATCAGGCCGAAGCTGTCGTTGGCGCTGTCGCGGTCGGTCCGGACGGCGCAGAAGCCGACGCCGAGCGTCATGATAAACGGCACGGTCATCGGGCCGGTCGTCACGCCGCCGGAGTCGAACGCCACCGGCACAAACTCCGCCGGCGCGAAGAACGACACCGCCAGCAGCAGACCGTAGAGAAGCATCAGCAGCGTGGACAGGCGAACCTTGAAATAGATGCGCAAAAACGCCAGCACCAGAAACAGCCCCACGCCCACGGCGATCGTATAGATCAGCACCTTGTTCGGGATCGAGGCGACCTGGTTGGCCAGCACCTGCAAATCCGGCTCGGCGACCGTGATGATAAAGCCCATAAAGAAGCAGCCCAGCACGATCAGCCATAGCTTTTTCGTGCGGATCATGCCCGTGCCGAGGCCGCGGCCGAGCGGCGTCATCGCCATCTCCGCGCCCAGCTCAAACAGGCCCATGCCGAGAATCAGCAGTGCGGCGCCGGCCAAAAACAGCGCCAGCGTCCCGACCTCCATCGGCACGAGCGTCAGACTCAGCGCCAGCACAATCAGCGTGATCGGCAGGACGCTCGTCAACGATTCCTTGAGTTTTTCCTTCAGCTTGTCGTACATTCTCTACTCCATGTCATTTTGAACGGTCTAAAATTGAACAATCTTACTATACCATATTTTGGGGCAGATGTCATGACGATTTTGTAAATTTCCCGGCCAAACCGGAAAAAATAACGGTTTACCGCGCCTCGCCGCCGTGGTACAATGGGCAAATAGGAGGCGACACGCATGACCGAGGTGTATCCAAGCTACTATCCGCAATTTCGCTGCCGCGCCGGGGTGTGCAAAAACACCTGCTGCCGCGGCTGGGAGATCGATATCGACTCCGAAACGCGCGAATTTTACCGCACTGTCGGCGGCGATTTGGGGCAAAAGCTGCGGCAGAGCATTCTCGACGGCGAGGACGGCGCGTCCCTCCGGTTGACGGAGGACGAGCGCTGCCCGTTTCTGCTGGATTTCGGATTATGTCAACTAATTTTGGAGCTGGGTGAGGACAAGCTCTGCCAGATCTGCACCGACCACCCGCGATTTCGCAGCTTTTTCTCCGACCGAACGGAGGTCGGCATCGGCCTGTGCTGCGAAGCGGCGGCGGAGTTGGTTTTGTCGCAAACGTTGCCAATGCGGCTGTGTTCGGAGGGAAACGAGGCGCTTTTGCCGGAGGAATTGGAGCTTTTGTCCGCGCGGGAAACGCTGTTTTCCATCGCGCAGGACCGCCGGTTCCCGCTTGATGTGCGGATGGATGAGCTGCTCGACCGCACCGGCGCAGCGCTGCCGGAAAAATCCGGGGCGGAGTGGTTTGAGGTTTACATAAAATTAGAGCGATTGGAGCCGGACTGGGAAGCCTGCCTTGCTGCATTGAAAACTGCGCCGCGGCTGGCCGCTCCGGAGGCGCTGGCGCTGCCGGGGGAGCAGCTTTTGTGCTATTTCCTCTACCGCCACCTCGCCGGGGCCTTGGACGACGGCCTGTTCGCAGCACGGACGGCCTTCGCGGTGCTGCATACGCGGCTGATTGCGACGCTTTGGCAATACAGTCCGGAACGGACGCTGCCGCACTTTTACGATCTCGCCCGCCGCTGCTCCGCCGAGATCGAATACTCCGACGACAACACCGCCACCCTTCTCTCCCTCCTGATTTGACAGGGCGGGAATTGTACATTATAATGTATAAGCGGCGACCCCCCGAACGCACCATCGAACACCGTTCGTAGGGCGGGGTGCCCCCACCCCGCCGCCGCTGGCGCTATCGCCCCGCTGATGGAACTTTGTTCTCCCGATAACGTCAAATTAATGTAAAAACGATCGTCGCCGCGTAGATGGCAGCGACATATCGGAAAATTGTACAATATCACAACATTCTGGCCGAATCGAACTGCGCTCTACGGCGCGATGAGGGCATCGCGCCCTACGCAAAGACCGTCCTTTGGCGCAACAAAGGTACACTTATGCGTAGGGACTGATGGCTATAGCGCAGCCGTTGGCGGCTTTGCCGCCTTACGGATGCGGCATGCCC
>CABSFY010000144.1 GCA_902477055.1 uncultured Eubacteriales bacterium
ACGGCCCGATGTATCTGTGTGAGACGTATCCCCTCCTGATCAGCCCGAGCGGCACGGAGCTGCTGGTCGGCGCGGGCGAGAGCGGCATTTGCCTGCCGTTTATGTCGCAAAGCACGACGGCATGTGTGCTGACGCAGGCCGCAGGATAGAAAACAGGGAGCAAACATTGGTCATTTGGCGGAACTTCATCGGCGTAGTCGATATCCCGCAACAAGAGCAAAAAAGAAGGCGCTATGTCAATAGTTGGGGCAGAGATAAAAAACAAAGAAAGCAAGATCGTGTCGGAGAGAAGCGCTCCGGCACGATTTTTATGCGAAAAAGGAGGAATATGAAGCACTTGGAGGCCGCTCCGGACGGTGCTTTCCTTGCCGGCTGACTTCATTCATACTAGAATCTGTTAAAAAGCTTGAAGAGCTTTTTATAGCGCCAACGGCGCGTCAGATTCTGCATGAGACGGCGCAGCGTGCATTCGCACGATGCGAGTGTGCGTAGCACACGGGATTCTTGATTCAATATTTTAATCAAGAATCAGTATCAGCAGAGCCTGCAATTTTTTTTCGCAATCATCCTGACACGATCAAATAGTGCTTGACATTTACAGCAATCTGTATTATAGTATCGATACAAAGATATCAGTAAACAAATACCGATAAATTCACAGCAAAGGATGGTTCCCTATGGAAAAAATGTATGCCCAAGTTACCAATACCGCAGAGCTGACGGATGCGCTGGTGCGGTGCCGTGCTGCGCAGCAGAAGTTTGCCGAATACACACAGGAGCAGGTGGATCGGATTTTCCTCGCCGCCGCTTCCGCCGCCAACCGGATGCGTGTCCCGCTGGCAAAGCTCGCCGCCGAGGAAACCGGCATGGGCGTGGCCGAGGATAAGGTCATCAAGAACCATTTCGCTTCCGAATATATCTACAACGCCTACAAGGACACCAAGACCTGCGGCGTGATCGAGGAGGACCCGGCCTACGGCATTCAGAAGATCGCCGAGCCGATCGGCGTGATCGCGGCGGTCATCCCGACGACGAACCCCACGTCCACCGCGATTTTTAAGGCGCTGCTGTGCCTCAAGACCCGCAACGGCATGATCCTCAGCCCGCACCCCAGAGCAAAGGGCTGCACCATCGCGGCGGCGAAGGTCGTGCTGGAAGCGGCCGTGGCGGCGGGCGCACCCGAGGATATCATCGGCTGGATCGATCAGCCGACTCTGGAGCTGAGCAATCAGCTCATGCAGGAAGCCGATCTCATCCTCGCCACCGGCGGCCCCGGCATGGTCAAGGCGGCCTATTCCTCCGGCAAGCCTGCGCTCGGTGTCGGCCCCGGCAACACCCCCGCGCTGATCGACGACAGCGCCGATCTCCTGCTGGCGGTTTCCTCCGTCATCCACTCCAAGACGTTCGACAACGGCATGATCTGCGCCTCGGAGCAGAGCGTCGTGGTGCTTGACGGCGTTTATGAGGCGGTCAAGGCGGAATTTATTCGCCGCGGCTGCTACGTGCTGAACGACGACGAGGCCGAAAAGCTGCGCGGCGTGATGTTTGTCAACGGTGCGCTGAACGCGAAGATTGTCGGCCAGACAGCGCATACTATTGCCGCGCTGGCGGGAATCGACGTGCCAGAAAAGACGAAGATTCTGATCGGCGAGGTCGAATCGACCGAGCTGTCCGAGCCGTTCGCGCACGAAAAGCTCTCGCCCGTGCTGGCGATGTACCGCGCGGCGGACTTTAACGACGCGCTGCAAAAGGCGGACCGCCTGGTTCGCGACGGCGGCTTCGGCCACACGGCCTCGATCTACCTCGACGAGGTGAATCACAAGGAAAAGCTCGCTGCCTTTGCCCACGCGATGAAGGCCTGCCGCGTGCTGGTCAACACGCCGTCGGCGCAGGGCGGTATCGGCGACCTGTACAACTTCAAGCTGACGCCCTCCCTGACCCTCGGCTGCGGAAGCTGGGGCGGCAACTCCGTTTCGGAAAACGTGGGCGTGCATCATCTGCTGAACATCAAAACCGTCGCGGTCAGGAGGGAGAATATGCTGTGGTTCCGCGCCCCGGAGAAGGTCTATTTCAAGAAGGGCTGCCTGCCCGTCGCACTCAGCGAGCTGAAGGAGCATAAAAAGGCGTTCATCGTTACCGACACCTTCCTCTATCAGAACGGCTACACCAAGCCCATCGAGCAGAAGCTCGACGAGATGGGCATCACGCACACAACGTTCTACAACGTCGCGCCCGACCCCACGCTGGCCTGCGCCAGAGAGGGTGCGGCGCAGATGGCGGCCTTCCGTCCCGATCTGATCCTCGCGGTCGGCGGTGGCTCGGCGATGGACGCGGGCAAGATCATGTGGGTGCTTTACGAGCATCCCGACGCGGACTTCCAGGACATGGCGATGCGCTTCTGCGACATCCGCAAGCGCGTCTACACCTTCCCGAAGATGGGCGAAAAGGCCTATTTCGTCGCGATCCCCACCTCTGCCGGTACCGGCTCCGAGGTTACGCCGTTCGCGGTCATCACCGATGAGGCGACGGGAGTGAAATACCCGCTGGCCGATTACGAGCTGCTGCCCAAAATGGCCATCGTGGACGCGGACATGATGATGAACGCGCCCAAGGGCCTGACCGCCGCCTCCGGCATCGACGCGGTGACGCACGCACTGGAGGCCTACGCCTCCGTCATGGCCACGGACTACACCGACGGCCTCGCGCTGCGCAGCCTGAAGCTGATCTTCGAGAACCTGCCCAAGGCTTACGATAACGGCCCCAACGAGCCGCGTGCGCGGGAAAACATGGCCAACGCCGCCTGCATGGCCGGCATGGCCTTTGCCAATGCGTTCCTCGGTGTCTGCCACTCTATGGCGCACAAGCTCGGTGCGTTCCACCACCTGCCCCACGGCGTTGCCAACGCCCTGATGATCGACGAGGTGCTGCGCTTCAACGCCGCCGAGGTCCCCGTCAAGATGGGTACCTTCCCGCAGTACGACCATCCGCACACGCTCGCGCGCTACGCCGAGGTTGCCGATTACCTCAAGCTCGGCGGCACCACCGACGAGGAGAAGCTCGAACGCCTGATCGCCGCCGTGGACGCGCTCAAGGAGCGGGTCGGCATCAAAAAAACCATCCGCGACTACGGCATCGACGAGGACGACTTCCTCAATCGCCTCGACGCAATGGTCGAGCAGGCCTTCGACGACCAATGCACCGGCGCCAACCCCCGCTATCCTCTGATGTCCGAGATCAAGCAGATGTACCGCAACGCCTACTACGGCACACAGGAAACCGTATAAAACCCAAGGGCATGAGGCTGAGCCTCATGCCCTTGTCATTTCTCTACCCAAAATCCGGCATCTATGCGTAGGGGCCGCTCCCCTCGTCGGCCCGCGCCTTTGCGCCGCAGCGCCTTGGCTCCCTCTCTGAGGGAGCTGTCAGCGAAGCTGACGGAAGGAGTCCTTCGCGCCCACAGGCGCACGCTGCGACCTTGTTTGCAGCAAAAAACAAAGTGCCCAATGATTGCCCTACGGCTTCTACGGAAGCTCATGCGAAACAAAAGTGCCAGCGGCGGCGGGATGAGGGCATCCCGCCCTACGGACGGAATTCGACAGTACCTCCGGCATTGCGATGACAGATGACAATTGAAAAGGGCATGAGGCTGAGCCTCATGCCCTCAGACTGTCAAAGAACTGCCCAACGAAAGGTTTCGGAGGGAGGAAAAGTGTGAAA
>CABSFY010000145.1 GCA_902477055.1 uncultured Eubacteriales bacterium
AGGCAGAGCAATTGCCTTTTAAGCAATGGGTCTGGAGTTCGAATCTCCAGCGGGTCACCACCAAGAGAGTACAATATAGATGTACGTTAGAAAAACTCCGGTTTTGCCGGAGCTTTTCTATTATTTGAGATATACCATTGAACGGGCAATCTACTATTTCAGCAACGAGCGACCTGTCCGCAAACGAAAAGGAAAACCACCAGTCCTGTACGGAACAGGACCGGTGGCATAAGCAATTTTGTGTCTACTAACGATTGACTGCTTTCACCATAGGGACGGCGGCTTTTACTTTTCCACCCGGAAGCTCAGGGTCAGGGCGTCGAGCTTGGGGGTGATGCGGCGGTAGCGGACGCCGGCGGCATCGAGCATCCGCTTGGAGGCAAGGTTCATGTCCGTTCCGTCGTATTTGTCCGAAAGGTATAAAATCTCCGAAATACCGCACTGGATGATCGCCTTGGCGCACTCGTTGCACGGGAACAGCGCAACGTAAATTCGCGCCCCGCGCAGCACCCGGCCGCCCGCGTTTAAGATCGCGTTCAGCTCTGCGTGGACGACGAAGGGATACTTGCCGCTGTCCCACGGGAACTCGTCGTCGCTGCACCCGTTCGGCAGGCCGTTATAGCCGGTGGAAATGATGACATTCTCCGGCGAAACGATGCACGCGCCGACCTGCGTGTTGGGGTCCTTGCTGCGGTTTGCGGCCAGCAGCGCAATGCCCATAAAATATTCATCCCACGAAATGTAGCCTTCGCGTTTCATAAAAGCCCTCCTTATCCGACCAGAAAGCTCAGCGCCGTGATGCCGAGCTGCATGACGAGTGTGACGATGATACCGGCGGCGATTACGCCGAGGAAGATCGACGGAATGGCCCGCCGCATCCGCATATTGATGAGCGCCGCGATCAGTGCGCCCGTCCACGCGCCGGTCCCTGGCAGGGGAATGGCGACAAAGAGGAACAGGCCGATCATCTGCGACCGCTTGACGCGCACCCCCTTGCCGGCGGCACGCGTTTCCACCCACACCGCGATCTTGCTCAGACGTGGGAACTGCTTCATCCAGTCCAGAATTTTGCGGATGAACAGCAGGATGAACGGCACGGGCAGCATATTGCCCAGCACGCTCAGAACAAAGGCCAGCCACGGTGCAATGCCGGCGGCGGTGGCGTAGGGGATTGCGCCGCGCAGCTCAATGACGGGGACCATCGAGATGAGGAACGTGACCAGCTCCTCCGGGATGCCGTCGGCGGTATGATGCTCCTGACAGCCGCACAGCAGCGCGGCGACCAGCAGCAAAACCAGTGCTATGGTGATATAACGCTTCATAATTCTTCTCCGATCAGGGGGTACGCCGCCACAGGAACGGTGCGTTCACAGACGTTTACGCAGCAGCGGGGAAAGGGCTGGCGGCGGCCCGGCGGTGGGGAAGGGCGTTTTCCCCATATTTTTCACCGTCTATCATACCATCTCCGCGCGGGTGTGTCAATTCCCACAGCGCGGAACGGCGGTTTTTGCCGAAAAAAACATGGAAATGCAGATTTTCTATTGCATCGGCGCGGAAACTGTGGTATATTTTTCAATTGTGGATTTACAATCTATTTGAATCTGCGGCAGGCGCCGCATGGAAAGGGACCGATCGCAATGGCTGAACAGCAAAACATTCGGAATATCGCAATTATCGCCCACGTTGACCACGGCAAGACCACGCTCGTGGACGAAATGCTCAAGCAGGGCGGCATCTACCGCGAAAATCAGGCGGTGGTCGATCGCGTGATGGACTCCGGCGACCTGGAGCGCGAGCGCGGCATCACCATTCTGGCCAAAAATACCGCCGTGCATTATAAAGGGACGAAAATCAACATCGTCGATACCCCGGGCCACGCGGACTTCGGCGGCGAGGTCGAGCGCATCTTGAAGATGGTCAACGGCGTTCTGCTGCTGGTCGATGCGGCCGAAGGTCCTATGCCGCAGACGCGCTTCGTGCTGCAAAAGGCGCTGGAGCTTGGCCATAAGGTCATCGTCGTTGTGAATAAAATCGACCGGCTCGACGCACGCATCGAGGAGGTCATGGATGAGGTGCTGGAGCTGCTGCTCGACCTCAACGCGACGGATGAGCAGTTTGCCTCCCCGACGCTGTTCTGCTCGGCGCGGCAGGGCGTTGCCAGCTATTCGCCGAACGAAACGGGCGTGAACCTCGACCCGCTGTTCGATACCATCGTCAACTATATCCCCGCCCCCTCCGGCGACCCGGCGGCCCCCGTGCAGATGCTCGTGTCGTCCATCGACTATAACGAATACGTCGGCCGTATCGGCATCGGCCGCATCGAGCGCGGCATCCTCCGGCAAAATCAGGAGGTCACCATCTGCGACTATCACGACCCCGAACACGTTACCAAGGGCAAGGTCGTGGCGCTTTACGAGTTCGACGGACTGGGCAAGAACCCCATCCAGCAGGCCTCTGCCGGTGAGATCGTCGCCTTCTCCGGCATGGCGGACATCACGATCGGCCGGACGATTTGCGCTCCCGATTGCGTCGAGCCGCTGCCGTTTGTCAAAATCTCCGACCCGACGATTGAAATGACCTTCTCGGTCAACGATTCGCCGTTTGCGGGCCGCGAGGGCAAGTATGTTACCTCCCGCAACCTGCGCGACCGCCTGACGCGCGAGCTTTTGAAGGACGTTTCGCTGCACGTGACGGAGCAGGGAACAGATGCGTTCAACGTCGCGGGCCGCGGCGAGATGCATATCTCCATCCTGATTGAAACCATGCGCCGCGAGGGCTATGAATTTCAGGTCAGCACCCCGCGCGTCCTGACCAAGACCATCGACGGCAAGCTCTGTGAGCCGATCGAACGCATGGTCGCCGACGTGCCGGAAACGTCGATGGGCAGCGTCATTGAAAAGATCGGCCGCCGTAAGGGCGATCTGGTGTCCATGACCCCTGTCGGCAGCCGCTACCGTCTGGAATTTTTGGTCCCGTCGCGCGGCCTGTTCGGCTACCGCAACGAATTTTTGACCGACACCCGCGGCGAGGGCATCATGTCCTCCGTGCTGGATTCCTACGCGCCGATGAAGGGCGATATCGAGCGCCGCAAGAGCGGTTCGCTCATCGCTTTTGAAACGGGCGAGGCTTGCTCCTACGGCCTGTTCAACGCGCAGGACCGCGGCCAGCTCTTTATCGGGCCGGGCGTCGAGGTCTATGCGGGTATGGTCGTGGGCGTCTGCTCGCGCAACGAGGACATGACCGTCAACGTCTGCAAGCGCAAGCAGCTTACCAATATGCGCGCCTCCGGCTCGGACGAGGCCCTGCGCCTGACCACGCCGAAGATCCTGTCGCTGGAGCAGTGCTTGGAGTTCCTTGCCGACGACGAGCTGCTGGAGGTCACGCCGAAGAGCCTCCGTATCCGCAAGCGCGAGCTGGACCACGGTCTCCGGATGCGTCAGCTCATGAAAACCCGCAACGGCTGATGCCAACCCCGCTTTTCCCCGCCGCAGAAGCAATTCTGCGGCGGTTTTTTAATTTCCGAAGCCTTAAAAACGCTTCTTAATATGTAAAATCTCCCGATTCTGTCATTGCGAGGCCCTGAAAGGGCCGTGGCAATCTCATACTAGAATCTGATAAAAAGCTTTAAAAGCTTTTTATAGCGCCGAGGGCGCGTC
>CABSFY010000146.1 GCA_902477055.1 uncultured Eubacteriales bacterium
TCTGACATGCCACCGGCATGTCATTCACTACCGCGAGGCCGCTTCGCTACCCTCAAAGAGGGAGCCGAGGCGCTGCGGCGCAAGAAAAATTAAAACACCCAGATGGCGGGAAGCTCTGCTTTGGTCAGGCCGAGCTTGGCTTGGAGAGAAAGGGAGGCGGTGTTGCCGTCAACGACGTGGCAGTACGGAACCCAGCCGCGCTGTAAATGCACGCCGATCAGGTGCGCCTCCAGCGCGTAGCCGTAGTGCTTTCGACGAAATTCCGGCAGAATTTCCAGCATTCCCATGCTGCCCTCCGGGTGCAGGCCGATGAAGCCTGCGAGCCGGTCGTTTTCATACAGGCCCCAAATCCATTCGCGGTCGATGCACTCGTTGAAATAGCCTGCCGCGTCGTCGATCATGTGGTAGTGCGATGCGGCGAGGGCGACGTCGCGGCGCTCCAGAATGCGGATATCGCAGCCGCCGTCCGACGGGGCGGTTGGCAGGGTATAGGCCCACTGGGAGCAGGGATTTTCGTCCGTGAAGCCGAAGCGCCTTTTTGCAGTTTCCGCGGCGGCGCGGCTCTTGACGGCGCAGACGCGGATGCTTTTGAGATTTAACGAAGCGAGAACCGTGTCCAGCCGGTCGCCGTCCAGAATATCGGAATAAAATGCGCTCTCCTGTACAAGAACGCTGCCCTCCGGGCCTTCATAAAGCGGTTCGGCAAGCTGCCGCTGCCGCAGCGCGAACAAATCCGCGCGATTGACATCGATCATGATTTTTCCTTTCTGTTCTATAAGTAACCGGACGTTACCGTCCGGCTTTGCTCGCTAAGGCTGCAACATAATTTTCCATCTCCGCGCGGGAGTGAATCATGGCGCATTCGCGTGCGACGGCCTTGCGCTCCTCCGCGTCGAGGGTGTTGAAGTATTGCTGCGCGTCCGGGTTCTGCATCAGCAGCGGCCCGAAGCCCAAGGGGAAATTGGCGAACATATCGTGAAACATTTGCGGTCACCTCCGGGCTTAGCTTGCCCGGAGCGGGGGCGGTCAATCCGTTTTTTTCAGCACGGTGTGCAGGGCGGCGATAAATTCCGGTGTCGTGCCGCAGCAGCCGCCGACGACCGCCGCGCCCTCCTGCACCAGCCGCCGCATACAGACCGCGAAGTCCTGCGGCGACATCGGGTAGACGGCCTCGCCGGTGTCGGAGATTTTCGGCATTCCGGCGTTCGGCTTGACGAGCAGCGGCACGGCGGCAGCTTTTTTCATATTGCGGACAAGGCTGACGAGCTGCTCCGGGCCGTAGGAGCAGTTGATGCCGACCGCGTCTGCGCCGAGAGCTTGCAGTGTTTCGACCGCCTCGATGCAGTCGCCGCCGAAATAGCAGCTCCCATCGGCCTGTACCGTCATGGAACACAGGACCGGCAGCTCGCACAGGCTCCGCGCCGCCTCGAGCGCAATGACGGTTTCGTTCACACCGAGCATTGTTTCAATCACCAGCAGATCGACACCGGCTTCAAGCAGCGCGGAGATTTGTTCGGTATAAATTTCGTGCAGCTCGTTGTAGTGCATCGGACCGTCCGGCTCCAGCGCCGTGCCGGTCGTGGTCACGTCGCCCGCGACCAGAACGCCCGGTATTTGACGCGACAGCGCGACAAGCGCTTTGTTCCAGTCCTGCGTGTGGGCTTCCAGCCCGTAGCGGGATAAATTATAGCGGTTCGCGCCGAAGGTCGGGGCGTAGACGATTTGACTGCCCGCTGCCGCATAGGCCGTTTGCAGCGCAAGCAGCGCGTCCGGATGTTCCAAAATCCATTCCTCCGCGCAGACCCCGCGCGGCATCCCCGCCTTCATCAGATTTGAGCCGGTCGCACCGTCGAGCAGTACGGGCCCGGCCTGCGTCAGCACCAAAAATTCCTCTCGCGTCATGGCTTTCGCTCCGTTTCGCTGTTTTTCTCTATTCTACCCGCTTTTCCGGCGGAATGCAATATTGAAATTTGGAAATGCTTTTGGTAGAATAGAGGCAAACGAACGGCAGGCCCGCCCTGCCGGAAGGAGGAGCATATGAAGAAAACGGTTCTGCGCAAATATGCGCATCTGATTGCCAACGTCGGCATCAACGTCCAGAAGGGGCAGGAGGTCTTTATCGCCGCTGAGCTGGACCAGCCGGAATTTGTGCAAATGGTCGTTGAGGAGTGCTATCGCGCAGGCGCGAAGCGTGTTGTCGTGGACTGGAGCTACCAGCCGCTGGCCAAGCTGCACTATCGCTGGCGCACGAACAAGAACCTCGCGCTGATGGAAAATTGGGAAGAAGCCCGCTGGCAGCACTATGTTGATGAAATCCCGTGCCGTATTTACCTGGTTTCCGAGGACCCGGACGGGCTGAAGGGCATCAATCAGGAGAAAATGGCGAAGGCCGGTCAGGCACGTTACAAGATTATCAAACCGTACCGTGACAAGATTGAAAACCGCTATCAGTGGTGCATCGCGGCGGTTCCCGGCGCGGCGTGGGCGAAGAAGCTGTTCCCCGAGCTGAGCAAGCATCAGGCGCAGGAGAAGCTGTGGGAGGCCATTCTGGCGGCCTCGCGTGTGAACGACGACCCTGTGCAGGCGTGGAGGGAGCATAATGAGGATCTGGCCAACCGCTGCGCGTATCTCAACAGTCTGAACATTGAAACGCTGGAATATCACAGCGCCAACGGCACGGATTTCCGCGTCGGCATGATTCCGGAGGCGGAATTTAAGGGCGGCGGCGAAACGTCGCTGCAGGGCTTCTATTTTAACCCGAATATCCCGTCCGAGGAGGTTTTCATCTCCCCGAAGCGCGGCGTGGCCGAGGGCATCGTTTATTCGACGAAGCCGCTGTCTTATCAGGGCCAGCTCATCGAGAATTTCTCTATCCGCTTCGAGGGCGGCAAGGCCGTGGAGGTCCACGCCGAGAAGAACGAGGAGCTGCTGAAAAAGATGATCTCCATGGACGAGGGTGCAGCCTACCTCGGCGAGTGCGCACTGGTGCCGTACGATTCGCCCATTCAGAACACGGGGCTGCTGTTCTACGAAACCCTGTTTGACGAGAACGCCGCCTGCCATCTGGCGCTCGGCATGGGCTTTGCCGATACGATCAGAGATTTCGAGCATAAGACGCTCGACGAGTGCCGTGCGCTCGGCGTCAACGACTCCATGATCCATGAGGACTTCATGATCGGCTCGGCGGATATGAGCATCGACGCGCATACCCGCGACGGCCGCACCGTCCCCATCTTCCGCAACGGCAACTGGGCCTTCTGAGGCTGATTTTCGGTAGAAAAAGGAAAAGGCTCCGCATCGTCCGGCTTGGGCGATGCGGAGTCTTCGTTTTTTCAGGGGTCTTGATCGAAACTGCGCTCTGCGGCGGGATGAGGGCATCCCGCCCTACGCAAAGACCGA
>CABSFY010000147.1 GCA_902477055.1 uncultured Eubacteriales bacterium
GTACCATGGCAACTGCCAGAAGCAGGGTAATCAGTCGTTTCATTTGTGCCTCCTTGTTTTAATGAGCTTCGCCCATGATTTTCAAAGGTTTGGGCAAATCAGTTTGCGATGTTGCGGATAAAGCGGACGAGAAGCGTTGCGACCTCGGCGCGGGTGGCGTTGCCCTGCGGGTTCAGGTAGACCTTATCGCCTTCCTTGCTGCCGCCGATGAGCTTTTCCGCCACGGCCCACGACATTGCCTCGGCAGCATAGTCGGAGATGTTTGCTGCGTCCGGGAAATAGGCGACGGATTCGCGGCGCTCGGTGCTGTAACCCTTCTTTTCGGCGTAGCGGTGCAGAATAGTCGCAATCTGTTCGCGGGTGACATTGCCCTCCGGATCGAACGCGCCGCCGCCGACACCGTTGACGATGCCGTTTTCCGCCGCCCAGAGGACGGCCTCATAATACCAACTCTGCGAAGCAATATCGTTGAAGGGGTTGTTTGCGGTGTGGGCAGGCTCACCCTCCAACCGGTAGAGAACGGTCACGAGCATAGCGCGGGTCATCGCCTCATTTGGACTGAACACGCCCTGTGCCGTTCCGCTGAACAGGCCGTAGCCCGCTGCGGTGTAGACATCGGCATAGAACCAGTCGCTCTTGCGGACATCACCGAAGCCGTCGTCGGGCGTAATCGTCCGGAGTGTGCGGGAGTAGACGGCGGTGTAGGTCGCATCGGCAACGGCGGGCGCCGGCTCGACATCCCAGCCGAGGAAGGTGTAGATATACCGCGCGTCCGCCGCCTTGGCGGTATCGCCGCGGAACACGGGAATTTCGCCCGCCGTGCAGGTTTCCGTCGTCACCTTGCCGTCCACGACCCACGTGATCGTGAAGCTCCCGGCAGCGACCGGTGTTTTGTCATACTGCGCGGTGTAGGTCACGTCGGCGGTAACAGGGGCCAGCGCCGGCTCCCAGCCGCTGAAGGTGTAGACATATTCACCGTCCGTGGGCTTAGCGGTGTCGCCCTTGAACACGGGCATGGCATCCTCGTCGTAAATTTCCGTCGTTTCCACACCGTTGACGCTCCAGGTAACGGTGTAGGTCGGGAGCGGCTGCTCCGGGGTCACGACGCGGATGTTGCGGAAGCTCGTCACGTCGGCATAGACGCACAGGCTCAGGGTATCAACGTCCTCCGTCGGGGTCGCGGAGAAGCGGAAGGGCTTATCGTTGCCCGCGCCGGTGACGGTGATATCCACCGTGCCGCCCGCCGTGCGCTTCATCTCCACACGGGCAGCGCGGCCCTGTGCCGGGAGCCAGCCCTTATCGGAGCGGTTGATCTTGATGCAGACCTCGTTGCCGTTGCCGTGGCGGGCATCCAGCTCCAGCTCAACGCCCAGCACCTTGATTGAACCGCTGGACTCCTTCGTCTGCGGCAGAAGATCGAGCGTGAGGGTGAAGTCCTCGCGGTTTGTAATCAGTTCTTTATAAATCCAGCCCTCAAAGGCCGCCTTGGCCGCGTCGGCGGTGATGTTGCGCTCGTCGGTTGCCGTCCAGCCGTTGAAGTTTTCCTCGTCGGTTTTCCAGCCGAATTCGTCGGGTGTATGGTCGCCGGCAGGCGGTTCGGGGTCGGGTGTGGGGGTCGTTCCGGCGGTCACGTCGGTAAAGCGGGCGCTGCCGCCGTTATCGATCACGCCGAGGAACAGATTACGGTTCTCGCCGTCGGCGACGGGCTTGGTAAACTGTACCATCTTGTCGCCGGTGAGCTTGACCTGAAGGTCGCCGCCGTTTTGGCGCGACAGCTCGACCTTGCAGGTCTGGTTGGCCGCATCGAACCAGTCGGTGTCCTTGGTATAGATCTGGCCGCCGTTGCCGCCCTGCGTGTTCAGCTCGAGCTTCACGCCGAGCAGCTCCAGCTCGACGCGCTTGGAAAGAATCTGCACGCCGAAGGAAAGCGTAAAATTCTCCGTATCGGTCAGCAGCGCCTGCCAGATGCGCTTGCTGTTCGTTCCGTCGTAGGCGATCTGCAGGACCTTGCCGTCGGTCGTGACCTTCCAGCCTGCGAAATTGTCGCCGTCGGTCTGCCAGCCGAAGTCGGCCGGGGTCTTGGTTTCGTCGAATTCGTCCGGCTGCTCCTCGCCGCCCGTTACGGTCAGGACCGTATTCGTCGGCAGGATGGCGGAATTGCCGCGCCGGAACGCCAGCTCACAGGCCGTATCGCCCTTGAACGCCGCCGAAAGCTGCGCCGGGTCCGTCTGCGCACCGCAAAGACGTGTTCCGGTCGGATCGGTCAGGGTCCACGTGTAAATTGCCGTCGCCGCGTCGTAGGCGATGGTCACATGAACGTCGTTCAGCGGTGCGTCCATATTCTCGGACCATTCGGTCACGGTGTCCGACCAGCTGCCGTTATAGAACTGCTGCTGGCCCTGAATTTGGAACCTGCCGTCGTCGTTGCGGTAGGTCTTGACGCGGAAAATGATGTAGTGGTCCGCCGACGCGTGCCGAATTTTCAGCATCACATCATCGGGCGACGTGCCGTTTTCCGTCGCTGCGTTCAGCGCCGGAAGGTGCAGGTCGCAGCTTAGCTCGTAGTTTTTGCTGTTGTCCAGCGTTGCGCTTGCACGAATCTCGTCACCGGAGCCGCTCCATGTCACCTCCTGTGCGGAGGCGAACAGCGCCAGCGGGCAGAGCGACAGCACCAGCAAAAGCGCCAGCAGCGTACAAGTCAGTCGTTTCATCGGTAACCCTCCCGTTCTCCTGAACTCTCTCGTTTTTGGTATGGCGATCTGTTTACAGTTTACCTTGTTTCCCTATTTTTGTCAATCGATTTTACAATAATTTTGAAGATTCGGCACAATGCCCCAGCGAAACGGGTTTTTTTGTTGGATTTATCTAATCAAGTGCAAATTTGTTATAACAAATCAAATCCCCGGCGGGAGGCCGGGGATTTGCAGGCGTGTCAGGAAGCCTCGCCGCTCGCCGTCGGAGGACGAAGCAGCGCAGCAATGACAGGGAGGCGTTTTCTTTACTTGGTCAGGAAGCGCGCCAGAATCGTAGCAATCTGTGCTCTGGTTGCGCTCTCGGTCGGGGCAAGACGGCCATCCATGCCGTTGATAACGCCCTGATCGACGGCCCAGTTCACAGCGTCCCGCGCATAGGCGGAAACGCTGCCAACGTCCTCAAAGGCTGCCAGGCGGTTCATTTTCGGCTGCTCACCCTTGGCGTAGCGGAACAGGATTGCCGCAATTTGTTCCCGGGTGACGGGTTCATCCGGAGCAAAGCTT
>CABSFY010000148.1 GCA_902477055.1 uncultured Eubacteriales bacterium
GGGCGGTGTGGACGCAGCCGGTGCCGGAGTCCATGGTGACGTACTCGGCGTTGAGCAGGCGGGAGGTCTTGTCGAGGAACGGATGCTTGGCCAGCATATTTTCAAAGAAGCTGCCGGGATGCGTCTCGACGATCTCGTAGTGCTCGATGCCCGCGACCTTCATGACCTTCTCGGCCAGCGCCTCGGCGACGATGTACATCTCGCCGTTTTCCGCCTTGACGACGGCGTAGCTCTCGCGCGGATGGAGGGAAATGCCCATGTTGCCGGGCAGCGTCCAGATGGTCGTCGTCCAGATGACGAAGTAGAGCTTGCTGTGGTCGAGGTGCGGGAGCTTGCCGAGGTCGTCCTGCATGGGGAATTTCACATAAACGGTCGTGCAGGGGTCGTCCTGATACTCGATTTCGGCCTCGGCCAGTGCGGTTTCGTCCTTCGGACACCAGTAGACGGGCTTCAGGCCCTTATAGATGTAGCCCTTGCGGTACATCTCGCCGAACACCTTGACCTCCTCGGCCTCAAAGTGCTTGTCCATCGTGCGGTAGGGATGCGCCCAGTCGCCCAGCACACCCAGACGGCGGAAGCCCGCCATCTGCCGCTGAATGAATTCCTCGGCGAACTTTTCGCACGCGTCGCGGAACTCCGTCACGGGCATGGTCTTGTGGTTGAGCTTGTTCTTCTTGATGATCGCCGACTCGATGGGCATTCCGTGGTTGTCCCAGCCGGGGACATAGGGCGTATAGTAGCCGCGCATGGCGTAGGAGCGGACGATGAAGTCCTTTAACGTCTTATTCAGCGCGTGACCCATGTGAATGTCGCCGTTGGAGAACGGAGGGCCGTCGTGGAGGATGAAGGAGGGCTTTCCCTCATTCTTCTTCAGCAGCTCGGCGTAAACGTCGATCTTGTTCCAGCTTTCCAGCATGGGCGGCTCGCGCGTCGGCAGACCCGCACGCATCGGAAAGTCCGTTTTCGGGGTGATGATGGTGTTTTTGTAGTCCATTTTTGAATATAACCTCCATAGGATTTTCAAACAAAGCTATTTTCTCGCAAGAGCGAGTTATTGTATGGGCGCAGTAAAATTGGAATGCCAGCAATTGGCGGGCGATGCCCGCTGTTCTTGCGCTTTGCGCCAGAACGCAATCCCTCAGACGCGCTCCGCGCGCCAGCTCCCTTTGCACAAGGGCGCCTTAGGGCGCATACCGTTCCTTGGCTCCCTCTGACGAGGAAGGTTTTTGGGATGGTAGGCGAAAGGCACGCCGAATCATATTATTCACTATTCACTAAATCGACACTGCCTGCGTGCGGCGGGCTGAGGGCAGCCCGCCCTACGAATGGAATTCGATGGTGCATCCGGGGCGGATCAGCCCTCGGTTTCGTTTTCCCAGTCCAGCGGGTCGACGATCTCGCCGCCGAGGACGTGGATGGTGTCCCAATAGCGGATGCCGCGGGCGTTCAGCGTTCCCGCGCCGACGTAAGCAATCGTGCCGAAGGGCAGCCAGTCCGTTTCCGTGAAGCTGCCGCCGGAGAGGATAAGCGTTGCGGGCGCTTCGTCCTCGCGGACCAGCGATTCGAGCGTGCATTCGCCGCCGCGGAAAACGGCCGTCACCGGGTCGATACAGGTAGTAATATTTAACGTGCCGCCGGATTGCAGCAGCGGCGTGTCGTTCAGCCAGAGGGTTTCGACCTGAACATCGCCGCCGCGCAGGACAAGGCCGGGCTGCGCCGGGTCGGCGTTTGCGCTGACGGTGAGGCCGGGCGTGACGAGCGTCGGGCCGTCGATGACGAGCGCGGGCAGGGGCAGCTCGCCCGCCGTGTTGCCCAGTCCGGCACAATCAACGCGTAGCGTGCCGCTGCCGGTCAGGACGATCGTTGTGAAGCCCTCGAACAGGCTGAGGTCGGCCATTTCGTCCCCACCGCCGCCATCGGCCCAGCAGTCGCCGGTCAGGTCGAGCCAAAGGATGCCGCCGTCCTCCGAGGAAATGTTCGGAATATAGGTGTCGGCGGCCTCGATGTACAGGCAGCTATAGCGCTCACCATTCCAGACGAAGCGCCGCCAGCCGTCGCCCTTTTTCGCGCGGCCGTCGGTGTACATCTCGATGGATTCCTTGTCGTTGATCGTTGTGTCGTTATAAAATTCATTTGCCCAGAAGCGGATCGCGTCGGAAACGCCGTCTGCGCTGCGCTCTGCGGCGGGCAGGTCGCTGCTGCGGCCGGCAGAAAGCGGCGCGTCGCAGAGGTCGTAGTACAGCAGGCACTCGTCGGGCAGCGCCGATTCGGTCAGAGCAGTCGGGTCCGGGGTGTCCGAAATCGGTTCGGTCAGGCCGTCCGTCGAGACGCCGGTCGGCACATCGGTCGCCGGAGCCGCCGGTCCCGCGCAGGCGCACAGCAGCGCCGCGATCAAAAGCAGAGGAAGAATCAACTTTTTCATTGCTTGCTCCTTTCCTTGTTCGCGCGTGGGTGGATTTTGGGGTGCGATGCAGGTGGGTGGGGCGGCTGGTGGGGCATTTTACTTTATCCCGCTGCCAGCAATTGGCGGGCGATGCCCGCTGTTCTTGCGCAAAGCGCAAGAATGCAATTCTTCCCTCAGCTTCCTTTGCACAAGGGAGCCTTAGGGCGCGTACCGTTCCTTGGCTCCCTCTGACGAGGAAGGTTTTGAAGCTGCGTACCAGCCAAGGGCTTCCCTGTGTAAGGGAAGCTGTCATGGCCTCTGGCCATGACGGAAGGGTTGTTTTCGCGCCTTTGCGCGAAATTTCAATTCGTGCCGAAGGCACACCTTTACTGACCACTGGTCACGAAACACTGACTGCCGGTCGCTCATCGTCACTGCCGGCACGGGCGGTCGGTGACCGCCCCTACGGCGTGAAACGGAAGTCGGTACGGAATTCGCGGCGGGGTCAGGGGACCCCGCCCTAC
>CABSFY010000149.1 GCA_902477055.1 uncultured Eubacteriales bacterium
CAGCCGCTACGCGACCATGACCGTCCGCGTCCCGGCCGACCGGCTGGATACCTTCGTGAGCGCCGTTTCCGAGGTTTCCAACGTCGTCCAGCGCTCGGAAAGCACTGACGACGTGACGCTGGCCTACGTGGACACGGAGAGCCGCCGCGATGCCCTGCGCGTCGAGCAGGAGCGCCTGATGGCCCTGCTGGAAAAGGCGGAAACACTGGCGGATATTCTGGAAATCGAGAGCCGCCTGACCGACGTGCGCTATCAGTTGGAGTCGATGGAGTCCCAACTCAGAACCTATGACAATCTTGTGGACTATGCAACGGTCACGCTGACCATCAATGAGGTCAAGCAGCTAACGCCCACGGTCGAAAAGGGCTTCTGGGAAAAGATCGGCGACGGCTTTGTCGACAGCGCCCGCAGCGTCTGGTCCGGTCTCAAGGCCCTGTTCAGCTTCCTTATCATCGCGCTGCCGTATCTTCTGGTGCTTGCCGTTCTTGTCGGCATCGTGCTTGCCATCGTTTTCCTCTGCGTGCGCAAGAGCAGAAGGAAGGCGGCAAAGCGCCAGCAGCCGCCCCCCTACTACGGCGACATCCACAAGCCCAACGAGCCGCAGTAATCGTTTTCCCATCCCGCATTGGCAAAAGGCGACCTGTCCCTACCGGCAGGTCGCCTTTTTGTATAAAACCGTCGAAATATCGCTTGCTATGCGGACAAAAATGCTATATAATGGAAACACCACACCATGGAAAAGGGGCGGCTGCTTTGAAACGATTCAAAACATGGATGGAAGCGATCAACATCCCCGCATGGCTGTTTATGCTCTGCGCGGTGCTCTTTGACGAGCTCATGCTGCATTTTTGGACGCCGGGGGCGCTGCATTTCGGACGGCTGTGTACCGTCATCGTGTGCGCCGCTGCATTCGGCCTGCTGCTTGCCCTGCCGACGGCGCTCGTCCGCAATGCACGGCTCAGCCGCATTTTGGCGCTGGTGCTTTCCCTGATCGCCGCCGTTTTGACCCTGACGGCATTCTTTATCCAAAACGCCTTCAAGTCCTTTATGCTGCCGAAGGACATTTTGGACAACGCGGGCCATGTTGCCGGCGGCTTCGGCGACACGCTGCTCACGCTGCTCTCGCAGGGCGCATGGCGCATCGCCGTCATTCTCCTGCCGGTCGTGCTGTACGGCGTTTTGGGACATCTCGGCAAATGGGGCTGCGCAGGACGCCGTCTGACGTCTGCGGTGCTCGCCGGGGCGCTGGTCGTCTGCTTCCTTGCGGGTCTGCTGTGCATCCGCACGATTTCGCCGGACACAAAAAAATTCAATGAGGAGTATTCCTTCGATGGCGCGGTCCGCTCCTTCGGTCTTTCCGAGGCGCTGCTGCTGGAGCTGTGCGGTGCCGGAAGCAGCAAGGCGGAATTTATTGAGCTTCCGACTGCCGCACCGACGGCGACCGCCCCTGCAACGGAGGCAACCGAGACCTTTATCGAGGCGACCGAGGCGCCGGTCGTGTACGGGCTGCATGAGTTCGACATCGACTACGCCGCCCTTGCCGAGGAGGAGTGGAACGAGCGCATTGCCTCGGCGCACCGCTACGTTGCCTCGCAGACGCCCGCCTCCGAAAATGAATACACCGGCCTCTTTGCCGGAAAAAATCTGATCCTCATCACCGCCGAGGCCTTTTCCAAGGAGGTCATCGACCCCGTTCGTACGCCGACGCTCTACCGCATGGCGCACAAGGGCATCTACTTTACGGACTACTACCAGCCCGCGTGGGGCGGCAGTACCTCTACGGGAGAATTTTCGTCCATTTACGGCGTTGTGCCGACGAGCTGCGGCGCCAGCATCAAAAAGACCATCGGTAACAACAACAGCCTGACCATCGGCAATCAGCTTCGTAAGCAGGGCTACTTCTCCATCGCCTACCACAACAACGACTACACCTACTATGATCGCCACAGGACGCACTGCGGGCTGGGCTATGATACCTACATGGGCATGGGCAACGGTTTGGAGGAGGGCGTGCAGCCGCTGTGGCCGGAGAGCGATCTGGAGATGATCGAATTCACCCTGCCGCAGTACATCGATCATCAGCCGTTCAGTGTATATTACATGACCGTCAGCGGTCACTGCGCCTACAGCCGCGACAGCAACGACATGTCGGACAAAAACTACGCCGCGGTGGAGAATGAGGACTGGTCAGAGCGCGTCAAGTGCTACCACGCCGCCAACCTCGAGCTGGAAAACGCAATGACGGCGCTGCTGAACGCGCTGGAAAAGGCGGGCATTGCAGACGATACCGTCATCGTCATCACGCCCGACCACTATCCCTACGGACTGGAAAAGAGCTACGCGTGGACAAACGGCGAGGACTACCTTGCCGAGCTGTACGGCCATCCGGTGAAGTCCTGCTTCGACCGCGACCAAACCGCGCTGATCATTTGGAGCGGCAGCATCGAGGGGATGAATTTGCAGGTCGATGCCCCGACGATGAGTCTGGACATCCTGCCCACGCTTTCCAACCTGTTCGGCGTAGAATATGACTCGCGCCTGATGGTCGGCCGGGACGTGTTCTCCGACCAGATGCCGCTGGTGCTTTGGACGGAATATAGCTGGAAAACGGAGCTGGCGACCTACAACGGCGTGACGGGCGAATTTCTTCCCGCCGAGGGCGCAGATGTGGGCGAGGAATACCGCGAGCAGATCGCCGCGATTGTCCGCAACAAGATCACCTTCTCCGACGTGGTGCTCGACTATGACTACTACGGGATTCTCCTCGGCAAGGAGGAAAACTGAAATAATCGATCCCGTAGGCGGCGGATTTCCTGTCCTTTACGATACGGATAATCCAAACGTCGAATCGAGTAGGAGG
>CABSFY010000150.1 GCA_902477055.1 uncultured Eubacteriales bacterium
TACCCCTGCCGAAGTTTTCTTCGAAGAATCTGTTGCACTTGCTTGACTTTCTGCCGTGGCGCGGAGCGCCGGAAGGATTGGGCGGGACGGGGTTGCGAATTCGCCGAAGGTTGGGCAAATTCGAGAGATTTCTCTGCGCAATCCCTCAGTCACGGCAGCGCCGTGACAGCTCCCTTTACACAAGGGAGCCTTGAGGGTGCGTCCGGTATACCATATAAATATAGCGCCTGCAAGCAATCTTGCAGGCGCTATTGGTGCGTTTTTTACTTCTGGGCGGCGGTGATGATGGCCATTTTGTAGACCTCGTCGGCGTTGCAGCCGCGGCTGAGGTCGTTGATGGGAGCGTTCAGGCCGAGCAGGATGGGACCGTAGGCCTCATAGCCGCCGAGGCGCTGGGCGATCTTGTAGCCGATGTTGCCCGCCTCGATGCACGGGAACACAAACGTGTTGGCATAGCCCGCGACGGGGCTGCCGGGGAACTTGAGCTGGCCGACGACCGGGGAAACGGCCGCGTCAAACTGCATCTCGCCGTCGATGGCAAGGTCGGGCGCGAGGGCCTTGGCCTTGGCCGTGGCAGCCTGCGAAAGAGCGACCGTGCCGCCCTTGCCGGAGCCCTTGGTGGAGAAGCTCAGCATGGCGACCTTCGGGTCGATGCCGAACAGCTTCGCGCAATTGGCGACCTCGACGGCGACCTCGGCGAGCTTGTCGGCGGCGGAAACGGTGACGTTGCCTTCCTTATCGACGCTGTCCTCATAGGAAATGTTGATGGCGCAGTCGCCCATGGCCAGCTTCTCTTCGCCGCGGACGAGGATGAAGCAGGACGAAACGAGGTGTGCGCCGGGCTTGGTCTTGACGAGCTGGAGGGCCGGGCGGACGGTGTCGGCGGTGGAGTAGGTCGCGCCGCCGAGCAGGGAATCTGCGTAGCCCAGCTTGACGAGCATGGTGCCGAAGTAGTTGCCCTTCAGCAGCGCCGTGCGGCAGTCCTCGGCGGACATTTTGCCCTTGCGCAGCTCGACCATTTTCTCGACCATCGCGTCCATTTCGGGATAGGTGGCCGGGTCGATGATCTCCAGACCCTCGATGTCATAGCCGCCCTCGGCAGCCTTGGCGCGGACGGTTTCCACATTACCGATCAGAATCGGGGTGAGGAAGCCTTCCTTCTTCAGACGGGCGGCGGCGTCCAGAATACGGGCGTCATGACCCTCGGTAAAGACGATTTTGCGGGGATTTTCCTTGAGCTTTTCAATCAGACGGTCAAACATGAATGATTCCTCCGTATTTTCTCTTTGGGGGCGCAGCGCGTCCCTGTTTTTTGCCCATCCATTATACTACCGGCGGATGGCAGAAATCAAGCCTTATCGATTGATTTGTGCGGATTTCGGTCATAGCTCCGGTCATGGGATGCAAAAAACGCAGCTCCGTGGCGCAAAGCTGCTGCCCGCTCAGCCCCAAGGCGGCGGACAGCGCGGCGGAGGCGGGCGCAGCGTACTGCGGGTCGCCCAAAATCGGGCAGCCGAGGTAGGCGCAATGCAGACGAAGCTGATGCGTCCGGCCGGTCAGCGGCCAGAGCGCCAGACGGCTGACCGGTTGCCCGCCGATCTCGGCGGTTTCCAGCACCCGGTAGCGCGAAACGGCGGGCTTGCCGTTCGGATCGACGCGGCGCAGAAGGCTGCTGCCCTCCACACGGGCGATCGGCGCGTCGATTTCGCCCTCCGGCTGCGGCGGAATGCCGAGCACGGCGGCCTCATAGCGCTTTTCGATGCCGTGCGTGCGCTGTAGGGCGTGCATTTTTGCGTGGACGTGCGAGCTTTTGGCCAGCAGGACGACCCCGAAGGTATCGCGGTCGAGGCGGCTGACCGGATGCACGGCGCTGGGCTGGCCGGTGCGCCGGTAATACGCGATCAGAAAGTTCGCCAGCGTTCCGGTGTTGCGCGCGGACGAGGGGTGCATCAGGATACTCGACGGCTTGTCGAGCGCGATGAGCCATTCGTCCTCATATAAAATATCCAGCGGCCCATTCTCGGCGGGGTAGTCCGGGGTCGGCTCGTCGAGACGGACCTCCACGCAATCGCCGGGCCGGACGATAAAATTCGTAAAAACCGGCGCGCCATTGACGGTAAACGCACCCTGATATTTCAGGCGGCCGACGAGCGAGGAGGACATCCCCAGCTCCGACCGCAGGACGGACAGGAGCTTTGCCTCCCGTTCGGCGGTGAGCGTCAGCTTCATCCGATGGCCTCGGCGAGCTTTGGCGCGATGTACTCATTGAGGCAGAAGCGCATGATGGCGCGCCGGGTCACAATACCGATAAACGCCCCCTTGTCGTCGATAACGGGGACGAAGTTCTGATCGGTCGCCTTGAGCACCAGCTCCTGCATATTGGTCGTGACGGTGACGGGCAGGTTATCCTTGCGGTGGGCGATTTCCATGATGCCGTGGTTCTCGGTGTCGCGCTGGTCCAGAAGGCACAGGTTTTTGATTGCCCACAGCAGGTCGCCCTCCGTCAGCGTGCCGCAGTAGCTGCCGTTGCGGTGCAGGATGGGCAGGGCGGCATAGCCGGAATTTTCCATGCGCTCGAGCGCCTGCCGGATGGTGAAATCATCGTAAAGATAAGAACAACTCGCTTTTGGAGTCAGAAAAAATAACAGGTTCAAGGGAATGCACTCCTTTCGGATCGGTTGGCATTTTTTGCGTTCAAGCTCCCAAGGGTCATTGCGATGCTATCACTTTGCGGATGCAGGCGCAGGTTGCAGGATGGTATGCACCAAAATTGAAGTGCCGGCAGCGGGGCGTCGGGGACGCCGCCCCCTACACAGCGGGCAAAGCCCGCTATTAT
>CABSFY010000151.1 GCA_902477055.1 uncultured Eubacteriales bacterium
CGAGAAGATGGCCGGCAAGCCCCAGCAGGTCAAGGAAAAGATCGCTGCCGGTAAGCTCAACAAGTTCTTCGAGGAGAACTGCCTTTTGCAGCAGGACTTCGTTAAGGACGGCAGCATGACCGTCGAGCAGTATATGCACAGCGCAGCCAAGGCGCTGGGCGGCTCCGTGGAATTTGTCGATGCGGTTCGCTTTGAAAAGGGCGAGGGCATTGAGAAGAAGCAGGAGGACTTCGCTGCCGAGGTCGCTGCACAGATGAACATGGGCAAGTAAGCCCGCGCTGCAACTGAATCTTTTCGAAACGGCATGGCTGCGGCTGTGCCGTTTCGTCGGCATTTTTTAACTTTTTTGGGAGAATTACATGAGAATTCAGCTTTCCGATCATTTCAGCTACCGAAGACTGATTCGATTTACGCTTCCGTCCATCGCAATGATGATCTTCACGTCGATTTACGGCGTTGTGGATGGTTTTTTCATTTCCAACTTCGCGGGCAAAACGCCGTTTGCGGCGGTGAACCTGATTTGGCCCGTGCTCATGATCCTTTCGACCGTTGGCTTCATGCTCGGCACGGGCGGCACGGCCGTCGTTGCAAGAACGCTCGGCGAAGGCGAAAAAAAGCGGGCAAACGAGTATTTTTCACTGTTCGTTTATATCGCGTTCGCACTCGGCGTGATATTTTCCGTGCTGGGCATCGTGTTTGCGCCGCAGATTGCCGCGCTGCTCGGCGCAGAGGGCGAGCTGCGCGATAACTGCGCGCTCTATGCGCGGATCGTGCTGCTTGCTCTGCCGTTTTACACCTTACAGATGCTGTTCCAGAGCTTCTTCGTCACGGCGGAAAAGCCGCATCTTGGACTGATCGTTACCATCGCGTCCGGCGTGACGAATATGGTACTCGACTGCGTGCTGGTTATGCTCCTTCCGCAGGAGTATAAGCTCGCCGGTGCAGCTGCGGCTACGGCGCTGAGTCAGCTCGTCGGCGGCACGTTTGCCCTGGTTTATTTCTTCCGTAAAAACAACAGCCTCCTGCGTCTCGGCAGGACGCATTTCTACGGCAAGGCGACCTTACAGGCGTTTACGAACGGCTCGTCCGAGTTTATGAGCAACGTTTCCATGAACCTTGTCGGTATGCTGTATAATTTGCAGCTGATGAAATATTCCTATAACGGAGAGGACGGCATCGCAGCCTATGGCGTGATGATGTACGTCAGCATGATTTTCTCCGGTGCGTTCATCGGCTATTCCGTCGGTACCGCCCCGGTCGTGGGCTATCATTTCGGCGCACAGAATCTGGACGAAATGAAAAGCCTGCTCAAAAAGAGCCTGCGCATGGTCATGATCTTCGCCGTTGCGATGCTCGCGGCGGCGGAGCTGCTGGCCATGCCGCTGGCGAAAGTTTTCGTCGGCTACGACGCGCGGCTGATGCAGTTTACAATCGACGGCTTCCGCATTTTCTCGCTGTCGTTCCTGTTCATGGGCATCGCGATTTACGGCTCCGGCTTTTTCACTGCGCTCAGCGACGGTCTGACCTCCGCGCTGATCTCCGGCCTGCGAACGCTTGTGTTCCAGATTGCCGCCGTATTGCTGCTTCCGCTGATCTGGGGTGTGGACGGCATCTGGGCCTCTATCGTCGTCGCCGAATTCATGGCCGCCGTGCTGACCGCGCTGTTCCTTGTGATTAAGCGGAAAAAATATCACTATTAACCCGCGCTTGCAACCGGGCGGAAAACGTAGTACAATAGGGGAAAGAGGAGGTGCGCGGAATGTATCGACCGCTGGCGGACGAGCTGCGTCCGAAAACGCTCGACGAGGTCGTCGGGCAGGATGAAATTCTCGGCGAGGGCAAGCTCCTGCGCCGCATGATCGAGTCTGGGACCGTGCCGAATCTGATTTTCTACGGCCCGAGCGGCACCGGCAAAACGACCGTCGCCAACATCATCGCCGAGGCGACGCAGCGAAAGCTCTATAAGCTCAACGCAACGACGGCCTCGACCGGTGACATCAAGGAGATCGTCGCCCAGCTCGACACGCTGCTGGCCCCGAACGGCGTGCTGCTCTATCTCGACGAGATCCAATCGTTTAATAAAAAGCAGCAGCAGTCCCTGCTGGAGCATATCGAAAACGGCAAGATCACCCTCATTGCTTCAACAACGGAGAACCCGTATTTCTATATTTTCAACGCAATTTTAAGCCGCAGCACGGTGTTTGAATTCAAACCCATCACACCGGAGGCCGTCCTGAAGGCGGTCAACCGCGCGGTGGATTACATGTCGAACAAAACGGGCCTTACCGTCACGGCGGAGCCGGGGGCGCTGGAGCATATCGCATCCTCCTGCGGCGGCGACGTGCGCAAGTCTGTCAACGCGGTCGAGGCGATCTTCCTTGCCGCAAAGCTGGGCGACACGAAGCTCTGCATTACGCTGGACGACGCAAAAGCGGTTTCGCAGCGCTCTGCCATGCGCTATGACCGGGGTGGGGACAATCAGTATGATTGCCTTTCGGCACTGATGAAGTCCATCCGCGGCTCGGACCCGGATGCTGCGATTCACTATCTGGCGCGTTTTCTGGAGGCGGGTGA
>CABSFY010000152.1 GCA_902477055.1 uncultured Eubacteriales bacterium
AGGGCACGATGCGCCGTCTCATGCAGAATCTGACGCGCCTTTGGCGCTATAAAAAACTTTTCAAGCTTTTTAACAGATTCTAGTATGAATTAGTCGGAATAGTTGCCGTAGACCCAGGCGTTGGGGAGAAGGCGGGACGAAATGCGTGAGTTGGAGCATTTGGTCACGTACTCGCCGTCGTACCACATGACCGCGCTTGTGCCGCCGTCGAGGTTCATGGCGGTGTACGCGTCGTGGCGCATGAGGATATTCGCGCAGGTTTCCACGTCCGTACCGATGGAGCGCGTGGCCTGACGGCCCTCGATGACGAGCATCAGAATTTCGCCCGTTGAGGACTGACCGATGCAGGCGCGGGGGTTGATGGCGTTCCAGTCGAGGAAACCGCCGACCACCAGCTCGCCGTCTACAATCAGAACGGGGGAGAACTCTACCGCGTCGGTCACGTCGTCGCCGACATCGGACTGTGCTTCTACGACGTAGAATTTGTTGGCTTTCGTCAGTTCAATGCGCTTGTAGCCTGCCATGCCGTAGTGATCGCCGAAGGCTTGCCCCTCGCACATCGCGTAACCCGCCAGCAGACCGCCGTTGCCGTCGCCATCGGGGTCGATGAAGCCGCTGCCGGACATTCCGAGAACGCCGTTCGCGTTCTGCACGAGATCCTCCAGCACCTGTCCGTAGCGGAAGCCCTCCAGACCCTCGGAGGCGTGGCAGCGCAGCTGCGCCGGATCCTTGGCGATGGCCAGCACGCCCAGATAGCCCGTGCCGGTCACGCGGACGAGCAGCACCTTGTTCTTTGCGTCAACGGCCAGTACCTGTTCGCCCATCGTTGTGTAGATTGTGGTGCCTTCGTCGTCCAGCCCGGCTTCGTTGATGTAGATATTGCTCCAGCCGTTGGCCAGCGCTTCCGGATGCGTGTCGAGATATTTCTCAAACGAGGTCCGGTTCAGCTCCCAGAACAGCGCATAGAAGGCCTCCTCGTCGGCGTTCACGTCCGGTTCGGTCGGTTCGGTGGCTCCCGTCGTTCCTTCCGTTGCTTCCGTGGTTGGCTCTGTCGGCTTATAGCGGTCGGAATCGTCACTGTTGATGTCCTGCTGTCGCTGCTGCAGATAGTCCATTTTGAACTGGACCTGATCGACCATATACTTTGGCAGGAACCAGTCGGCAAGCCACCGGTGGCTCAGCGTGGACAGCGCGGTTTCGATATAGGCCTCGCGCAGATTCTTGATGGTGGGGATATCCGTGAACACAACGAAGCAGTACAGTGCCTCGAAAAACAGAACGATGGAAAGCAGCACGGCAATCACGCGCTTGCCGCGATGCGGCTTCTTTTTTTTCTTCTTTTTCTTCCGGACAGGCGCATCCGCTTCCTGCGGCATTGCAGGGTCGGGCGTGTCCTGACGCTCGTCGGGATCAAAATCGTATGATTTGATGGTCAGCGCCTCCTTTTCTCCATAACTTCTGCATAGTATAGCATAAAACGATGCGGGTGTAAACACCCAAAACCGGAGGGGAAATGTAAACTTTTTGTATCGCACTGTAAATGTATAATAATCCATGATTTGCTCTTGACTTTATGCAAAAATAGTGCTATTATTAGCAGTAATTTCATAACCTTATCGAGAGTGGCGGAGGGACCGGCCCTATGAAGCCCGACAACCTGCGAAAGCAAGGTGCCAATTCCGGCGAGAAATCGACAGATGAGGACAAAACCTGTACCCTGTCGAGGCAGGGTATTTTTTGTATCGGTAGGTTTTGAAAGAATTTCACGAAAAAGAAAGGAAGCCTACCATGCAAAAACGTATTTTTACCTCCGAATCCGTGACCGAGGGACATCCCGACAAGGTCTGCGACCAGATCTCCGACGGTGTTCTGGACGCAATTCTGGCGCAGGACCCCACCGCCCGCGTCGCCTGTGAGTGCGCGGCGACGACCGGTATGGTGGTGGTGATGGGCGAAATTTCCACCCATTGCTACGTCGATATCCCCAAGGTCGCGCGCGAAACCCTGTGCAAGATCGGCTACGACAGCCCCGCCGCCGGCTTTGACGGTCACACCTGCGCCGTGCTGACCGCCATTGACGAGCAGTCCGGCGATATCGCCATGGGCGTTGACAGCTCCTATGACGAGGCCGATACGCTCGGCGCCGGCGATCAGGGCATGATGTTCGGCTTTGCCTGCGACGAAACGAAGGAGCTGATGCCCGCGCCGATCTCCTTTGCGCACAATCTGACCAAGGCGCTGACCGCCGCGCGGAAGTCCGGCCGCCTGCCGTGGCTCCGCCCGGACGGCAAGAGCCAGGTTTCCGTCGAGTATAACCCCGACGGCTCGCTCAGCCGCATCGATACCGTCGTCGTTTCCACGCAGCATTCGGCGGACATTGCCATTGAAACGCTCCGCGAGGCGGTCATCGAGGAGGTTATCCGTCCGAATCTGCCGTCCCGCCTGCTCGACGGCAACACAAAATATTATGTAAACCCGACCGGCCGCTTTGTCATCGGCGGCCCCGTCGGCGACACCGGTCTGACCGGCCGGAAGATCATCGTCGATACCTACGGCGG
>CABSFY010000153.1 GCA_902477055.1 uncultured Eubacteriales bacterium
GAGCTGCGTCTCTTATCCCGTCTTGCCTTGGAAACTTTACACTTGGGAACAGCCATGAATGACACCTCCTTGGTCAGAGTTATTTCTTATCCTTCAAAAGCTGCCCAAGGACAGCCAAACGGGGATCGGTTTCAGGACGGCAGTCACAGGGACCGTCGTTCAGATTTTTGCCGCAGCGGAAGCACAGGCCCTTGCAGTCTGGCTTGCACAGCAGCTTGGAATCCATGTTTAGGACGAACGCGGTGGTGAGGATCTCGTCAAGGTCAGCACAGTCGTCCTGCAAAAGGAACGTCCAGACATCCGCCTCGTCCTCGTTTTCCAGCTCGCGGGTGAGCACCGCCTTGACCGGATAGGAAACGGCACGCTCGAAGGGGCTTGCGCAGCGGTCGCAGACGGCATGGAGCGTTGTAGTCAGCGTGGCCTCCAGAATCAGGACACCCGCAACATTCCGCACCGTACCGGTCGCGCGGACCGGCTCGCTGACGGGGCAGGAACCACCGAACTCTAACCCGGAGAGGTCAAGCTCCGTCTGAAACGGCAGCGCACTATCCGGCGTTGCGATGATTTTTGACAACCTTAGCAGCATAGAAATCCCCTGTTTCATAGTCGTGCAGGAGATATTATAACGGCTTTCGCCCCGGATGTCAAATGCTTTTTTGCTTTTTCTTATAAAATCTGCTTGACTTTCGCGATTTTTTCCCGCATAGTAGGAACGGAAGGGAGGCGAGGGCCGTGAAGGAGCTGAAAATCGGTCGAAATGATGCGGGGCAGCGGGTCGATCGCTTCCTTGCCAAGGCGGTGCCGCTGCTGCCGGCCTCGCTGGCGCAAAAATATCTCCGCCTCAAGCGCATCAAGCGCAACGGCCAGCGCGTGGACCGCGACACCCGCCTGTGCGAGGGCGATGTGCTGCAATTGTATATCAACGACGAATTTTTCGATACGCTCTCGGCAGACAACGCCTATCTGACCGTCGCCACGCCGCAGCTCAGTATCGTCTACGAGGACAAAAATATCCTGCTGGTGGACAAAGCGCCGGGCGTTGCCGTCCACCCGCACGACGGCGCGGTGCCGGGCAAAACGCTCATCGACCACATTCAGGCGTATTTATATCAGAAGAAGGAATGGAAGCCGCGCGAGGAAAACGCCTTCACGCCCGCCCTGTGCAACCGCATCGACCGCAACACCGGCGGTATCGTCATCGCGGCGAAAACCGCCGAGGCGCTGCGCGTTATGAATCAAAAAATCAAGGACCGCGAGCTGGACAAGCGGTATCTTGCCATCGTTGAGGGCAGCCCAAAGCCGAAAAACGGCAGTTTGAAGGGCTATCTGTTCAAGGATGCTGCGAAAAATCGCGTCTATGTCACCGATACGCCGCAAAAGGGGTCACGCTCCTGCGAAACGCGCTACACGACCCTCGCCGTCAAAAACGGGCTGGCGCTGGTGGAATGTGAACTCATCACGGGCCGGACGCACCAGATTCGCGCCCAGTTCGCCCACGCCGGACACCCCCTCCTCGGCGACGGCAAATACGGCAAGACCGGCCGCCACGCCGAGCGGACCTATCAGGCGCTGTACTCCTACCGCCTGACCTTCTGCTTCACCACCGATGCAGGCAGCCTGACTGCCCTGAACGGCAAAACCTTCCGGGTCCCCCACGTAGATTTCGCCGAAGAATACTTCCCGGAAGTACGACTATAGGATTGACGCTAGTTCCGTTTGGCGAAAAATCAACAAAAAAGGCTGCGGCGGCGTTGACAATCCGGCGGTGATTGGTTAAAATGAATGTAATGTTATTCCATAACCAATCAAAAGAGGGGAATCGATCATGGAGCCTGTTCGGTATGATACGCTGACGCTGTGTCCGGACTATCGTTTTATCCGTGTCGTCAGCCGGGACGGTGTGTTTTTCGACCTGGTTCGCAAATGGCGGGCGCGGGAACACGTGTTCCGCATGAAGCAGCAATATTTCGATGCGCAGACGTTGGGCCGCGCGTTCGTTCCGCCTTGTATCGTGCGCGATTTTACCGAGCTGGACGGGCCGGACAAATACCGCGAGGCCGTCTGGAAGGATGGAACCGTGCTTCTTTTCCCACTGTCGCCGACCGACCGCCTGCTGCTGGCCGAGAGGGAAGGCAAAAGATAAAAGCCGAGACCGCACGGACCGGGCAGTATCGAAAACCGTCCGTAGAGCGAGGTCACCCGACCCCGCCGTGCGTAGGCACTGCCGTTTTCCGCGTCCGAAGCTCGTTCTACGCCGTAGGGGCGGTCATTGACCGCCCGTTGCTGGCAGTACCAATGAGGAAATCGTGGCCAGTGAGCAGTGGAGGTGTGCCTATCGGCACGATTGAAATTTCGCGCCAAAGGCGCGAAAACAACCCTTCCCTCAGCTTGCGACTGACAGCTTACTTTCTGCATGGAAGCCCTTGAATGGTATGCAGTCGAAAAACCTCCCTCTGTGAGGGAGGTGGCGCGGCGAAGCCGTGACGGAAGGAGAGAGGGGCAGTC
>CABSFY010000154.1 GCA_902477055.1 uncultured Eubacteriales bacterium
ATGCGGCATACCCCTTGCGGGTGCATCGGCCCGTGCAGCAGCTTTGATTTTGCTGCAACCAAAATCGCAACCTGCGCCTGCGGCGCGGGGGTTTTCATTCCTTCGCGGTTACTTCTGCGGCGAGGGCGCGGATGCGGTCGTAGTAGGGCGAGAGGGGTTCTGTTTGGTCGTAGGGACGCAGGACCATGTGGATGCCGGCTGCAACTAAGTGACTGATTTTGGCAGCAAACCACAGCTTGCCCTCGTCGTCGAGGTACGGGACCGCGCGATACACGGATTCCTCCGCGATCGACGCGCGGAAGCTCTCGACCGGGAGCGTCGTACTCGGATCCTTCGCCGCCAAATATTCCTCGACCACTGTATCCGGGAAGAATGTGCAGGCCGCATCACCCGCCGCGACTGTGACGCGCTGATAGAATTCCGCCTCCGTCACGCCCGCCAGCTTCAAAAGCTCCTCCTGCGTTGCCGGTGTGCCGTCGCTGATGTGTAACGTATAGACATAATAGTAATCGCCAATATCAAAGCCCGTTCTGTCCTCGATGACGTAGACCGAAGCGTCGCGAACGACCACACTCAGGATATCCCCGCTGACCCAGTACGCGAACGAATAAGAATGCATATCGTCTTGTTCCAGCACAAATGTCCCGTCATCGGCCTTTTGTTCGCCGTATTTTTCATCGATCGCCTGCCCGATCTGCGCAGCATCGTTTCCCGGCCCGACCAGCTCCGGCAGGAAATCCTCCAGCTCCCGCACGACCTCCGGCAGATTTTCTCTGCGGCGTGCCTCGGCCAGCGCTTCATCTGTCGTCGCCTCGGTCGCCTCCGTTGGCGGGGCCTCTGTCGTCGGCGCTTCCGTCACCGGAGCATCCGTTACCGGCGGCTCGGTTGTTCCCTCTGTCGGCACGGCCGAAGCACACCCGCCGAGCAGCAATGCGATTATCAGCAACGCCGCAGCAAGATACTTGACCTTCATTGCAATTCTCCTTTCTAATTTGTCGTGTCGGCCTCAGCGGCCAGCGCCAGCATATACTCGTAATGCGGCGAAATTTCCTCCGTCTGCTCGTAGGGCCGGAGAACGCAGTGGTCATCCGCACCGGCAATTTGGCACACATACCCCATAAACCACAGCTCGCCGTCGTCGTTCAGGTACGGAATCGCCCGATGGACGTTTTCCTCCGAAATAGTTTGACGGAATTTTAGGAGGAAAAGATCGTTCTCCAGTGGCCCTGCCGCCAAGTAATTTTCCCATGCATCTTCGTAAAAGAAGGTACAAAATGCGTTGCCTGTTCCGACCTCGACGCGCTTGTAGAACGCCTCCTCCGTCACGCCAGCCAGCGCCAGAATTTCCTCCGTCGTGGCCGGGCTGCCGTCGCTGATATGCAGCCGGTAGACCTGATACGCCTCAGCGATGTCAAAGCCTTCCCTATCGGCAATCGACTCACCACTCGCATTCCGGAGAATTACAGTCAAAATATCTTCATAAACATAGTATTGGTAGGAGTACTCTCCATACCAATTCATTACCCCCTCATCATTTAACCTGCCCTCGAATTCTTGTCGAATTTTCTCGTTGATCTCTTGCGCATAGTCCCAAATCAGATTGATCTGTGGGAACGCATGGAGGACCTCACCGTCATCGAATGTTTTTACATCCCGGTGCGCATCCGTTACAATGTTTTCCCGCGTGATCGGCTCCGTTACAACGGGTTCCGTCGGCGCTTCCGTCGTTGGAGCCTCTGTTGCCGGGGCCTCTGTCGTCGGCGCTTCCGTCGCCGGGGCATCCGTTACCGGCGGCTCGGTCGTTCCCTCCGTCGGCGCGACCGATGCACACCCGCTGAGCAACATTGCGATAATCAGCAATGCTGATAAGAAATACTTACCCTTCGTTTTCATGGTCGTTCTCGTTTTAATTTTCCGTGTCAACGCTCTCGGAAGCCAGTGCCTGCACCTGCGTATAAAACGGCGAGAATTCCTCCGGCTGCTCGCACGGCAGCAGCACGGTGCGGTAGGTCGCGCCTGCCATCTGACGCACATAGCCCGCAAACCACAGCTCCCCGTCGTCATTCAAATATGGGACCGCGCGATGCACGTACTCGTCCCCGATCGTTTCGTTAAAGCACTCGACGAGCGGCTGGGGCGATACAGGGTCATCCGCTCGAAGGGCGCTGTCCAGATAGTCGTCCGGCAGCCATTCGCAGAACCAGTTGCCCGTTCCGACCGCGACGAGGCGGTAGAATTCCTCCTCCGCAACGCCCGCCAGCCG
>CABSFY010000155.1 GCA_902477055.1 uncultured Eubacteriales bacterium
ACCCCGACCTGCCCACTGCGCCCGCCGACTGCATGATCGTCCCCATGAGCGAGGACCTCGCGCCCGCCATTGCGCTGGCCACCTTCCTGCGCAGCCACGACCTGCGCACGCAGCTTTATTGCGAGCAGAAGAAATTTAAGGCGAAAATCCAATACGCCGACAAGCTCGGCATCCGCTATGTTATCTTCCTCGGCGAGGATGAGATCGCACAGCAAAAATGCGCCGTCAAGGACCTCGCCACCGGCGAACAGCAGCTCCTGTCCTACGACGAAGCCGCCAATTTGATTTCCGCCTTCGCCCAAGCCGCCCAAAACCAACCCGTCCTCCGCGAGTGATTTTTCCCCAAGTGTACCCCAAGGATCCCTTGCTGTTTCAAATTGTTCTATAATAAAATCAAAAACCATTCCACAAAGAGAGGTAATGTCATATGTTCCAATCCCGCACCCATCACTGCGGCGAGCTACGGCTGACTGATGCAGGGAAGTCCGTGAAGCTCGTTGGCTGGATGGAAAACGTCCGCACCGTCGGCAGCAACTTTGCCTTCGTCGTCCTCCGCGACTTCTACGGCACGACGCAGATCGTCATCGAAACGGAAGAAATGATGCAGCGCATCAAGGGCCTGAATAAGGAGTCCACCATCTCCGTCGAGGGTGTCGTCCGCGAACGCGCGTCGAAGAACCCCAAGCTCCCCACCGGCGAGATCGAGGTCGTTCCCGAAAAGATCGAAATCCTCGGCCGCTGCCGCTATAACGAGCTGCCGTTTGAGATCAACCGCAGCCGCGATGCCGACGAGAGCGTCCGCCTGAAGTACCGCTATCTCGATCTGCGCAACCCGGCGGTTAAGGCAAACATCGTCCTGCGCTGTAACGTTGTCGCCGCCCTGCGCCAGGCGATGACCGAGCACGGCTTCCTGGAGATCACGACCCCGATTTTGACCGTTTCGTCCCCGGAGGGCGCGCGCGACTACCTCGTCCCCGCTCGCAAGCATCCCGGCAAGTTTTACGCCCTGCCGCAGGCCCCGCAGCAGTTCAAGCAGCTTTTGATGACCTCCGGCTTTGACCGCTATTTCCAGATCGCACCGTGCTTCCGCGACGAGGACGCCCGCGGCGACCGCAGCCCCGGCGAGTTCTATCAGCTCGATATGGAGATGGCCTTCGCCGATCAGAACGACGTTTTTGCTGTTTTAGAGGACGTGCTGCCTCCGATCTTTGCCAAGTATGGCAAGTATAACATTGCATCCACCGCGCCGTTCCGCCGCATTCCGTATCTGGAAGCGATGGAAAAGTACGGCTCGGACAAGCCCGACCTGCGCATCGACCTCGTTGTCGAGGACATGACCGCGCTCGTGCAGGGCATCGACTTTGCGCCCTTTGCCGAGGGCAACACCGTCAAGGCCATCGTCGTGGAGGGCTGTGACCTTCCCCGCAAGGCGATCGATAAGCTCGTCGCCGAGACGGAGGTCATCTCCGGCTCCAAGCCGATGTGGTTCAAGCTCGGCGCGGACGGCGAGCTGAGCGGCGGCATCGCGAAGTTCCTCGCCGACCGCAAGGACGCGGTCATCGATGCGCTGAAGCTCAAGCCCGGCTGCCTCGTCGGTGTCGCCGCGGGCAAGAAGGGCGCGGCCCAAAAGACCGCCGGCGTCCTGCGCAAGCTCCTCGGCGCGGCCGTCCCCGGCCACATGGATACCGAGCGCTACGAGTTCTGCTGGATTGTCGATTTCCCGATGTACGAAATCGGCGAGGAGTCCGGCGAGCTGGAATTCTGCCACAATCCGTTCTCCATGCCCAACGGCGGCCTCGAAATTCTCGAAAAGGCGGAGCGCGGCGAGATCGACCCCCTGACCATCAACGCGTTCCAGTACGACCTTGTCTGCAACGGCGTGGAGCTGTCCTCCGGCGCGGTCCGGAACCACGACCCGGAGATCATGATCAAGGCCTTCGAGCTGGTCCGCCTCGGCGAGGACGACGTGAAGGCGAAGTTCCCGGCCATGTACAATGCATTCTGTTACGGCGCACCTCCTCATGCCGGTATCGCGCCGGGCGTGGACCGCATGGTCATGCTGCTGGCGGGCGAGGAGTCCATCCGCGAGATCATCCCGTTCCCGATGAACAAGAACGCGCAGGATGTCATGATGGGCGCACCGTCCACCGTCGAACAGAAGCAGCTCGACGAGGTGCATATCGCGATCGTTTCTGAATAAAAGTAGCTCTATGTCAATAGTTGGGGTAGAGACAAAACGCAAATAATTGGGTTGTGCCGG
>CABSFY010000156.1 GCA_902477055.1 uncultured Eubacteriales bacterium
GGTTTCAACGACGAAGCGGGCCTCGACCCAATCCTTGATGCCATGCTCGCCCTGCAGCAGCGCGGTAACTTCTTCGGAACCCTTGGTATAGGGGTCAACGCCGAGGAAGGTTTCGATGCCGGTAGCGACGACGTAGTTGCCGATGGAAACGGCCTTCTCCGACATCCATTCCGGTGCGCAGCCGACGACGGGGACCTGAGAAATGTTGCAGCCCCAGTCCTTGGCAATGTCAGAGGCAAGGATCATCATACGGGAAATATCGACGCAGGAGCCCATGTGGAGCACCGGCGGGATGTTCACCAGCTCGCAGACGCGCTTCAGGCCCTCGCCGCAAAGCTCCTTGGCCTCCTTGTCCATCAGACCGGCCTTTGCCGCAGCCTGTGCCGAGCAGCCGGAAACGATGAGGATGATATCATTCTTAATGAGCTTTTTCATCAGCTCGATGTGCGCGGTGTCGGGGCGGACCTTGGGGTTGTTGCAGCCGACCATCGCCACAGCGCCGCGCAGAACGCCGGACTTGACGACATCGACCAGCGGCTTGGTGGTGCCGGTCACGTCAACGTGGCTGTTCGTAACGGTATCGAGGCAGCCCTTGATGGCCTCGACGGAGTAGCCGACCGTGGCCTTCGTCTTTTGCTGCGGAATGTTGACGAGAGACTGGTCGCGGTTTTTGAAGTTCTCGACGGCCATCTTCACGATCGCCTTTGCATTTTCGCCCGCGGACTCGGAGGAGAAGCGGATGAACTCGGAATCGGGGATACGCGCGATGGGAGAGGTGGTGATAAACTTCGTATGGAAGCACTTCGACAGCGGGCCGAGGGCCGGGAAGATGCACTGCACGTCCACGACGATGGCTTCGCAGGCACCGGTCAGGACGACATTCTCCTGCGACAGGAAGTTGCCGGCCATCGGAATGCCGTGACGCATGGCGACCTCGTTGGCGGTGCAGCAGACACCGGCGATGTTGATGCCCTTTGCGCCGACGCTCTTGGCCAGCGCAATCATCTCCGGATCGTTGGCGTAGAACACGATCATCTCGGACAGCGACGGGTCATGGCCGTGGACGATGATGTTGACCATGTCCTTTTCCATCACGCCGATGTTGGCGGTGGTGTCAACGGGCTTCGGCGTGCCGAACAGGACGTCGGAGAACTCGGTGCCCATCATGGAGCCGCCCCAGCCGTCGGAAAGACCGGCGCGGAGGGCCTGACGGATCAGCGCCTCGGGCAGCGACGAGCAGCCCATATGGGTCATATGCAGCGACTGCGAAACCTCGCGGTCAATGGCGCGCGGCTCGATCTCCGCGTCGTGCCACAGCTTCTGGGTATGTTCGGGAGCACGCTTCAGGTAACGCTGCACGCCGAAGGGCTTGCCGTATTCCATCAGGCCGGTTTCGGCGACTTCATGCGCGAGGTCGTAGATGTCCTTGCCCTCGGTCTCAATGCCCCATTCACCCGCGATGCGCTTGAGCTTTTCGGGGTCCTTGACAGTGTAGTTGCCGCCTTCTCTGGTCTGATAGAGGGTGTGGCAGATCTCGCGACCGTGGTCGGAGTGGGTTGCCGAACCACCGGCGGTGAAGCGCAGGTAGTTACGGGCGACGATACCGTGGACATCGCAGCCGCAGATGCCGCGCGGGGCCTTCGGGGTGATACGGCAGGGTCCCATCGAGCAGATACGGCAGCAGGTGCCGCCTTCGCCGAAACCGCAGTGCGGCGTCTGATTCTTGGCGCGCTGCTGCCAGCTATCGGCGCCGACCTTCTTGCCGTTCTCCAGAAGGGCAGCGGTCGCTTCCTCCATCTGTTCGACAGTGATGTAGCGTTCTTGGCTCATGATTTCCTCCTGTTTGCACATAGGCACAAAAATTGGGCGAATTTCGCCCTATATTTACCGATACGATTTTATCAATAAACGTCGCCGTTGTCAATGCTTTTTTCCGGGGATTCGACGTTTTTTGTACTTTTCCCCCGGCAGAAAAGCATCCCCCGCCGGGGGATGCTCAGGCATTGGAAATCCGCCTTTCGTCTTATCATTGCGAGGCCCTGTTTATCATCGCAGCTCCCCGTCTTGTCATTGCGATGTCGCAGCCGTTGGCGGCTTTGCCGGCTTACGGATGCGGCCACTCCGCTTGCCGGTCGGAGCGGAGCGACGCGGCAATCCGTTCCCCCGTCCTTTTCGGCATTGCGCTCTGATACTGATTCCTGATTAAAACATTTAATCAGGAATCCCGTGTGCTACGCACACTC
>CABSFY010000157.1 GCA_902477055.1 uncultured Eubacteriales bacterium
GCTCTGACATGCCACCGGCATGTCATTCACTCCCGCGAGGCCGCTTCGCTACCCTTTGCACAAGGGAGCCTTTTGACTGCGTACCATCCAAGGGCTTCCCTGTGCAAGGGAAGCTGTCAGCCGAAGGCTGAGGGATGGGTTGTTTTCGCGCCTTTGGCGCGAAATTTCAATCGTGCCGAAGGCACACCGAATGATATGATTCACTATTCACGAATCGTTACTGCCAGCGACGGGCGGTCAATGACCGCTCCCTACGGCGTGGACGGTCATTTTTATGATTCATTTGGAGTTGGATTAAAACCGGAAGTGCCAGCAGCGGGCCGATGAGGACATCGGCCCCTACGCAAAGGACGGACGTGCGCGATGAACGATAGTGCCAGCAACGGCGGGATGGGGGCATCCCGCCCTACGAACGATGTTCGACAGTGCCTGCACGGGCCGATAAGGGCATCGGCCCCTACGCAGCGAGCGGAGCTGATCTGCAACTGCCATTGCGCATACCTTTATTGTATCGGATCAATCTTATTGCGGCGCGAGGAATTCCTCCGGCGGGGTGCCGGTGTTGCCGTTGTAGGTCAGCAGCAGGCCGGCTCTTGTGCCGTCCGGGGCCTCGACCTCCAGATAGTACTGCGCCATCCCCTCCGGCCGCATCAGCTCGCTGAAGATGATGCATCCGTCGGCGGCGTACGTCGATTGGACGGCCTTGTCGCCGACGACCTCCTCAAAGGTCGTTTCGTCCCATGTGACCGGGTAGAGGTTTACATAACTCCCGACATACCGCGGGATAATGTACGCCAGCTCGTATTCGCCCTCGAACCACGTGTCCGTCGCGGTCAGCTCTTGCTTGAACGGCGCGTTGACGACCACGGCCAGCGCATCTTCCGCCGCGCCGTAAGCGGCCCAAGCGCTGTTTTCGATCAATGCGGACGGGGCAGGCGCAGCGGTTTCAAATTCGGATTCCGAGGGCGGTGCGGTCATGGGCTGCGGCATCGCGGCACAGCCGGTCAGCAGCAGCGCGAGCAGCAGGGCGGCAATCAGAGATTTCATTTGGATTCCCTCCGTTTTAAGCGTTGCACTTTGTTTTCGTGTGTGTTATTATATCATAGAATATGGAAAAACGGTGCGTTTTTTGCGGCACTGACGGTTTTCTAGGAGGAAGAATTTATGTGCGAAGCCTGTAAGAAGAAATTTTATATCACCACGCCGATTTATTATCCCTCGGATAAGCTCCACATCGGTCACACCTACTGCACGGTTGCGACGGATGCGATGGCGCGTTACAAGCGCCTGCGCGGCTACGATGTGATGTTCCTGACCGGCACGGACGAGCATGGCCAGAAGATCGAGGATCGCGCCAAGGCTGCCGGGATCACCCCGCAGCAGTTCGTGGACAACATCGTCACGGGCGAAAAGGGCGTGCTCGATCTGTGGAGGCTGATGAATATCTCCTACGACCGCTTCATCCGCACGACGGACGACTATCATGTTGCCGCCATCCAGAAAATTTTCAAGAAGATGTACGAGAATGGCGACATCTATAAGGGAAAATACACCGGAATGTACTGCACGCCCTGCGAGTCGTTCTGGACCGAGAGCCAGCTCAAGGACGGCAAATGCCCCGACTGCGGCCGCGAATGCCAGCCCGCCGAGGAGGAGGCCTACTTCTTCCGCCTGTCGAAGTACGCACAGCCCGTGCGTGAGCTGCTGGTCAACACCGACTATCTTGAGCCGCGCAGCCGCGTGAACGAAATGGTCAACAACTTCATCGACGCGGGTCTGGAGGACCTCTGCGTTTCCCGGACGAGCTTTACGTGGGGCGTGCCGGTCGATTTCGACCCCGGCCATGTCGTCTACGTCTGGGTCGATGCGCTGTTTAACTACACGACGGCGCTCGGCTTCATGAACGACCGCTACGATGACTATGAAAAATTCTGGCCCGCCGACGTGCATTTTGTCGGCAAGGAGATCGTCCGCTTCCATTCCATCATCTGGCCCGCGATGCTCATGAGCATGGGAATGCCGCTGCCGAAGAAGGTGTTCGGCCACGGCTGGCTGCTGCTCGACGGCGGAAAGATGTCCAAGTCCAAGGGCAACGTCGTGGATCCGTACCTGCTGGCCGAACGCTATACCGCCGACGCGCTGCGTTTCTTCCTGCTGCGCTCGTTCCCGTTCGGCTCGGACGGCAACTTCTCCAATGAGCTGCTGATCTCCTGCATCAACACCGACCTTGCCAACGA
>CABSFY010000158.1 GCA_902477055.1 uncultured Eubacteriales bacterium
GGGCATGCCGCATCCGTAAGGCGGCAAAGCCGCCAACGGCTGCGCTATAGCCATCCGTCCCTACGCTATTATTCACTATTCCCTCATCGCTGCTGCCAGCGGCGCGGGCTCTGCCTAGGTGGTAGGTTTTTTCCATGTCCGGATGGGGGGATTCTCCCGGAGCTTGCGGAAAAAGTTTTGTAGCAGCTCCTTCGCCTCCGCTTCGCACACGCCGGCGGTGACGGCCGGGCGGTGGTTATAGGGCAGGGCGAACAGGTTCGTCAGGCTGCCGCAGGACCCGGCCTTCGCATCGGGCGCACCGTAGACCACGCGCGGAATGCGGGCGTTGATGATCGCCCCGGCGCACATTGGGCACGGCTCCAGCGTCACATAAAGCGTGCATCGCCACAGCCGCCAGCCGCCGAGCGTCCGGCAGGCCTCGTCGATGGCCTCCAATTCGGCATGAGACAGGGCGTTTTTTGCCGTTTCGCGCCGGTTCCGGCCCCGGCCGACGATGCGCTCCCCATCCACGATCACGCAGCCCACCGGCACCTCGCCCTCGTCCGCCGCTTCCTGCGCCAGCGCCAGCGCCTCGCGCATGAATTCTTCGTCGGTTCTCATGGCCTCACCCCCGTTTTTCTCCATGATAGCCGATTTTTCGCGCGCCGTCAACTGCAAAAGCCCCTCGACGATCAACGCCGCATCCTCCCGCGACGGCGGACAACCGTTTTCCCCCGTTGTCCGCGACCGCAGCGCCTCGACCAGCCGTTCGCGATCGATGCCGGTGAGCAGATAGTCCGTGCTGACCCCGAACAGGGCCGCTATGGCCACCAGAAGCTCCGCCGCCGGGACGCGCCGCCCCTGCTCATACATTCCAACGGCACTCGGACTGACCTCCAGTGCCGCCGCCAGCTCGCGTTGCGACAAATTCGCCTTTCTCCGTAACAGGGCAATCCGATTGCCCAGCATACTCTGCGCCTCCGTTTCCGAAAAATTGCTCTCCACACTGGTATCGGAACACTTTCCACATCCAGCGTACCACAAAATACTGCGCGTTTTATGGGAGATTTTGTCGAATGAAATGAAAGTTCTTGACATTACACAAACCGTGTAGTACACTGCCCGTGTAGAGATGGAAAAAACTGGAAGCAAAAGAAAGAAAGATTCTCCCGATTTTTCCGTTTTTATCTCCTTTTTTGTCGAAAGCGCAAAGAGAAACGGCTTTCGTGACTGCGGTTTTGGGACACCTCGCTTGGATAAGCTGAATTCTGAGAGGAGGTGACTTCGGTTGACCGGATCCAAACCTGTTTGCTGGTGTGAAGGCTGCGGCGAGGAGCTGCCCACGGGAACGCTCGCCTATTTCCTTGAGGGCCGCTGGTACTGCCCGGCCTGTCTGTCCGATTACGCCCGCGCGTTTTTCCACGCGGAGCTGGTGCCGGTGGAATGAAGCTGTCGGCATTGGCGGAGGGGTATCTGCTGTCTGCGGAGGTGCTGCGATGCAAGCTGCGGCGACTGCGCGCCTGCCTGCGGACCGCCGAAACCCCGGATGAACGCGCCGCCCTGCGCCACGAGATTGCGCTGCTTTCCCCGATTCTGACGCAGTGCTACGAGCTGGCGGAGCTGACAACACACTACTATGAAAGGAGCTTCTATCGCGATGAAAAATATATCCTTTGAGTACTCTGACATCCGTTTGCCGCGTGAGGTGCAGCTTCGGCGAATGCGCGCGGTGATGGAAAACGAACTGACGCCGCTCCAGCGGGAGCTGTTGCAGGCCGTTTATTTTGACGGCATCACGCAGGCGGAGATTGCGGCCCGGCGCGGCGTAAGCCGTTCGACGGTCTGCCGCACCCTGCGCCGCGCCGAGCTGCGGCTGCGTCGTTTTTTGCGCTATTAAGCGATACATAAAATGCGCTCCCTTCGGGCAAGCTAGGCTCGGAGGGGATTTTTTTATGGAAAAACGACCGGAACAGCCTGAAAAACAGCAGGAGCTGCGCGACCCGAAGCTCCCGTCCATCCACGCCGGCCCCACCGGCAACCGCGCCGAGCTGCGGCGCATCTGACCGCAGCCGCTCTCCACATCGGCCCGCCGCGCCAAAGAACATCGTCCGTATGGCGGGG
>CABSFY010000159.1 GCA_902477055.1 uncultured Eubacteriales bacterium
CCCAGCTCCCTTTACACAAGGGAGCCTTGAGGGTGCGTACCGGCCAGAGGCTTCCCCTGAAAAGGGTAGCGAAGCCGCCTCGCGGCAGCAAGACCCGACAGCCGAAAGCTAACCGAGAGAGAACACCCCCGCCGCTTTTCCATTATAATTTCTCCGAAAGGTCGTTGATAATATGAAGTCTTACAAGCATCTGTCCCCCGCAGAGCGGCAGGCGGAATATGCCGCGCTGCTGGAAAAATTTGAGCATTACAAGTCGCTGCATCTCAAGCTGAACATGGCACGCGGCAAGCCCGGCCGGGAGCAGCTCGACATGGTAAGCGATATTTTGACCGTGCTTTCCGACCCCGCCGACTGCGCAGACGACGGGATCGACGCGCGGAACTACGGCGAGGTCGGCGGTCTGCCGTCGGCGAAGCGCCTGTTTGCCGAGCTGCTCGGCACGCAGCCGGAGGAAATCTTCGTCGGCGGCAACGCCAGTCTGACGCTCATGTACGACCTCATCTCCAAGGCCTACACCCACGGCCTGCGCCATTCCGTGCGCCAGTGGTCGAAGGAGCCGGTCGTGAAATTTCTCTGCCCCGCGCCCGGCTACGACCGCCATTTCCGCATTACGGAATCCTTCGGCGCGGAGCTGATCACCATCCCCATGACCGCCGAGGGGCCGGACATGGACGCGGTCGAGGCGGCCGTCCGCGACCCCGCCGTCAAGGGGATGTGGTGTGTGCCGAAGTACTCCAACCCCGACGGCATCGTCTACTCCGACCGCACGATCGACCGCATCGCCGCGCTTCGTCCCGCCGCGCCCGATTTCGCGCTGATGTGGGATAACGCGTACTGTATCCACGAAATTTTCGGCGATTTTGTCCCGTTCCGCGACATTTTGACCCTCTGCCGCGAGGCCGGAAACGCCGACATGGTCTACGAATTCGCCTCGACCTCGAAGGTCACCTTCCCCGGCGCGGGCGTGGCGGTCATGGCGACGTCGGTCGAAAATCAGAAATATCTGCAAGGCCTGATCGCCGTCCAAACCATCAGCTACGACAAGGTCAACCAGCTCCGCCACGTCCGCTACCTGCGCGACAAGGCACACACGCTGGAGCTGATGCGCCGCCACGCGACAATTCTCGCGCCGAAATTCCAAGCCGTCCTCGACGCACTGGACACCCAGATCGCGCCGCTGGGCATCGGGAGCTGGACCCGTCCGATGGGCGGCTACTTTGTGTCTTATCATGCGATGCCGGGAACGGCAAAACGGGCGCTTGCGCTCTGCGCCGAGGCCGGTGTCGTCATGACTCCGGCGGGCGCAACCTACCCCTACGGCCTCGACCCCGCCGACAGCAACATCCGCATCGCGCCGAGCCTCCCGCCCGTCGCCGAGCTGCGCCAAGCCATGGACATCTTCTGCACCTGCCTCCGCCTGGCCGCCCTCGAGTCCCTCGGATTAGAATCGTAACGCAGCATTTTGTAACTTCTGCACATAGAACAACCGCCGTTTGGGCGAACAATAACCGGAATCGGCGCGGGCCGGTTCCGGTTGATTTTTTTCTTTGCGATCGGGACTATAAGCCGGGTTCTGTAATCGACAGCCATCTATCTAGACGCGGCGTTGCCGCCGCGTTCAAGCCACCTCCTCGGAAGCGGTCGGGCCAACCTGTGCTTCCTCCACGGTGTTGCTCCGAATAGAGTTTACAGCGCCGCGATGTTCCCATGCGGCGGGTGAGCTCTTACCTCGCCTTTCCACCCTTACTCTGTCGTTTCCGGCAGAGCGGTATTTCTCTGTTGCACTTTTCCTGAAGTCGCCTTCGGCGGGCGTTACCCGTTATTCTTG
>CABSFY010000160.1 GCA_902477055.1 uncultured Eubacteriales bacterium
AGAACAGATCTGGTGGCTTAAGAAATTTTGTGTCTACTAACTATTGACTACTTCAATTCTTGACAGCGGCCGTATTTTATTCTAAAATATCAGTGAATTCCCTCAGGAAGGAGCGGTTTTATGGAGCATATTATTGAAATTGAACACCTCGACAAAGCCTTCGAGGATGTCCATGCCGTCCGGGATTTGTCCTTTCACGTCCGGCAGGGCGAGCTGTTCGCCTTTCTCGGCGTAAACGGCGCGGGCAAGAGCACAACCATCTCCATCCTGTGCGGACAGCTTGCAAAGGACGGCGGCACGGTGACCGTCTGCGGGCAGGACATCGACCGCCATCTCGAGGCCGTCACGCGGCGGCTGGGCGTCGTTTTTCAAGGCTCCGTCCTCGATCAGCCGCTTTCCGTGCGCGATAATCTGCAAAGCCGCGCTGCGCTTTACGGCATCACCGGCAAGGCCTTCCGCAAGCGGCTTGACGAGCTGGCGGCACTGCTGGACTTTGCGCCGCTGCTGAACCGCACGGTCGGCAAGCTCTCCGGCGGCCAGCGTCGGCGCATCGATATCGCCCGTGCGCTGCTGCACAAGCCCGACGTCCTGATCCTCGACGAGCCGACCACCGGCCTTGACCCGCAGACGCGCAGGCTTCTGTGGGACGTGGTGCAGCGGCTGCGGCGGGAGGAAAACATGACCGTCCTGCTCACCACGCACTATATGGAGGAGGCGGCCGACGCAGATTACGTCGTGATCATCGATAGCGGCAGCATCTCCGCCGAGGGTACCCCGCTTGCGCTGAAGAACGCCTACACCGGCGATTATATTACGCTTTACGGTCAAGCCCCAGAGGCGATCGCGCCGCTCGGCCTGCCCTTTGAGGTGCTTCGAGATGCGATTCGCGTTTCCGTCCCGAACACCGCCGCAGCCGCGAAGCTCATCGTGGAGTATCCTGCGCTATTCACCGATTTCGAGATCACCAAGGGCAAGATGGATGACGTTTTCCTTGCCGTTACCGGCAAAAAGCTGACGGGAGGTGCTGAAAAATGACGGCTGTTCATAATTTGACGCGTCGAAACATCAAGCTGTTCTTTAAGGACAAGGGGATGTTTTTCTCCTCGCTCATCACGCCGGCCGTCCTTCTGGTGCTGTACGTCACCTTTCTTGCTAACGTCTATCGCAGCAGCTTCGTTTCGGCTCTGCCGACCGGTCTTACGGTTGACGAAACGCTGATTGACGCAACGGTCGGCGGACAACTGATCTCCTCGCTGCTTGCCGTGTGCTGCGTCACGATTGCCTTCTGCTCGAATCTGCTGATGATTCAGGACAGGAGCAGCGGCGCGCGGCGCGACCTCACCGTCAGCCCCGTCCGGCGCTCCTCGATCGCACTGAGCTATTTCCTCGCCTCCGCGCTGAGCACGCTGATCATCAGCTTCTGCGCCACCGGCATCAGCCTGCTGTACCTGTGGAAAATAGGCTGGTACCTCACGGCGGGCGACGTGCTGGCGCTGTTTGCGGACGTGCTGCTGCTGACGCTGTTCGGTGTGGCGCTCTCCTCGTGCATCAATTTCCCGCTGCGCACAAACGGACAGGCCTCCGCCGTCGGCACCATCGTCAGCGCCGGCTACGGCTTTATCTGCGGCGCGTATATGCCAATTTCCTCCTTTGGAACGGGGCTGCAGCGGGTGCTCTCCTTCCTCCCCGGCACCTACGGCACGAGCCTCCTGCGAAATCACGCGCTGGCGGGCGTCTACCGCGAAATGGCGCGGCTC
>CABSFY010000161.1 GCA_902477055.1 uncultured Eubacteriales bacterium
GGCTGTTGGAGGAATAGCGCGTGTCGACCTCCATCGCCTCCATGTAGCCGCCGCAGGACGCGATACGGTCGGAGATCGCGGACAGCAGCACGTCATATTCCTCGGTTTCCAGACCGAGCGAAACGCGGCGGATGAGCTTGCGGTTTTCGGCGACGGCCCCGGCGGCGGTCTGCGTTGATTCTGCCGGAACGCCGTAGTCGTCGTCCCGGGCATACTCGCCGTCATAGGGCGCTTCCACGTAGGGCGCTCCAGTAGCATTGTCCTGCGCCATTTTCTCGCTCGACATTGCGCAGCCAACGAACGTCGAAGCAAGCAGCAGCAGGGAAAGGGTAAGCGCGATAAGCTTTTTCATTTTCCTACCTCCTTGTTTTTGTGGGGTCTATGGATAAGACGTGATTCTTCGCTTAACGTTCCGAACTTTTTTGAAAAACAGGGGGATTTTTTGTGAGGTGGGTAGTAAAAGACTTGTTACTCGACTGTTACAAGCCCGCTTGCGTCAACGGTGATCTGCATCCCATCCTTGACGTAGCTCAAAAATTCCTCGCCGAGGGAATCGACGACCGGCATAGCCTCGCCGTCGAGCCACACGTCGGAGAGAATGGCCCCGGCGGCAGCCAGCGAGTCGATCGGCTCGGAGAACAGCATACAGGCCGGGCGGCGCTGCATCGAGCAGGCGCAGTAAAGCACCAGACCGCCGGTGGTTGAGCCGATGGTGCGCGGCAGGCACAGCGCCGTGCCGAGCATCTGCTTGCCGTAGAGGTCGGGGTTGTTCTGGTCGCCGCAGGTGGCCTTCTTGTCGCCGAATTGCAGCGCCTTCTGGAAGGAGGCGAGGGTGTTCAGGCCGCCGTGGGAAACCAGCGCCGGGGCGGTCACCTTACCTTGCGCGACAACTCTGCCCTGAAAGGTTCGTTTCATGCCTTTGCGCCTCCTTTTGTGATCTGTTCCAGAATTTCATCGTCCGTGTAATAGCGCGCGCTGGTGTAGGTGCGGAGCTTGTTGCTCGACGTGATGACGGGCATACTGGAGCTCAGCGGGTTATTCATGTACATCAGCGGGCAGATGTAGCTGGTGATAACGCCGGTCTTTTCCAGCCGGGCGGCATAGGGCGTGCTGCGGAACTTTTTCAGCACGGCGGGCGCGGCGGTAAAGACCGTGGGGATGACAACCTTGCTGTTGCCCGCAGCGGCGAGACCCTGTTCCACGCGCTCGGTCCACGAGATGAGCTGCTCTAAGCTCATGTGTGGGCAGCCCATGAAGCAGAGCTTCGGCTTGGCATCCTTCTTCTTCCAGATGACGGGATAGCTGTCGTAAACGCGCTTCAGCTCCGCGTCGTCGATGACGTAGACCTTCGCGTTCTTCTGCACCAGCGCGTCGCCATATTGAACGGCCTCCGGCGTGATGTTTTCCACATGGTACAGGCCGACGGCGCCATTGGACGCGGTGGCTGCGCCAAAGTCCTTGAGGTAGGTCTTGGCCGCCTCGTCGAGCGTGCCGCCGAGCCATTGGTCAAGCCCGCGGATGAAAGGCACATCCTCCATGACCTTCATGCCGATGGCCGAGCCGAGGAGCTGCGCCTCCGGCTTTTTCGTCGTGCGAATCTCGACGATCCAGCTTGCGCGGCGGCCCTCGTCCTTCAGCAGACCGAAGGAGGGGACGTAGCCGACGATCGAGCCCATCAGGTCAATGATGCCGGAGTTGCGGTTGCAGCGCGCGCCGAGGACGGAGTTGGCGTAAACGACC
>CABSFY010000162.1 GCA_902477055.1 uncultured Eubacteriales bacterium
AACGGCCATCGGCAGCAGGCCGACCGCTGTCAGCACGCTGTAGCGGCCGCCGACATCGGGTGGGATGATAAAGCTCTCATAGCCCTCCTCCTTCGCCATCTGGCGCAGTGCGCCGTTTTTGGGATCGGTGGTGACGTAGATGCGCTTTTTTGCCTTCTCCGCGCCGTACTTCCGCTCCAGCATCCAGCGCAGTGCGCGGGTGGCGATGGCCGGCTCGGTCGTGGTGCCGGACTTGGAGATGATGTTCACGGAGAAATCCTTACCCTCCAGCAGCTCGCAGAGGTCCTGCCACGCGCGGGTGGAGAGGTTGTTGCCGGCAAAGAATACCTGCGGGTCTCCGGTGTGCAGATTGTGGTTCGCGCCCTTGACCAGCTCGATGGCCGCACGCGGGCCGAGATAAGAGCCGCCGATGCCGACGACCACAAAGACCTCGGAATCGCTGCGGATGCGCTCGGCAGCGCGGCGGATGCGGCGCAGCTCGTCCGTTTCCTCAAACGTCGGCAGATTCAGCCAGCCGAGATAATCGCTGCCAAGCCCCTTGCCGTCGGTCAGCAGCTTATGTGCGTCAAAGACCTCCTGCTCCGTTGCCAGCATATCCGGCAGAGAGAGCGCGCCCCAAACGTTAGAAATATCAAGTTTAATCATTGCATACACACTCCTTCGGAATCTAGTTTCCTGTCCTTATGTTACATCAAAACCGCAAAAAGCGCAACACCTGAAGGAAAAAAGTTTTTCCGTGCGGCCGAAGCACTTGACAGCGCACGGATTTTGTGGTACGAATGATATAAAATAAGTAGGAGGCAATGCCAATGAAACGAATTGCAATCGTGACCGGCGCCAGCTCCGGTATGGGCCGGGAATTTGTCCGCCAGCTTGCAGATTGGGAGCGCTTTGAGGAGGTATGGGTCATCGCCCGCCGCACGGACCGGCTGGAGGAGCTGCAGCAGGAGGTCAAGCTGCCCCTGCGCCCGATCAGCCTCGACCTGACCGACCCGCTCGCGCTGGAGCATTATGCCGACCTGCTCGACGCGGTCAAGCCGAATGTCGGCCTGCTGGCCAATATTGCGGGTTTCGGGCGGTTCGGCCGCTACGATCAGATCCCGCTTGCCGATTCTTTGCGGATGATCGACCTGAACTGTAAGGCACTCGTCGCCATGACCGAGCTGACGCTGCCGTATATGCGCCGCGGTGCGAAGCTGATGAATCTCGATTCGCTGTCGGCGTTCCAGCCCGTGCCGTACATCAATGTCTACGGCTCGACCAAGGCGTTCGTTCTGAGCTATACCCGCGCACTGGGGCGGGAGCTGCGCCCGCGCGGCATTCGCGTGATGGCCGTCAACCCCGGCTGGGTCAAGACGGAGTTCTTCGACCACGCCCTGACGACCAGCAACGACGCGGTGACGTATTATAATAAGGTCTATGATCCCGCCGACGTGATGGCCACGGCGCTGAAGGACCTCTACCGCACGAAAAAGGACGTTTCCATCCACGGCGCCCGCGTCCGCTGGCAGGTCCGCCTCACCAAGCTCCTCCCGCACAGCACGGTGATGAACATCTGGATGAAGCAGCAAAAGCACAACAAGCTGCCGGAAGAAAATTGACAGATTAAATGACTCCCGCCAATTTGCTCGGCGGGAGTCATTTTTTTGCTGTGCGCCCGGTGAGCGCACGTTCTGTAGGGTGAAAGTCCCGAAGTCGCCCGG
>CABSFY010000163.1 GCA_902477055.1 uncultured Eubacteriales bacterium
GGCCGGGGCTATTCAGGCCCCTCCTACTCGATTTGTCTTGACGGGCGACTCAGCCGGCCTCGTCGAGGGGGATGTTGGTGTAATAGTATACGCCGTCGCGATAGAGGGTGACGCGAACGGTGTCGCCGGCGTTGTGGCTGCTGAGCGCGTCCACGTAGTCCGAAAGGCTCGTTACGGTCCGATCGCCGATGGACAGCAGTACATCGCCCCGCCGCAATCCGGCGGAATAGGCGTTGCCGGTGCGGGAGATGCGGCTGATGAGAACGCCCTCCGGCAGGTGCCAGTAGATGCGCAGCGGCTGGGAAATTTCAGCCACCTCGATGCCGAGCGAGGCCTGTCCTTCTACGCCGCCGTGGGTCACCAGATCGTTGACCAGCCCCCGAGCCTCCTGCGCCGGAAGCGCGAAGCCAACGCCTGCGTCGTTGTCGAAGGACGCATAGCCCGCGACCGAGCGAACGCCGATGCCGATGACCTGGCCGGAGCGGTTGACGACCACGCCGCCGTTCTCCCCGCTCAGCCCCGACGCGCTGATTTGCAGCACGCGCATCGGCAGACCGCTGATTTCGACATCCTCGTTGACGGCGGCGATCGTCGCCTCGGTCATCGTGCCGGAGAGGGTCTTGCCGAAGGGATTGCTCAGCACGACCACGCTGTCCCCGGCTGCCAGACCGTCGGCACTGCCGAATTCCGCTGCGGTCAGGCCCTCCGTGTCGATTTTCAGCACGGCCAGATCGCTTTCGCTGTCCATGCCGACAAAGGCGGCGGTGCAGTCCGTGCCGTCCGAAAGCGTGACCTCCAGCCGCAGCGCCCCGACGACCGTGTGCGCGTTGGTCAGAAGATAGCCGTCGCTGTCGAGAATCACACCCGTGCCGGTGTTCACGCCGCTGCTGCACCGTGCGGTGACGACGGTGATGCTGGGACTGACCTTTTGGTACAGCTCCTGAAGGGAGAGCTCGTTCTGTTCACTGCCGATGTGCATAACGTCGCGGCGGTCGGTATCCTTCATGCCCGCCTCGGTCGGCGAGGGAGAGAGCAGGTTCAGACCGTCTTGCAGCTGTTCTGGTTGGACGATCTCCTGACTCCGCAGCCGCGCGAGCGCGACCACGGCGACAAAATTTGCCGCCAGCAGCAGGCCCAGCAGAACAACAGTCAGAATCAGCGGTGTCTGGGACCGCTGTCCGGGGTGTTTGCCTGTTCCGTAAGAATCCGGCGGCTGCACCGGCTCCGGTGGCTGCTCCAAAAAGCTCGGCTCCACCGGTGTTAAATCATCCATCGTCAAAACCTCCTCTCCGTGGGGATGGGAATTCGTATATTACATAGTATCAATTTTGCGGAACGGCGCTCCGCCGCAGCGCCTTGGCTCTCCCTCTGGGAGAGCTGTCAGCCGGAGGCTGACTGAGAGGGCCCCGCGCCCGCAGGCGCACGCTGAAATATGGCTTGCAGCAAAGAATGAAGTGCCAGCAATTGCGGGCAAAGCCCGCTGTTCTTGCGCGAAGCGCAAGAACGCAATCCCTCAGTCAGCTACGCTGACAGGGCAGAAAGTCAAGCAAGTGCAACAGATTCTTCGAAGAAAACTTCGGCAGGGGTA
>CABSFY010000164.1 GCA_902477055.1 uncultured Eubacteriales bacterium
CTCGCCGCCGGTGCTCCAGTCATCCCCGAAGGAGAAGGAGCCGTCGTTCCATACCCGATAATCGGGGACGCCCTGCCGTGACGGGCTTTCCAGCGTCAAAAAGCCATCGCTGCCGATGATCTCGCAAAAGCTCGTATATCCGGAGCCTTCGTATAGAGCGTCCCACGGCTTGAGATCGTATTTCTCGCTGATCTCAAGGAACTTGTTGACCAGTGTTTCGGTGTAAAGACCGTTGTAGACCCTTCCATGGGCTTCGCCCCAGTCGCCCAGAGGCTGGTGCAGCGCATCTCCGTTATAACCGTTTGCTTCGTAGGAGCTGAAGAAGGCGTTGAACTCGCGGGAGGCCTCGTATTCGGGGGAGCCGATGCAGCCCTGCATGCTGATGGTCATTCCGTCAGCCAGCTTTTTGCCTGCATATTCACCGTTCACATAGTTGTCGGAAACGATCTGGCTGCCCATCACAGCGTCTCTGATACCAAACAGATTCACCGCGTAGGCCCCCACGCACATGGCGCACAAAAGCGCTATGACAGCCGCCGCCACCAGTACCGATCTTCTGACAGGTCTCTTTTTGTGAATCGTATAGTTTTCCATGTTCATAATCTCCTTTTCGGCATCAGATGCCTCAACCGTCTGCATCAGGTCGATGGCATCCAGTATAAACTTCGGATCAATATTGTTGAACCCGGACAGAAAGTCAAACGATGTCATAGCAATCCCTCCTTAGATAAATATAGCCGTAATTTCTGCCTGGTTCGGAAAAGTGAGGTTTTTACTTTGCTTTGTGAACACTTGAACCTCAAGGCAATGTCCGCTATGGAAGCAAAGAACCAGTAGCGACACACAAAGATATTTCGGTCGTCTGCTGAGAGTGTGCAAAGAAATTGATTGACCGCCGCGGCAAACTCCTTCCTCTCGCATTCCGCTTCCACGGAATCACCGGAAGCGATGGTGTCCTTCAGCTCGTCCAATACAAGATCAAACTCACCGCCGCCGCGTTTCCGGGCGTACTGCTCCCGCAACTTCATCAGGCTGAGATTTCTGACAATGGCTGCCGCAAAAGCCTGAAAACACGTTGGCCGCTGTGGGGGAATGCTGTTCCATAGGGCCATGTATGTATCAGACACGCATTCTTCCGCGTCCTGCGCGTTGGATAGGATATTGAGAGAAATTTTCGTGCAAAGCCTGCCGTACTTTTCATCGGTACGGGAGATGGCCTCCTGACTTCGCTGCCAGTATAGATCAATGATTCTTTCGTCTTCCATGACGGCCTCCTTTAAGAGCTCTCACCCAGTAAGTTGCAAAAAGCGGTGGACAGGTTACAGTTTTTTCAACGGTGAATGTGGCAGCGCAAAACGCCCGAGGATAAACGGTGTCATCGTCATATTTTAGCGCCTTCCCGTCCGACAGGCAAGGAGAGGTACCGCAACGCCGCAGACAAGGGTGCGATCCAGGTCATCGCCGGGCACCGGGGCTGGCGCGGTGCGGACTACTTCCGGCATATAGACCGCTTACAGGTTGGCGATACCGTTACGCTGACAAATCTATGGGAGACGCTGACCTA